>JAUVTR010000133.1 GCA_030601425.1 Desulfobacterales bacterium
TGATTTCCTGCACCCAGTGCAAAACAGCGCTCAATGCTGCGACGATCAACACCTTTGCTCTAATCCCTTGCCCCACATGTAACGAACCGATACGCGCCGATGTCTACCCGGCGCTTTTCCGTAAATTGCCTTCCGGCCGCACAGGGGACCCATTGCAGGCAGAAAAAGAAGCCGGTTGTTTTTATCATCCCGGCAAAAAGGCAGCGGTGACATGTTCAGCCTGCGGTCGATTTCTATGTGTATTGTGCGATGTCGAGTTCAATAACCGGCATCTTTGTCCTGGGTGTCTGGAAAAAGGCAAAACCAAGCGTAAGATTAGAAATCTGGAAAACCATCGGGTATGTTATGACAAAATCGCTTTGGTTATCGCCCTTGCATCCATGTTATTGATTTGGCCGACCCTTATTACGGCGCCTATTGTTCTTTTCATGGTCATCCGCTACTGGGGCGCTCCCGGTAGTATCATTCCACGGAGCAAAATACAGTTTATTCTGGCTTTTGGAATTGCCTGTTTACAAATTGTTGCTTGGATTCTTTTTTTTGGAAGCTTGATATCATCATAGGGGTCAAACAGATGCTGGGAGGCTTGGATGCCAAAAGGCTGGAAAGCTATGAGGCCAGAAGGCTGGGAGGCAATATTAGCTCACAGCTGATAGCTCATGGCTCATAGTAAAAGCTAACAGCTAAGAGCTATGAGCTACGAGCTCTTGATTGCTTCCCAGCTTCCCAGCATCCAAGCCTCTTGGCCCGTTTCGTGTTTATTAAAAAAGTTTAATTTGAAGAAGCACCAAAAAATCTGTTGAGGAACTAGAATTTTAGCTAAAAATGGCCAGCGAAATATCAACATACCAGAAACTGCCTGGGAAGAAAAAAGGCTTTTTAGTCGGGTACCATACCCTCTGGCAAGGTTCCGACCATGTGCTTCAGATTTATTCCCGCCTGGGCGTTGAAGACTATAAGCGGTTTTACTTCAATGACATTCAAGCCATCATCACCCGCAAAACCGACATGGGAAAAATTCAAAATTTCGTTTTGGGCGCCTTAACGAGCTTGTTCGGACTGTTTGCTGTCACCTCCGGGGGCGGGTGGTCCATTTTTAATGCAATTATAGCCGGTGTGATGCTGCTTGTTTTGATAATAAACGTATTTAAAGGCCCCACCTGTAAAACCTATCTTTTAACCGCGGTTCAGACGGAGAAACTGAACTCGCTACATCGTCTGAAAACCACTCAGCCGGTGATGAATCGACTCAGATCTCTAATCGAACAGGTACAGGGGCGAATCAATCCTGAGACTTTGGTTCAACAACCCGCCGATGTATTCACTAATCAAACACGACATGCGCTGCCGGGCATGCGTAAGCGACCTCTGAAAGCAAAGAAGTCTGAAAAGGGAAGGGTGCATTTAGCTTTATTTGCTTTACTGGTGGTCGATAGTTTGTTTATAGCCTTCAGTTTTTTTTATACGCATGTTGCGTTGTCGCTGCTGGGCACTGCTGTCAGCATGCTTTTGGCCATCTGTGTGATCGTGGCATTGGTCAAGCAGCACGAAAGCAACTTAAAACAGTCGCTCCGCAACATCACCTGGGCTGCCCTGGGATATGTCTGCTTCTCATTTGTTGCGGGCTATGTTGTCAGTGTGGCCTTAACATTTAAGCATCCTGAAATCTGGCAGAATCAGTGGGAAATGCTTAAGCTGTTATCCAATACATCTCCGTGGGAAAGTCCTTTGCTGATGACGATTGACATTATCGCTCTATGCGGCGCTCTGATTATCGGTATTCCGGGGATTTTCATGTTAAAGAATCCTCAGCCAGCCATTCACAAACCCTCAGCGTTACCGGCGTCGACGGCTCATACCTCCGCTCCAAAAAGGATTTCTTGATGGAAGATTTGCTGCACCAGCGGTGCTTTAATCATATGTTACGGGAGGCGGTTGCCCGTTGTCCGGAGTGTCGGCGTTATTTTTGTCGCGAATGCGTGACCGAACACGAAGACAAAGTGCTATGTGCCGCATGCTTGGGTCGTAAAATCGATCCTGACGCTTCCGGTCTAACGCGATTTAGCGGGCTTGCCCGGATTATTCATTTTCTGCTGGGTACAATGCTTATATGGATATTCTTCTATTATATGGGTCAACTTTTGCTTGCGCTTCCTTCCTCGTTTCATGAGGGGACGTTATGGGAAATGGGGTGGTGGAACACGCAATGAAACGGAAATCGCAAGAACATCATAAAAGTGCGATTCTCATTTTAGAAGAAGCCGTGCATTTACTGCGAAAGGCCCCCCTTTTTTTGCTTTCCGGTTACTATATCGGGACGTTGCCGTTTATATTGGGGCTGTTTTATTTTTGGGCCGACATGAGTCGTAGCGCCGATGCAAAGAGCTATCATGCGGTTGCTTCACTGGGTATTGCCTTGCTTTATATTTGGATGAAATGCTGGCATGTTGTATTCGCTGCGCGGGTAAAGATGAGTATTAGCGGACAACCTGTGCCGCGATGGTCCTTGCATCGAATGCTGACACTTGTCACAACTCAGACCCTGATTCATGCAACCGCCTTTTTTATCTTACCGCTGGCAGCTTTAGTCGCTATTCCATTTGGCTGGTGCTATGCATTTTATCAAAATATTACAGCTGAAGCGATTACGGAATTAGACGATCTGAAAACATTATGCCAAAAGGCCTGGTTTCAGGCCAAGCTGTGGCCGCGGCAAAATCATATGCTGCTGGCGATTATTTTTATATTCGGGGTTGTCGTTTTCTTAAACCTTGCCGGTGCAATCTATATTCTGCCCCACCTGTTGAAAAAATATATTGGGGTTGAATCCATGTTTACCTTGAGTGGATCGCATGTGATCAACACCACCTTTTGGGTGGTGACGATCGGCATTTCTTATTTGTGCATGAATCCATTGGTTAAAACCGTTTATGCCCTGCGATGTTTTTATGGGGCAGCCTTAAAATCAGGAGACGATCTAAAAACAGAGTTAAAGGGCCTGATGCCCGGCCGAACCGGTGTGGCCATCGGTTTATTCGTTGTCGCATTATTCGCCGGCAGCCCCATACCTTCAATAGCAATCGAAACTCACTTTGCCTCACCGGAAGCACTGGATCGTTCAATTGACGAGGTGATGGAGCGGCGCGAATTTACATGGCGGATGCCCAGGGAGTTAATTGCTGAAGATGAAAAAACGCCCAAGGGACCTATTGCCTCAGTAGTGGCGTGGATAATTGATAAACTGGGCAAAGGAATAAAGGCTGTCATAAACTGGGTTGATAAACTTATGGATTGGCTGATCGGTCTATTGCCCGCCGGTGATCGCCGTACGGCGTCTTCTAATGCAAACTGGATAACATCCGTGCGGGTGGCCGTCTTTGTGCTGCTCATCGGGATTTTGTGTGCGCTGGTCTATATCCTGTGGCGCTCCTGGATGCGCCGGCAGAACGCCCAGGCTGAAATTGTTGCGGCTGCTGTTGAATCCACTCCCAACCTCGAAAACGATGACACCGCCGCCGATGATCTGCCGGTAAACCGTTGGTTGGAACTTGCGCGCGAATTAACCGAAAAAGGGTCCTGGCGTCTGGCCATCCGGGCTTTCTATCTGGCAACATTGGCCAACCTGGCCGAGAATGAATTGATTACCATTGAAAAATTTAAATCCAACCGAGAGTACGAAAACGAGCTGCATAGAAGGGCCCATCAAAAAGAAGCTTTATTAAAGGCCTTTTCCAAAAGCAGAGAGGTTTTTGAACGCGTCTGGTACGGGATGTACGAAATAACCCGACCTGACCTGGACCATTATGCTGCTATCCAAAAAAGGATGATGACGATTGCCCAAAGCTAACCCCATACGAATCGCTTTTCTCTTAATTATCGTGTTGGGCTTTATACTCGGAGTTGTTAAATTGTTTCTATTGCGCTTTGAGGCCGGCGACGTATATCCGGCGTATTCATCGTTGCGCAGTGATCCGTTGGGTAGCCGGGCATTTTACAGCAGCCTGGAAAATATGGATGACGCCCGGGTTAGCCGCAATTACCTGACGTTACGAAATTTGAAGTTTAAAGATCACACTGCCCTTTTTTATGTGGGGGTGGCGGCATTTGACGCGGAATCCGTTTCAGCGGAGTGGCTCAAGGTATTTGAACGTTTAACAAACACAGGCGGTCGAATGGTTCTGTCTTTCTTGCCGGTTGAGAAAAAACCTGCAGACTGGCGCATGTCAAAATGCTTCGAGCCTAAAGAAGAAGTCAAAGATACAGAAAAGACCCGGCGAAACGATGCCCGTCATGATTCTGAAAACCCTTCCAATAATGATGAGAATATATCTCAGGCAGCACCCGGTCGCCGGATTCAGGATAACCCCGGCAAATGCGTTTCACTAAAAGAACAATGGGGTTTGGCCTTTGCGTTTGCCGAAGAACCATCGGATAAAGCGGAACGCCTCAGTGATGATTTATTCCAAAGCCACATCAAAGGGATGCCTCAAACGATCTCCTGGCATACGGCTTTGTATTTTGATGAACTTGATGACATCTGGCGGGTGATTTATGCCGCAGATGGTCGGCCGGTCATTATTGAAAGACCCTATGGCAAGGGCAGTCTGGTGCTTGCGGCGGACTCTTTTTTCCTGAGTAACGAAGCGCTGCGATCTGAACGCCATCCGGAACTTTTGGCCTGGACGCTCGGTGAAAGCTCAAACGTCGTCTTCGATGAAACCCATTTAGGAATTTTTAAACATCCCGGGGTGCTGAGTCTGATTAAAAAATACCGATTTCACTGGTTTATATTTACAGTTGCTGTTTTAGCACTTTTGTTTATCTGGAAGAATTCAGTTTATTTTGTGCCCCCGCCAAAGAGAAGCCGGCCACAACCGGGCGGAGGTTTCATCTCGGATCGGGATTCCACCCAGGGTTTAATCAGCCTGCTGCGCCGCAATATTCCAGCCCGACAACTTTTGCAGACCTGTGCCCGGGAATGGGAACGCAGCATGCAACCCCAAAAACGCTTTCGAAACAATAAACTCAAGCAAATAAAATCAGCCCTTCAAATGATTGAAACCCAGTCCCCCAAATCCATCGATCCTGTTTTGGGCTATCGACGGATCAGCAAAATAATCTCAAAGGGAAGACACTATGAATGAAAATACGGAAATTTTTAAAAAAGCGCTGTTGAAAACTAAACAAGAAGTGGCCAAGGTGATCATTGGTTATGAACAGGTGGTGGATCAGGCATTGATCGCTATATTTACCGGGACCCATGCGCTCATCGAAGGCGTACCCGGGGTGGCCAAAACCCTGCTGGTTAGAACCCTTGCGCACGTGATGCGATGTGATTTTGCACGCATTCAATTTACACCGGATTTGATGCCCACAGACATTACCGGAACCCATGTATTTAATTTGCAAACCAATGAGTTTTCACTGGTTAAAGGCCCGGTCTTTTCCACCTTTTTGCTTGCAGATGAGATCAACCGGGCGCCGGCCAAAACACAGTCTGCACTACTTCAGGCTATGCAAGAGCGCACGGTAACGATCGATCGCCAAACGCATGAGCTATCCTCGAATTTTACGGTATTTGCCACCCAAAATCCGATCGAATATGAGGGCACCTATCCGCTGCCCGAGGCTCAAAAAGATCGTTTTATGCTCAAAATTACTATGAATCTCCCCGGCAAAGATGCGGAACTCAAACTTGCGCAGCGAATGCTTGGTAAAGATGCGCCGGAAAATACGTTGGCCAGCGGTGCGGTCCAGCAGATCATAACTCCGGAAGTGTTAACCAAACTGCGTATGGCCCTGGAAGGGATATTGGTAAAGGAAGACCTGGTTTCTTACGTGGTCGACATTGTTCGTAAAACCCGCGCCCATGCAAGTGTTCTCGTAGGAGCCGGGCCACGGGCCACCCAGGCACTGCTGCTTTCCAGTCGGGCTTTTGCGACCATCAACGGACGGGACTTTGTAACACCCGATGATATCAAAGCGATGGCACATCCGGTCCTGGAGCATCGTCTGATTCTACGGCCTGAATATGAAATCGAAGGTTTAACGATCAGAGAGGTAATTGAATCTATACTCAAAGATATTGCCGTTCCTCGATAATCGGTCGAGTTGCTTGTTGCGTGTTACAAGCTTTAAAATAAAGGTTTCAGGTGTCAGGTTTCAGGTGTCAGAAAACAGAGGACAGATGTTAGAGGTCATCAGCTATAGTAAAATAGTTCATTAGCTGAATAGTCAATTAGTCAGATGATTCAATCCATTTTTAAACTATTTGACCAGTCGACCAATTAGCGAATCGACTAAACTCACGAACCAGCAGCCAGTGACCAAAAGCCACGAATCCTGACACCTGACACCTGAAACCGTTACCAGTAAAAAACATAACTTATCATTTGCTGATAAAAATGAGAATTTAATTTAAACCTTGAATTTATGAAATTGGTGCCAACATACCGCCTTTTATTTTTTGTGGGGCTTATTTTTCTGCCCTTGACCCTGTTGATGGTGATGGTTTCTTCCATTGCAGTGTCCACCATTTTTGTGGCTGTCGCCATCATTATTGCAGTCGCTATGGATGCCTATCGTTCCCAGGGGCGGCTGGAGGGCATCCGCGTCATGCTGCCGGAAGTTGTTCGGATTTCAAAGGGCAGAGAGGGCAATTTTAATTTACAGATTGAAAACGAGAAGCTGAAGGTCAGACGCTTACGACTTGGTTTAGCGTTTCCGGAAGAAATTTATACACCGGCAGTTGAGCTCAGTATCGAATTGCCGGAGGATAATCATATTTCATCTATCGACTGGTTGCTTCAGGGCTTAAAACAGGGACGCTACCATCTTGATAAGTATTATCTGGAGACGGCATCCTTATGGGGATTTTGGTCGATTCGAACCAGCGTCCGGATCAACACAGAGATTCGTGTGTATCCCAACCTGTTTGATGAGCGCAAAAATTTAAGCGGGCTCTTTTTAAATAAGGGGTTAGGTATTCACGCGCAGCGGCAGGTTGGTAAAGGACGGGATTTTGAGCAACTCAGAGAATACCTTCCCGGTGACAGCTTTGAAGATATTCACTGGAAGACGACCGCCAAACGTGGGGTGCCGATTACAAAAGTCTATCAGATCGAGCGGACCCAGCAAATATATGTTATCATCGATGCATCGCGATTAAGTGCGAGGTCCCCGGAATTGAATTCCCTTTCGGGCAAAGGTGATGAGCAAATACGTGCTGACGGCTTAACCACGATGTTGCAGCGATTCATAACTGCCGCTCTGATCATGGCAATGGCCGCCGAACGGCAAGGGGATTTGTTTGGGTTGCTGACATTTGACGACAAAGTGCGGTCTTTTTTAAAAGCCAGGATGGGCAAAGCGCATTTCAATGTATGTCGGGATTCGCTCTATATGTTGCAGCCGCAAAGCGTCTCTCCGGATTTTACTGAATTATTTACCTTTATCGGTACTAAAATCCGTCGGCGGGCCTTACTTGTTTTTTTAACCCATTTAGATGATCCGATTCTGGCGGATAGTTTTACCCGATACATTGATCTAATTTCAAGGCACCATGTGGTATTGGTCAATATGATCAAACCGATGGTCGCAAAACCCCTCTTTACTTCAGAATCCGTTTCATCAATTAATGATATTTACAACGACCTGGGCGGACACATGCTGTGGCGCCGTATGCGGGAAACTCAAAAAGTGTTGCAAAGACGCGGTGTGGGTTTTGCCATGTTGGACAATGAAAACCTTTGCACGGAGTTGGTTTCACAATATTTGACGCTGAAGAGAAGACAGGTTTTGTAATTGAAAATGCCTAAAATGAACTAAAATGAGCTAAAATGCCTAAAGTTTAAAGAGAAAACCCATGAATCGTAAGAAATTTGCCAAAGACCTTGAAAAACGAACTCGACAGTTTGCTGTTAGAATAATTAAGATATCAGCCAAATTACCCAATACTCCAGAAGGAAGAGTTGTTAGAAATCAAATCACAAAAGCCGGAACCTCAGTTGGCGCTAATTACCGAGAAGCCAATCGAGCAAGAAGTAAAGCGGATTTTAGAAATAAAATTAAAATTTGTGAAAGCGAATCGAGTGAAACTCAATTCTGGCTGGAGGTAATCACAGAAATAAAATGGTTAAAATGGGAAGAAATAAAGGCCGATTATGATGAGTGCAGCGAGCTACTTGCCCTGTTTACATCTATTGGCAGCAAGTAATTTAAACCCATACTAAACATTACCTTAATTTTAGCTCATTTTAGGCATTTTAGTTCACTTTAGGCACTTTTTTTATGATCATAGATCTTCAAAAATATATCACCGAGGAACGCCCGTACTGGTCTGAGCTGGAAGCGGTTCTGGACCGGCTTGAAAAAAAGCCGGAGTACAAGCTAAAGCTCAGACACCTGGAACGCTTTCATTATCTTTATCAGCGTGCATCCGCAGATCTGGCCAAAATTTCTACTTTTTCCGCCGAGCCGAACACCCGTCTTTATCTTGAATCTATAGTGGGCCGGGCTTTTGGTGAGATCCATGAAACGCGTGAAAAACCTCATCGGCTTAGACCATTACACTGGTTTTTCACTACCTTCCCGCAAACATTTCGCAAACACATTCGCGCATTCTGGATCAGTCTGGTAGCGATAATGGTTGGTGCCGCGTTCGGCGGATTTACCATTATAGTGGATTCCAGCACCAAGCAAATACTCCTTCCGTTTTCGCATCTCCAGGAGGATCCATCTGATCGGGTAAAAAACGAAGAAGACGTCGATACCGATCGACTCAAGGGTGCCAAAACCTCTTTTTCTTCTTTTTTAATGACGCATAATACCAAAGTCGCAATTTTTACACTTGCATTGGGCATGACCTGGGGAATCGGCACATTGATCATGCTGTTTTATAATGGCGTTATTTTAGGCGCTGTGGCCGTCGATTATGTGCTGGCAGGCGAGACTTCATTTCTACTGGGCTGGTTGCTGCCTCACGGGGCTGTTGAAATTCCGGCTATTTTGCTTGCCGGGCAGGCCGGCATCGTTCTGGCCGGCGCACTTATTGGATGGGGCAAACCCATATCCTTGCGAATGCGGCTGCGAAAGATATCCAATGATCTGGTGACGCTTATATTTGGCGTGGCCCTGATGCTGGTCTGGGCGGGAATTATTGAAGCCTTTTTTTCACAATATCATGAACCGGTCATGCCGTATGCGGTCAAAATCCTTTTCGGCGTTTTTGAGTTGATCATTTTAGCTTTATTTTTAGGA
>JAUVTR010000040.1 GCA_030601425.1 Desulfobacterales bacterium
TATCGCGTCGACCACCACATTGGCCTGCGCTTGATCGAGCAGCTTCCATTCAGGATCAACAACAACTGCTATTTCCCCTTGGGTCCAGGCTTTGCGCATGTTATCATAATCATCAACCTTAATGGCTTCCACGCCTTCAACTGTTTTGCGTCCCTCATGGATGGCCTCACAAAATGAAACCTCACGTCTGACGGCCAGCGGAGAAGCGGTTTCCAGCATCAGGACTTTACGAATATTGGACATATAAATTCGCCAGGCGACCGCACTGGCCATCTCCCCTGCCCCTTTGATCACGACAATGAGTTCATTAAGCTTAATTTTTCAATCCTCCGACTTCTGGTCTCTGGCCCCTGGCTTCTGCTCGCTGACCTGATTTAGGCATCGGGCATTAGGCATCAGCAAAAAACAAGGCCGATGTCTGGTCTTACCTGACGCCTGAAGCCTGAAGCCCGACACTTTATGCGAGACTTATTTCCCAAACGGACACACCGGAAACTGGCATTTGTCGCAATCCAGGCACAATCCCCCGTGGCCCATTTGGGCAATTTCGTTTTTGGTTATTTCATCTCCCGCCAATACCCTGGGGAAAATTAAGTCAAAAATCGTCGTTTCGTGATAATAAACACAGGCCGGCAGGCCGAGTATGGGAATGCCATCAAGCTTAGCATATAAAAACATGGCACCTGGAAGAACCGGTGCGCCATATGCAATGATTTCCGCACCAATTTGTTTTATACCCTGCCGTGTCACATCGTCAGGATCCACCGACAACCCGCCGGTTGCTAAAATAAGATCACATCCCAGATCTCTGAGTTCACCGACTGCATTTCCAATGGCGCCGGGATTGTCCGGTGTCTGTATCTTTTTCACCACCTTGGAGCCGTAATCATTGACTTTTTTCGCGACAAACTTATCGAACTCGTCTTGAATGATCCCCTCATAGATCTCCGAGCCGGTGACCACTGCCCCCACATTCAATTTCCGGTATGGCTTCACATTAATAACCGGGTGCTGGTTTTGAACGAGCAATTCCAGTCTTTCGATCTTTTTGGTGCTTATGGTCAACGGAATGATTCGAGTTGCTGCTACTATTTGATCCTTTTGGCACGGAAAGTTATTTTTAACCGTCGAAACAATGATCTCACCCAGTTTATTAATTTTCAAAAGAACGGCAGGCTTCACTTTGACAATGCCTTTGGTATTGCTGATGATGCTTGATTTCCCTTCAACCGGATCCGTCCAGTGAAGCTGTTCGCCACTGATTGCCCAGGCAATGCGCAGCGCAGCATTGTCTTCGTGCAGTTTATCAGCAGAAAGATTCAAAACATAAATGTGATTTTTCCCCAGCTTTTTTAACTCGGGAATATCTTTTTTCTTTACGATGTGGCCCTTTTTAAACCCGACTCCTTTAAATTTCCCAGGAATAATGCGGGTAATATCATGGGCCAGCACCATCCCGACAGCTTTTTCAACTTTGACTTTTTTCATATCCGTTTCTAGGCCCCAAAAGTTCATCCGCTAATTCGTGCTATCCTTTGAAACAATATTATTTTCGGATGGGCACTAATTAGTCCCTAACCCAATCTTCACTTTCAAGTTTGCGCTTAAGCTTCCCGCCTGATGCCTCAAATGCCTTAATCCATTGCCTGACACGTTCAGCGCCGTATACCTCTTTCCAGGCATCCACTATTTGGTTAACCGGGATGTCCGCATAGGTTCCGTGATCATTTATGTATTCCATAAATAATTTTTTTTCCTCATTGTAGGGTTGAAATATTGAATCTTCGCGACCGTTGAATTCCAGGGGAGCAACCTTGGCTTTTCTGCAGAGTTCCTTGTTGAAAGCTGGGGTTGCTTTCACCCATCTTCCATCCAGATAAAATTCCATAAACCCGTGGTATGAAAACAAATCGGACCCCAAATACTCGAGCAATTGTTTAGTGGCGAGATGATTGTGAACATCAGCGAAACCGACGCGTGACGGTATGCCGCAAGCCCTGCCCAGGGCGCATAACAAAGAGACTTTGCCTATACAAAACGCCCGTCCCCTTTTCAGCACATTGCTGGCCCGATAATGTTCCGGACGATAAAACGGAATATAGGGATCATACCAGATCGCATCCCTAACAGCATAGTAGAGTTTGATCGCTTTGGAGATGAAATCATCATCAGCATCCTCAATGGCGGACATTGCATAATCGATAATTATTTTAGAGTCGGAGTCTATGATTGGCGTTGCCGCAAGGTATTCTGCATTTGCAGAGCTCATATCCGCTTCCTTTTCAAAGTTTATACCGCTTTCCATAATAATGTTCCGAGTCACGGACCACACGCGGAGCGGGTGGTTTGGATTTTACCGCCAGTGGCGGTAAAAAACAAAGGCACGGCAGTGCCTTAATCGGTGCGGGTTTAAAAACACCCAATGACGGAATTGGGGTATAAGTGGTTGTAGAAAAAAACGTTTGAATACCGGAACGGTTTTTTGACAACCACTATAGGTGCCTATAACAAACAATATAACCACTCGTCAAAAAGTTGCTGTAGAAAATCGGGTTCGCCTATGTTACTATTCCTAAAATTTTTTAAATCGAAGGGGGTTATCATGTCATCTAAAGTTATGGTTGTCATTTCGACTGCAGAAAAAGACAAAGCGCTAACGGGTATCCTGTATGCAAAAAATGCTCAGAAAAATAAGTGGATCGACGATGTCAGAGTAATCTTTTTTGGTCCTTTCGAAAATCTGCTTTGTAAAGATGACGAAGTCATACAAGCCGCATCGGAATTGCTTGATTTCAAGACTCCGATCGCCTGCAAGTTTTTATCTGATAAATCAGGGACCAGTGATAAACTTGAAGAACTGGGCTTTAATGTCGAATATGTGGGAACCTTAATTTCCGATTCCATTAAAGCGGGTTATGTCCCTATGGTATTCTAGTGTTACGTCCCGCAAGTAATTTACAAAACACGGTTTTATATTAGGTGTCAGATAACAGATGACAGAAGTCAGATGACAGGTGACAGATGGAAAAAATGGAAGATAAGGCGGCCGTTCTGTCCTCTGTATTCTGTTCTCTGTATTCTGTTCTCTGTCCTCTGTTCGTTGAAACCATAGACATTGTGTTGTTAAAGAAACCCAACTGGATGAAAATATACCACACGACTTTTGTAACATTTTTGTGGAACATGACACCAGCTCCATGATACAAGAGAAACCAACTGCCGGAATTATTCTAGCGGCCGGAGCATCGACACGATTTGGCCAACCCAAGCAACTCTTGCGGCTAAAAGATAAATACCTAATTGAATGGGTGTTGGATGCGGCATTAAACTCCATGCTCAGCAGGATCGTTCTGGTTTTAGGATATTCCCATCAAAAGATTCTGCAGGCACTCGGTAAAAAATCGCAACACTCAAAGCTTTATATAAAAATCAACCCACAATTTAAAGAAGGACAGAGCCATTCCCTCCGAACCGGGTTATCAACGGTTAAAGACGATTTTGCGGCGGTGATATTTCTTCTGGGCGACCAGCCCATGCTGAATTCGGCAACCCTTAATACTTTATTGGACAGATTTTGGTCCAGCGACAAGGATATCTGCGTTCCCACTTACCGGGGCAAGAGAAAAACCCCCACTGTGTTCGGCCGCCGATTTTACAGACAACTAATGGACATTAAAGGCGACATGGGTGCCCGGCAACTCATCGAAGCCAATCCCGATCAGGTACTAAGCGTTGAAATGGACGACCCTCTCTGTTTTTTCGACATCGATACTGAGCAAGATTTTGAAAGACTCTTGTGTAAAATTCGCAACCAAAAATCTAAAATTATTTGACTGATTTGCTCCCACGCAGCCGTTCGGTTTCGGGCCGATTCATTTCAAATGTCTCGGGATTAACAATTATACCGTAATCTTCTTTGGCTCTTTTCAGAGAAAGCGTTCCGTTCTTCACCTCTTTGACAACCTTTCCCGCCGGCCTTAGATAGGCTTCACCGTATCCGCCACCGCCACCGGCAACCTGACGCATGATCGTGCCTTTGGGTATGTCGGAAAGAATCTCCTTGGATTTAGGTTTATGACAGCTCCCATCCGGAAGTCTGAACTCCATCTCGTTAATGCTGCCGACTTTACCGCCGAAAAGCCCGAAAGCCCGGGTTTCGTTATCGACCCCATCCCCGAACACGACCCCTTTGGATTTCTCTCCGCCGAATTTAATGATGGTCTCCACGCCCAAACCGCCCCGCCATCTTCCAGCACCGGCCGAATCCAGCGCATATTCATGCTTGACAATAAAATTCGGCGTCTGCGATTCAAACATCTCGGGATCCTGTGCTAAAATTCCGCCGGCGCAGTTAATCAAACCAATATGGTCATAACCGTCACAACCCTGCACCGCTCCCGAACCGCCTTTCAAGGCGTTGAAAAGAATATCCACGTAAGGACGGTTCCTACGGGGATCGATGCCGGATACCGCCAGCGCCAGCATCCGATTCCATCCCGCGCTGACTTTAGCCGGAATTGCTTTTGAAAGCGCCTTTAATATGGCATCCGCATTGGGGCCGGTAATACTGTTCCCAAAGGTTGTGGCGGCCGGAAATTTTGCATTTAAAAAGGTTCCCTCGGGAATGTGAACGTGCAATGGCCTCAGAAGACCGTCGTTATGAGGAATATTTGGGTCGATTAACATTAAAAATGTGAGGATTACAGCTGACATGCTGGCGCCCAAGGGCGCATTGGCAAAGCCTGCTGTCTGACCGTCCGTCCCGGTATAATCAAAATAAATTTCATCGTTCTTAACGGTTACGGTGAGCTTTATTCTGAATCTGGAGCCTTCATGAATACCGTCATAGTACATCCAGCTATCGCCTTGATATTGGCCATCGGGGATTCGCCCAATTTCAGAACGCACCATCTTTTCCGTTGAATCAAATAAAAGCGCAATCTGCCCCCGCAGCGAGTCAACACCATAGCGTTCGAGCTGTGAATGCACCAGCCTTTCGCCCACCGAACAGGCACCGATCTGGGCTTTGATGTCTTCGGCGACAATGGGATAACGTATATTGGCAAAAATCAGGTCCCATACGTCCCGCCGCAGTTTGCCTTTTACGAAAACTTTAACAGGTGTAATCCGCAGTGCTTCCTGCCAGATCTCGCGGGCATCCGGATTATACCCGCCGGCCACGGCACCGCCGATATCGGCCTGATGCCCTTTCACGGCTGCCCAGGCAAATAACTCATTGTTGTGAAAAATGGGTTTAAATACGGCCACATCGGCATTCTGATTACCGCCGGTAAACACATCGTTGTGCAAAATAACATCACCGGGGTGAATATCATCACCGAAATATTCAATAATCTTTTTGCACACGGGCTGAAGTGCGA
This sequence comes from Desulfobacterales bacterium, assembly GCA_030601425.1. Taxonomy (GTDB): domain Bacteria; phylum Desulfobacterota; class Desulfobacteria; order Desulfobacterales; family JAHEIW01; genus JAHEIW01. The sequence goes on from JAUVTR010000040.1 coordinate 5,382, forward strand.
AAGCAAGCACCGGGATATACTCCGCCTGTTCCATCATCCGGCCTCTGGCATCATAAAGACCGGTAACAAAATCCCTGGCCTCATTGAGGATGGGGGATCGGCTGGTCCGCATCAAAGTGTAGCCCATTTCCTCTGTAATGGCCTTCAGGCGGCATTGGAGAATAGACGTCAACACTTTGTCTGTATGCGCTTTAATGCTCATATGCTCATAAAATTTCTTGAGGCAGCTAATATCATTCAGCTACGCTAGTGCAATTATGGGATATTTCACCACGAAGAAAATGAAGATGCACGAAGGGTAATGAAAAATATTTATAATTGCTTTCTTCGTGTCCTTTGTGAACTTCGTGGTAGAATCTAATTACGACAATAATTCGTTTTATTATATATATGGCTAAAACCCTTATACATTCGACTTTAGCTCGATCAATGATGTTTTGCCTGATTCCCGCGGCAACGAAAAAGGCGAAACAAGTTCGATATCAGGATTTACGCGTAATCGGTCTTTTATAAGTTCGCTAAGCTCGGTTTTCAATATATGCTTATCCTCTGCGCTTATATCTTTAATCCCATATTCAATACGAACTTTAAGCGGCGGCTTCACCAGAGGGCCGGGCTTCGCCAGAACGATTCGCAGCGCTCCGGTGGTTCGGGGCTCAAGCTCACTGACCACCCCTTTTAGAGCCGATGGATACAGATTGACGCCTTTGATGATCAGCATATCATCCGCTCGTCCCAAAATTTTAAACCGTATCTCCGGCCAGCCACAAGTGCAGGGTTCGGTGAAAATTTGAATCAAGTCACCCAGGGCATAGCGCATAAACGGTCCGCCTTCCCATCCAATAAAGGTGAACACCATTTCGCCCATGGCCCCGTCAGTAATCTCAATGGGGTCTTTTGTTTGCGGATCAACCAATTCCAGTATACAGTGATCGGCGGAAACAAAGTGCATTCCCGGATAGGGCTCGGTTTCACAGGATATTCCATGAAAGGCGTGTCCGCCGCCGGTATGGTCAAAAATCTTTGCGCCGAAACCCTCTTGCAACTTTTTCTTCAATGAAGGAATCCCTGCTCCGGGCTCACCGGCACAGAAAAACCAACGGATACCCAGCTCGCGAGCATCTTTGCCTATAAGTTTGGGGGCCTGCTCGATAAGGTATTCGCCGAACGACGGTGTGGCGATTAAGACGTCGGGTTTGGTTAAAAGCGCAAAATCGAGCACCCGTCGGGTTCCGCCTTCGATACCGACAGGCACCACACAGAGCCCCATTGATTGCAGACCGTCAGAAAGAGGGAGTCCGCCGGTAAACATGCTCAAAGAAAGCGCTTGCAACACAATATGGCCCGGTCTCAGACCGCTTCGCCAGTATTTGCGGCAATGCATTTCGTTCAGCACTTTGATATCATTTTCGGTCAGCGTGTAAAGGGTGGGCTGGCCGGTGGTACCGCTGGTGGAATTAATCCGGATAATTTTTTCCCTGGGCGCGCAGGTGATCAGACCGTAAGGATGTCCAAACCGTCGCATCGATTCGGCCTGTATCTGCCGGTGCTCATCTTTGGTCATGAGCGGAATTTTTTGAAAATCTTCGAAGGTCTGGATATCGTCAGGCGTCAGACCGGCTTTTTGAAACTTTTTCTCGCGATAATAGACAGAATTGTCGAAATTATACTGAAGTTGTCCTTTTAAACGATTCCACTGAAGTACTTTCATTTTCTGCGGGGAAAGCGTCTCAACCGCCTCATTCCAGAACCGTCTGTCTTTGTTCATAATATTCCGGACAATAGCCTCCTTATAGATCAAAATCTTTTAATTAAACTCATTTCACCATATAAAATCCTCTCCCTTGACGGGAGGGAACCAAGGGAGGGGTTTTTTCACGAATTTGCGGTGGCCGCGTTTCTATTGGCCAATAAAATTCTTTATGCCACCATATCCGGAGAATGCTGAACCTCACATATCTCTATCAGCAGATCCAACCCTTTTGTCGGATAAAAAAAGGCCACCTGACCATGGGCGCCTTTTCTCGGAAATCCTTTTACCAGCTTCAAACCTTTTTGGGTCAGTTCCGCCAATGCCGTTTTAAAATCTTCGACTTGAAAGGCGACGTGCTGTACCCCCGCTCCCGGCCGGGTGACGATCGGATCAACACCATCTATCGGCTGTTGAAATTCGATAAGCTCCATTTGCCCGGAACCCAGCGGATAAAATGCGATCCTAATTCCGGCGTCCTTAATTTCCATTACCTCCCGACACTCCAGGCCAAAAAAATGCAAAAGCGCATCCATTGACTTCTGAAGGTCATAGACAACGATTCCGATATGATCAAATTTTTTTAAAATCGACATAGTCCATGCAAACCTTAGTGAGAGCTTTGAAAAATGTTCAGTTTTGCCTGCCCAGTTAAATTATTTTTTATTTAACCGGGGTTCAAGTTCAAGCAAGACGAAGATTTTAACCGCAGGCATACTGTTGTATGTCGAGGATTTAAAACGAGGCTCCAACAAAGATATTGGGCCAAAAGACATTTTTGAGATAGCTTCCAGTTGACAGTGAAGATGCCTTATGCTATCCGGTTGTATACAGTATACGAAAATGGTTGTCAACGTTAGGCCTCCGAGCTAAAACTGGCTCAATTCACCTCTCCAAAACCCCATAAGGGAGATCCTATGCTACTTCAGGTCATATTCAGCGGTCTGGCTACCGGAAGTATCTATGCCCTTGTGGCTCTAGGATTATCCTTAATCTACAACACAACAGAACATGTCAATTTTGCCCAGGGCGAAATGTCCATGGTTTCCGCTTTTGTGGGATTTACCTTTTTTAATATGCTGGGACTTTCTCTTCCGATCGCTATTTTACTGACCCTTCTGATATCGGCGTTGTTAGGGATCATTACCGAGCGCCTGGTAATTCGTCCTGCCATGCGGGCACCCCATTTTAATATCTTCATCATTACGATTGGAGTGTCCATCGTCATGAAAAGTTTGTCCGGTTTTATCTGGAGCCACAACGACTATCCGTATCCCAGTATATTTCCCGATGAAACCATATCCATTGGCAGCGCCACGATCGATTTGATCGGTCTGGGAAATATTGGAGCGACAGTCCTGCTGATGGTGATTTTATACGCTTTTTTTAAGTACACGCGTTACGGAACTGCCATGCGGGCCGTGAGTGAAAGTCAGAACGCCGCCTTGCTTATGGGTGTAAATGTCAAGCAATCCTTTGCGGTCACCTGGGCCATTAGCTTTGTGGTGGCTGCGGTAGCGGGTATTCTTATGGCGCCGGTTGTTTTCCTCAGTACCCATATGGGGATCGTGGTCATCAACGGTTTCGCCGCCGCCATATTAGGCGGCTGGGGCAGCATACCGGGTGCCATCATTGGCGGGATGCTCCTGGGCGTAATCGACAACGTGGCGCCGCTATATCTTCCATCTCAAATTAAAAATGTGGTACCCTTTGCGGTGATTTTTATCGTTTTGGTTATCCGGCCAAAGGGGATCATGGGAATGGAGCGCTTTACCAGGGTTTAAACAGGTGATTTTTGATGCAATTATCGGGTAAGTGGAAAATACTAAGCTGGACAGGTGCTTTGGTCGTCTTGCTCATCATGCCCTTGTTTTTAGGAAAATACTCTGTTTTTCTCCTCAGCCTGCTGGCCATTTATGCACTGGTTTCCCTGGGCTTGAATCTATTAATGGGCTATACGGGTCAAATCGCAGCCGGGCATGCCGGGTTTCTGGCCATCGGTGCCTATGTCACCGCCATTTTTACTGCCAATTTTGAATGGCTGCCCTGCCCTGTCACCCTTTTGTTAGCCGGTACAATCAGCGGAATTATCGGATTCCTTCTGGGTATACCGATCTTAAGACTAAAAGGCTTTTACATTGCCATGGCGACCCTGGCATTCGGCGTTGTTGTCAGTGAAATTATCCTGCAGTGGAGTTCCTTGACTGGCGGTGATGATGGCTTTAGTGTGCCGGCAGCCAGAATCGGCGGTTTTGTATTTGATTCGGATTTCAAGCTCTTTTATCTGATCATCCCGGTAACGATTATTATGACCCTCTTGGCCAAGAATCTGGTAAATGGTTATATTGGCAGAGCCTTTATCGCCCTGCGGGAGAGTGAAATTGCCGCCCAGACCATTGGCGTCGATCTGGCCAAATATAAAACCATCGCCTTTGCCATCAGCGCCTTCTATACCGGTGTGGCCGGCGGCCTGTTTGCTTACCTGATTACGTATTTATCCCCGGATGCGTTTACCATTGAACTTTCCATTGACTTCATTGCCATGATCGTCATCGGCGGGATGGGCTCGATTTTAGGGTCCATTATCGGGGCGGTCATCCTGACCGGCATGCAACAGATGCTGGCGGGTTTGCTGGACCTGCAGGTCTTGATTTTTGGTTTATCGCTGATCATCTTTATGATATTCATGCCGAAAGGCATTGTTGGCATGCTATCCGATCTCAGGGAAAGATTTTCTTAATGCGCTGCACCAACCAATCGCGAAAAAGAAAGTGTCTCAAAAAAAAACGACTTTTTTCTTCCAAGCAACCCTATCATGAAAGGAGGTTTTATTATGCAAAAACTCAGGTACTTATCAACCTTCGGGCTTATCGTTCTCGTTGCTCTGTTCTTGACTGTAAGTGATGTGAAAGCCGAAGTGGGTGTAACCGACACCTCGATCCTTGTCGGGTGCTCCAACAGTTTCTCCGGCCCTCTGGTCTATCCGGGCACCCAGCTGGTAAACAATGGGCTGAAAGGTTACTTTGGCTACATTAATGCCCAGGGCGGGGTAAACGGCAGGAAAATCCTGACCCAATTTTACGACGACGGTTATAAACCCCAGAATGCGGTGGCCAACAGCAAGCGACTGGTGGAACAGGATAAGGTATTCGCCATTCTGGCCTCTCAGGGGACCGGACCCGTCATGGCAACGGTGAAGTATTTGACGCAAAACAAAGTACCCCTACTTTTTCCTTTTCAAGGGGTGCCCCTTTCCGGTCAAAAGACCATATTTACATCCTTTACGCCCTATCCGAATCAATCGGAGCTGGTTGTCACCTGGCTGGTAAAAGTCAAGGGCTTCAAACGCATCGGAATCCTGTATCAGGATGACAAATACGGATACACCTTCAGGGATCCTGGTCAAAAAATGCTCCAAAAATTTGGGTTGAAATGGGTCGCTGCCGAGTCCTATAAGCGGGGGGCGAAGGATCTGAGCGCCCAGGTGGCCAAGCTGCGCAAAGCCAATCTGGACGCCGTGCTGCTGGTGGCCACGCCCCCGCCGGGCGCCACTTTCCTGAAAGAAGCGCACAAACAGGGTTGGAAAAATACCCGCATCATATCCTCGGGTCCCTTGACGGATGAGAAATACATCAATCTAACCGGGGGAGTCGGCGAAGGCGTATGGGGACTTTCCCTGTGGCCTGACCCGGTGCACTCCCAAGATCCGGCCGTGGTCGAATACAGAGAAATCATGCAAAAATACGGCAAGGATCGGGACAAAACGCCGAACCGCTACAGCCTCTATGGCTACTTTTATGCCAAGCTGTTTGTGGAAGGCCTCAAAAGGGCCGGCAAAAATGTCACCCGCGAAAGCTTTATCGCAGCTCTTGAAGGTATAAAGGATTGGGAGAGCGGAATGATTCCACCGGTGAGTTTTTCAGGGACGAATCATTTAACCCAGAATTCCGGTTTTATGGTCGAAGTCCAGCAAGGCGTATTCCGACCCATCTCGGGCTGGCTAACGTTGAAAGAAGGCACACTGGTACCGCTGAAATAGAAGAAACTGAATCCCTGGGGTCCATTAGGGCCCCGGGGAAAACTTCACCCCTTTTAGCTGGCGCCTAAATATACTTTCCTGACGTAATCGTTCTGGATCAAATTCTCTGCGGTATCATGCAGGGCGACTGTTCCCGTTTCCATCACATAGCCGTACTGGGCCGTTTGCAGCGCCATATTTGCATTCTGTTCCACCAACAAAATGGTGACGCCTTCTTTATTGATTTCCCTGATGATCCGAAATATCTCTTCCACCAGCAAGGGCGCCAGGCCTAAGGAAGGCTCATCCAGCAGCATCAGCTTGGGGTTGGACATTAATCCCCGGGCAATCGCCAGCATCTGCTGTTCGCCGCCGCTCAGAGTACCGGCCTGTTGTTTGGCCCTTTCTTTTAAAATCGGAAACGACTGAAAAATCCGCTCCAGATCATTCTGAATGGCCTGACTATCATTTCGGGTGAAGGCCCCCATCTTCAGGTTTTCCTGCACGCTGAGGCCCATAAAAATATCACGGCCTTCCGGCACCTGGCAAATCCCCATACGCACAATCTGATGAGGCTCAGCACGATGAATGGGTTTTTCTTGAAAATAAATCTGTCCTTTTTGCGGCTGGATCAGACCGGAGATCGTACGCAACGTCGTGCTTTTACCGGCACCGTTGGCACCGAGTATGGCCACAATCTCCCCTTCAGGGACTTCCAGGGAAATCCCTTTGAGGGCCTGTATCTTACCGTAATATGACTCAATCGATTCCAATTTAAGCATGAGTTTTGGCGCTTCCTAAGTATGCTTCGATAACTTTGGGGTCCTCTTGAATAACTTCCGGCGTTCCCTCAGCAATTTTAACACCGAAATGGAGCACACAGATCCTGTCTGAAAGCCCCATAACCAGGCGCATGTCATGTTCGACCAGTAAAATCGTAATTTCGCGCCTGTCCCGGATGGCTTTGATGACTGCCATCAGGTTTTCAGTCTCCTGGGGGTTTAGTCCCCCGGCGGGTTCATCCAAAAGCAACACTTTGGGATTCATGGCCAGCGCTCGAGCCAGTTCCACTCTTTTCTGAATTCCAAATGCCAGATCGGTGACTTTCTGGTTCTCATATTCTTTTAATTCTAAAAAAGAGATGATTTCAGAGGCCGTTTCCTTATTTCGGGTTTCCTCGGTTTTAGATTTGCCGAATGCCAGACTGTTGGCGAACACCCCGGATTTGAAAAAAAAGTGACGACCTACGAGAACATTTTCCAGCACACTCATTTCACTGAAAAGCTCGATGTTTTGAAATGTCCGCGCAATCCCGCGCTTTGCGATTTGATGCGGTTTCAGGGATACTAAATCTTTGCCTTCCAGCAAAACGCGCCCGGAATCGGGTTTGTAGAGCGCATTAATAATATTAAATATAGTGGTTTTACCGGCGCCATTCGGCCCGATGAGTGAAAAAATCTCACCGTCTCGAATATTAAAGGAACAATCATTGACTGCCTGCAGGCCGCCAAAGCTGATTGAAATGTCTTCCAGCGCAAAAATGGGTTTTTCAGTTTGCATAATTTCCGATCGCTAAAGTTTAATTTAATATTCTTTTTTCGACCTCTTCTTCATTGGTTTGCATGTACATCGTATAAGATCCGAATTTATCCACCAACAGATTGTACTCCGGCGTTACAAAGGTGGTGGTGTTGACCTGTTCGATGATAGCGGGCCCAATGACTTTGTTGCCGAATCTGAGTTGAGCTCCATCAAACACATTTATTTCTTCAAACCGCTTCTGGAGGGGTAGAAAACTTTTGCGCATTTTCTTAAAGGCCCCTGACGAATCCGATCCGCCTAAGGTTTCCAGTTGAAACTCCGGCTTTTCGGTCTGGCCGATGCATACGATCCTGAGATTGATCAGCTCCACGGGAGTTTGTTCTTCTTCAAGTGAATAGCCAAAAAGCTCATTGTGTTTTTTGTGAAAACGTGTGGAGATAGCGCCGAAGTCAGTCCGTTTGATTTCTTGCGAAGTGATTTCGATATTGACCTCATGGTACTGCTTCACATACCGTAAATCTAAAGAAAAAATATGCGCAATTCGATTTTCCGGAATTCCTTCGGATGTTAAAAGCTCGATTCCCTGCGCTTTCATATCGCTAAAGGTATTTTTAAACGTAACGCTATCGGCAGCGTCTATCTCTGTTACATAAGTGCTCACAAAATCGTGTTTTAAATCGGACCTGAGCATACCGGCGGCACAGAAAATTGATGATTCCTTGGGAATGATCATAACCGGAATCTCCAGTTCAAGGGCGATCATGCATGCATGATTCGGACCCGCGCCCCCGGCAATCACCAACGGAAAATCCCGGGGATCAAATCCCTGTTTGACGGAGACTTCACGAACAGCAGCAGCCATATTTACATTGATCACGCTGTACATTCCGGCTGCCGCTTCCTCTAAATCAAGCTTCAATGGCCCGGCAATATGCACCTCAATCGCATCCCGACTTTTATTCAGATTCAACGGGATGCGTCCTCCAGCGAAAAAGTCCTTGTCCAGGTATCCCAGTACCAGGTCGGCATCGGTGCAGGTAGGCAATTCACCGCCAAGGTCATAACACGCCGGCCCGGGATCGGCACCGGCACTTTGAGGTCCCATTTTTAGAAGTCCGCCCTCATCGATCCAGCCGATGCTCCCCCCGCCGGCACCAATCGTGACCACATTGAGCATCGGCAGGGCCAGTTTGAGCCGGTTAATCTCTCCACTGGTTGTGACCATAGGGGTTTTATCTTTGACCATCGAGGCATCAAAACTGGTGCCCCCCATGTCAACGGTTATACAATCATCATATCCCTGTACAGCCGTGTATTCAACCCCTGCCACAGGACCGCCCGCAGGCCCTGATAACAGCGTAACGGCGGCCCTTTCAATTGCCAGATCAGGCGATATCACACCACCGTTGGACTGCATGATCAATAAAATGCCTTCGTACTTTGCCTCCTGCAGTTTAGAAATCAGAGACTCGAGATATCGTTTTAAGGTAGGACCGATATAAGAATTTAAAACCGTTGTGCTCACGCGATCATAAAAGCGAATGGAGGGTAAAATCCGATTCGATACGGTTAAATAGACATCAGGAAGTTTCTGCTCAATGATGCCGCCCACTTCTTCCTCGTGCTGATTATTGGCAAATGCATTCATGAAGCAAACAGCGACAGCCTCAACTCCCTCATTTACCATGAAATTCACGGCATTTTCCACATCATCCAAATTTAAGGGGTTAACGACATCCCCTTTATAGTTCATTCGCTCTTCTACGGGCAGTCTCAGGTATCGTTCCACGAGGGGTTCAACATTCGAATACCGGTTGTCATATTGTCGTTCGCGGATTCCTCTGCGCATTTCAAGGGTGTCTCTAAGACCTTTAGTCGTCAGCAAAGCGGTTTTAGCGCCCGTATAGGTCAAAACCGCATTGGTTGTGACAGTCGTTCCATGAACAATGACCGATACATGAGCTAAAAATTCTTCAAGGCCCAGCTGCTGTTCGGCTGCCATTTCTCTCAGACCATTTAATGTGCCGATGGAAGGATCTTGCGGAGTGGATAGAACCTTATAGATTTTGGAGGAACCGTCATCTAAAGCCAGCAAAAAATCCGTAAATGTTCCTCCGACATCAATTCCAATCTTAAAGTTCATAAGCGATAATTTGATTTTGGATTTTGGCCTGCGACGAGCTCAGTCGAGTCGAATTTGGATTGCGGATAGAAATAGACCGAGATTTAATGCTTTGTTGATCATTATTTCAACAAATCCAAAATCCGAAATCTAAAATCCAAAATCCTTGCGAGGTTATTCTTCAATCACACATTCGTCAGCGTCATCTTTTCCTGCTTCCTGTCCGCACAGATCCAAACCTTTCTTTTCCCTGATGGCAGCCAGCACTCTTTCGGGTGTAATCGGTAAATCTTTTATGCGAACCCCGATGGCATTATAAATGGCATTGGCGATTGCCGGAGCAGTCGGTACGCAACCCGGTTCACCAATTCCCTTGGCACCGAAAGGCCCGTCTTCATCATATGTTTCAAGAACCGGCGCTTCGATCGGCACGACATCTTTGGCCGTCAGGATCTTATAATCCCTGAAATTGGGATTCATATTCTGCCCTTTTTCGGAGATAACCTGTTCGGTCAGCGCATAGCCCACGCCCATCATCACACCGCCATACACCTGGCCTTCGAGCAGCAAGGGATTAATGGCTTTACCGACATCGTGCGCCGCAACATATTTCAGGATTTTAACTTTTCCGGTTTCTTCATCCACTTTCACTCGAACTCCGTGGGTACCAAAAGTGTACGTCATCGACATGTTCCCGCGGAAATCTTTGCCCATATTTTCATTGGCCGGATCATAGAAATATTCGGCCATTAGCATCTGGCCACCGTGGCTGAAATGCGCTTTTCGAAGGATCTTTCCGATTTCCAGTTTCTTTTCTGGATCATCTTTGTGCACAATTTGCCGGCCCTGAAGCGTTAATTTTTCCAGGGGAGATTCAAGCAGTTTGGCGCCAAGCTCCAGTATGCGGGCTTTGAGTTTTCGAGCAGCCCCAAGAGCCGAATTGCCGGCAACGAAGGTTGTCCGGCTGGCATGCGCCCCCACATCCCATGGACAAACGTCGGTGTCGCTGTGAATCACGTGGATATCTTCCACTTCAAGACCGAGTTCTTCGGCAACGATCTGAGCGATGACGGTGTCAGAGCCCTGCCCCATATCCGTGGCACCGGTAAAAAGATCAATTTTACCGAAATCGTCCATTTTAATCATCGTCCCGCAACCATCTGATTTGTACACTCTGGCACCACCACCCACGTGAATCAGCGAAGCCAGACCCATTCCCTCACCGTCTTTTTTAGCCTGACCCCATTCCAGTTTTTCTTTGACTGCATCCATACATTCTACCAGGCCGCAGGTGGTGATCCGCAGCCCCTGGGTGGAAACATCACCGGGCTGGTTGGCATTCATACGACGAAATTCGATGGGATCAATACCGGCGGCTTCGGCCAGCATGTCAATGCTGCTTTCAATCGCAAAGGTTGCCTGCGGGTTTCCGTATCCACGCATGGCCTGGGCATAGGTATTGTTGGTGTAGACGCATTTGGCTTCATAGCGGACATTGGGCACCCGATACAGGGTCGTAATCGGCATCATCATCACCGATGGGGTCGTAGCGCCCCAGGAGGTATAAGCACCGTTGTCAAGGATCATCGATATGTCCCTGAAAAGGAGTTTGCCCTTTTTATCACAACCCTGCGATATATAGGTAATGGTGGGTTGACGGGTGGAGGTGGCAATAAACTCTTCTGCGCGATCGAATTCGACTTTCACCGGTCTGCGTGTGTAAAAAGCCAGCAATATGGCGATATACTCATAGGCATAGGTGTCCAGCTTGCTGCCAAAGCCCCCGCCGATGCAAGGTTTGATCACCCGAACCCTGCGATCCTTTAAGCCCATCGCTTTGAGGGCATCCAGAAAATCCTTCTGCGCCAGCGATGGGATCTGGGTGTTGGAATGAATGGTCAGATTGTTGGCGGGATCAAACTCGGCAAGGGCTCCGCTGGTGCCCATGCAGCAGTGGGTGACCCAGGTGGTGCTAAAGCGTTCTTCCACCACATGGGCAGCCTCCTTTCGGGCGGCTTCGACATCTCCATAATGCAGCTTCCAGGGCATATTCAGCACATTGGTCTTGTGGGCTTCATGAATCAGCGTTGCGCCGTCTTTCATGGCCTCTTCCGCGTCAAAGATAGCCGGCAACGCCTCATAGGTCACCTCGATCCGTTTCAAGGCCTCCTTCGCAATTTCCGGAGTGGTTGCTGCAACAGCTGCCACTTCATCCCGGTAAGAACAAACTTTCTTCGTCTTCAGCGGACGATTGTCCTTATATACGCCCATCCGGAGCTCGGGAACATCTTCACCGGTCAGCACGGCTAAAACACCGGGTAACTCCTTGGCTCTGGATGTATCAATTTTTACGATTTTCGCATGGGCATATTTGCTGTAAAGAATTTTGCCGTACAACATGCCCGGAACCTTAAGATCTTGAATATATTTAACCCGCCCGGTGGCCTTATCCACCGCATCCAGCTTGGGGACTCTTTTGCCGACTGAACACAAGTTTTGCATCGATGATCTCCT
>JAUVTR010000207.1 GCA_030601425.1 Desulfobacterales bacterium
AATTGCGGATTAGTTATGGACCCGGATATCGAGTGTATTATAAAAACAAGGACAGAGGGTGGTAATTTTATTGGCCGGCGGCGACAAAAGTACGCAGGCCAAGGATATCAAAACTGCCTTACGTCTAGCACGGAATTTATAGGAGTGTATCATGGCTAAGACCATCACTACCCGATACGATGTCGCTGAACATCTTCGCACCCCAGAGGAAATGGCTGCTTATCTTGAAGCCTGCTTTGAGGAAGCGCATGGTGATGCTGCTTCTATTGCAAAAGCTCTCGGCGATATCGCCCGGGCCAAAGGCATGTCACAAGTGGCGCGTGATGCCGGCTTATCCCGCGAAAGTCTTTACAAGGCACTGTCTGGGGAACGAAGCCCAGGTTTTGACACAATCCTTAAAGTTATGCGCGCACTCGGTTTAAAATTGCATGCAGAAGCGGTTCAGACAAATATCTCAACGGCCCAACAAGCCAGTGGAGCTGACGGCGTGTAGTCCGCAGTTTAACGTAAAGGCCGTGCAGGCGCGTCACCCATTTGGGCCGCAGCTCACTTTCACGTTTTTCGATCGTTTAGATGAGATTTTTCGCCAAAGTCTTTTCAGACGATTATGATGAAAAAGTGGTCAAAGTTATTCGAATAGGGTATTGCCATGAATACCAAGCACAAAACTTTATTAACTATTGATGGAATCATTAATCTCATTTTAGGAATACTACTTTTATCATTCCCCCTTGGAATTGCAGAAGTATTCGGTGTGCCTCGCTCGAATTTTGATTTCTACCCAACATTATTGGGGGCAGTTATCTTTGGGATAGGAATTGCTTTGCTTATTGAAAGATTAGGTTTTAAAAAAAATGTTCGTGGATTAGGTTTAGGCGGTGCTATCGCAATTAATCTCTGTGGCTCATTGGTCTTAATGATTTGGCTGGTTACTTCAACACTTAACATTCCAGTACGCGGTTATATTTTTTTATGGGCCATCGCCATTATCGTATTCTTGATTGGTATCATTGAATTGAAAGCAAAATCTTGGAAATATAATTGAAATCAATTATAAGTCAAAGAGGAGTTAGTGATAAAAAAAATGAAAAAAGATTTGCTTTCAGAAAAAATCAGAAATCTTGCTGATTCCATAGGAATAGATGCTTTGGGATTTGCTGAGGCATCCGAATTTTCAGATTATGCATTAAGAAGCTCTAAACGGCGAGATCCGAAACTAACTTTACCGAACGCAAAAACAATTATTGTTGCAGGTATATACATTGGTGCGGTGACCCTGCCAAATTGGGTAAACCCCTGGTATGGTAGAACGAGTAGACTCTATCTTTCAGAGTTTTTCCTTGATGTTGTGAAACCGCTTGAACCCATTGTCGATTTTTTAAAAAATGAGGGATTTCAGGCAATTGTTTGTGAGGGTTCTAAAAAAGAAGGATCTATTCTTCCATTAAAACTTGCTGCAATAAGAGCAGGTTTAGGATGGCAAGGCAAGCATTCTTTGCTTATATCAAAAAAGTATGGCACGTTTTTAGCTCTTGGTGGAATTATAACAAACGCCGATCTTGAGCATAACACCAAAGAGGAATCCAATCGATGCCGCAACTGCGACAAATGTCAAAAAGCCTGTCCTTTAGCAGCGCTTGATCAACCGTATGTATTGAATGTAAAAAAGTGTATGTCATATCTATTGCAGAATGAAAATTTGCCTAAAAAAATACAAATAGTTATGGAGAATAGGGTAGCTGATTGTGAGATATGTCAAGAATCCTGTCCTTGGAATAGAAAGCACCTTGATAATCCTTTAGTGACGAAAATTACAGAATCCTTTCAAAAGAAAATCGGAGATTGGGAACAGTTTTTCTATTTACCTGATTTAGTTGAACTCTCAGAAAAAGGGTATAGAAAAAAGTTGGGTCAGCTTAACACTGATATTCCTTATAAAATATTCCATCGAAATATTTTGATTGCAATGGAAAGAGCAAAAAAAGTTGGAGAGATGATTTAAGAGTTTTGATATCGTGGATAAAGGATAAAGATTCATGCACATGATTTTGAAACCTGGCAGTGCAAATGAAGCTAAACCGCCGTCGCCTCTGTAAAAGGGAGATTCATGTCACCGATATATGTAGATTTTGATGACGTATTGTCTGATACCACCAGCGCATTTCTCAAAATACTAAAGCTTGAATTCGGTAAAAGCGTAAATTTTGAGGATATTATTTCGTTTGATCTCAAAGTTTCTTTTAAACTTACCGAAAGTGAATATGAGCATTTTTTTCGGAGGGTCCATCAGGCTGAAGTGATAATGGCGTTTCCCCCCATAGAAGGTGCTATTGGCGCATTAGAAGAGTGGGTCAAGCTTGGCTATCAAATTTCGATCGTAACCGGTCGGTTAACCACCGCCTATGAAGCGTCACTGGATTGGCTTGCGAAACACAACGCACCTTACCATTCCTTTACAATGGTCGATAAATATTCCCGGGAAAATATTGACACAAAAATTGCCATTTCAATGGAAAAATTTTCTGAAATGAAGTTTAGTCTTGCGGTAGAAGACTCAGCCACAATGGCACTGCACTTATCGCAGAAGATGGGTATACCGGTAGCACTAATGGACCGTCCCTGGAATAGAAGGGTTAATTTGAACCATAAAATAAACAGGTATAAATCCTGGTCCGATCTCCGAAAGGATTTTCAAAACCCATAGCACAATATCAAGCTGCACGAATTCATCGAACACCTGCAACATTGTTGCAAATTGTCACGATTCAAACTACAACTCCAATGAATAAGCGGGTCGGGGTGAATGAATTTGACTAAAATGAAAGGAGAAGATTTGTATGGGGCTTACTGACATCTACCGAAAAGGAGAACGGCTTCTCAGGGGAAAAGAGTTCGGATGGCTGCTGGATGCGGTTGAAACCGGATTTATTATAGAGCATGACCGCCGCATCCTTGATCGATATACCTTCCGTCCACAATACATCGACGGCGTAGAGCCCAAAACCGCCTGCCGGGTCCTCGAAGTGGAGCTGGCAACTCCGGTAATTATGTCGGCCATGACCATGCCGATTCCGGCCATAACGGAAAACGGCTTGATGGATGTGGCCGAGGCTCTAAAAGAGGCCGGCAGTCTTATGTGGACCGGTACGCCAATCCCAAAGAATTTAAAAAAACTCGCTGCTGTGGGTGTTCCGGTCGTAGCCAATGCCAAGCCTTTAAGGGATCGAGACCAGATGTTCCAATGCCTCGAAGACATTCAGCAAGCCGGTGTTACATGGGTCGGTATTGAAACGGACGCCGGGCAAGGAACCAAAGTCCACGACAAGCAGGTGGCCTCCGACTGTACACCACTTTCCCTGAAAGAATTAAAAGACATCCGCAAAAAGGTTTCCTGCCCCTTGATCTGCAAGGGCGTTTTAAGCCGGCGAGATGCAGAAAAGTGCGCTGAGGCCGGCGCCGACGGCATGGTGGTTTCCAATCACGGCGCACACACTCTGGACTATTTGCCCCATGCGCTGCAAGTGTTGGAAGAAATTGTTGAGGCTGTCGGAGGCAAAACGATCCTGATTGCCGACGGGGGTTTCCGACGCGGAAGTGATGTGATTAAAGGATTGGCTTTTGGTGCTTCACTGATAGGCCTTGGCCGTCCGATCCTTTACGGTCTTGCCGCCGAAGGTCGCGAAGGGGTCCGCGAAATCATCAATCAAATTACGGAAGAAATGCAACGCATAATGAGCCTGATCGGTGCAAAAGAACCCGGCAAGCTAACAAGAGACATGCTGGTTGAAGACCCCTGATCGCATATCGGGAATTGGGTAAGCTAAAACTATAGAATTTCCCGCCAAAGACAACATTGGATTTTCACAAAACAATCATTTTAAATAATGAAAATTGTAAACATGAACTATTGTCTTTTTGGAAAAAAATCGGCAGGGCCGACGATACTCTGGGGGATTCTTTTTCTCTTTTTGGTCGCCTGCTCGGAAAAAGATGATGTGTCGGCCATCCGCGAATTGATTAAAAAAGGAGCGGAACTGGCAGAAGACCATGATGTCGGCGGGATTATGGACCTGACCACCGAAGACGTTGTGGCGCATCCGGGTCAGGCGAATCGTCTGGAAATCAAGCGCATCCTCTGGCGGGCATTTATGCACTATGGCAAACTTAAAGTTTTATATCCCAAACCTTCTGTTGATGTTTCCGCCAAAGACAATACGGCCGCCTGCGCGGTCTATTTGCTGATCGTTAAAAAGGACCAGGCCTTTCCCGATATAAAAGAATTCTACGATGACCCGAAGCGCTGGCTTGAAACGGTGGGAGAAAATGCGGATTTATACCAGATTAAACTTCAACTGCTGAAAAAAGACGGCACGTGGCTGGTTAAGCAGGCACATTTAGAGGGTTTTAAAGGTCTGGGATTCAGCGAATAAAACAGGAGAACACGGTTCAGTTGTTGCATTCTTGACGCACCGATTCATTTCCTGGTAAAACCGGGCCTTGATATTATAACAGTCGTCCCCAATTTATTCTTTTAGAAAGGGGTGGTGAGACTGAATCCTGCCACGCATAAAAACAGATGGCCCGCGAAGCGATTTGTATGTCTTTGCCTGCTCGTTGTCCTGATTCTGCAGACAGCGCCTGTTTTAAGTCCGGAATCAAGTGCGGAATCCTTCAGCCGGGAGCTGGCAAAGCTGATATTCGAGGCCGCTATTCCCAAAAGAGATCCCGGCGGACCTGGCCCCAGGGAAGAATTGGCGAAAGGAAAGTTTCTGGTGGCCAGTCGCCGTCTGCGAGATTCAAATTTTAGGGAAACCGTTGTGCTTTTGGTTGAATACGGGCTGGACGGTGCTATCGGCCTGGTAATCAATCGCCCTTCGGAAGTTAAGCTTGCGACTGTTTTTCCGGATATAAAGGAGTTAAAGGCGCGCAAGGATACCATTTACGTCGGCGGTCCGGTGGCCGTAAACCAGATGCTGATGCTCATCAAATCCTCCCGGGTACCTGAAGAGTCGCAAGAAATAACTCAGGATGTCTATATTAGTTCAAGCTGGAAGGTGCTTAAGCGCCTGATGAAAAGCACGGCCAAAGACGAAAAGTTTCGGCTCTTCGCCGGTTATGCCGGCTGGGCACCCAATCAACTCGATTTTGAAAGGACCCGGGGTGACTGGCATGTAGTAAAAGCTGACGCAGAGGCGGTTTTTGCCCAAAACCCCTCTGAACTCTGGCAGGAACTGATTCACCGCGTTACCGTAAAGTGGGTGCGTGCCGGGCATCTCCTTAATAATCTAAATTGAAAAAAGGAACGCACAGGAATGAAACTTTTAGTTATCGGCGCCACACAAGGAATCGGGCGCTTACCGAGCTGGAAGGTGTCACGGCCGGAAAAATATCATGCGCCGATGTAGCGCATTTCATTTTAAACGAATTCGATCAAAAAAAGTATCTTTCAAAAACGCCGCTTTTGACGTATTGAAGCCCCGACAACCGATCATCGTAATTGCTGATGAAAGCAGAAAATCCCATAATTCGGTTATGAAGAAAACAGGTTACATCTATATCGTTAAGGAGGACAAAGAATTTCAAACCAGGGTTTTCAATACGGAATTTGAAAACGAATGGATGAAATTGAAAATAGATGGCAGCCTGATTGTAAAAGGCAGTCACGCCAATGGCTATGCCTGGAACGGCTGCAGCCCGAAAATACAGTTTTTAGATACGGCCATTGGAACCCCGGAAGGCGTGCTCAATCCCGACACCATGGTTTCAAAAACCTATTATCCATCTTTGGTGCACGATGTATTTTATCAATTCAGCTTTTACTATAAGAATCGAATAAAACGAATGGATGCCGATCAGGAGTTCTACCGGATGTTGATGGCAGAGCAATTTAGAGCGGCTGAAATCTATTATGCAGCCGTAAGGATTTTTGGGAGTTTGTTCTGGGGAAGAGAAAAAAAGGGCTCCAGTTAAAACAAAACTGTATCGCGAAGAAGGCGACCTACAAATATTAACTCTAGAAACAGGAGCGAAATTCAATGGAACTCAGCGGTCATATGGCGTTGATTACGGGAGCCGGACAGGGAATCGGCCGGGCCTGCGCAGAGGTGTTCGCTTTAAAAGGCGCAGATTTAATTTTATTTGATAAGAATCCAAAGGCGCTTTCCGAGGTGGCCGACCAAACCACCCGGACCGGAAGGCAGGTGTTCACCTGCGCACTGGATCTAACCGATATTGAAGCTCTCAAAAAGGCCGTCGAAGAAGTAAAAAGCAAGGGCCGTATCGATATTCTGGTAAACAACGCCGGGTTTGACAGGCCCGGAACCGTTGCCAAAATAAACACCAGCGATTTTTTGGAGGTGCTCAGCATTCATCTTGTCGTACCGTTTACGCTGATTCAGCTGCTGCTGCCCGATATGCGTAAAACGGGCTGGGGACGCATTATCAATGTATCGTCCATTTATGCGCTGATCGGCGCCAAAGCGGAAGTGGCCTACTCGACTGCCAAAGCCGGCGTTATCGGCTTAACCAAATCGGTCGCCAAGGAAGCCGGATCAGACGGTGTAACCGTCAATACGGTGCTGCCCGGTCTGACCCGCACACCCACCATCGAAACATTTATGGCTGAAAAATATAAGCAGCCGATTATCAATAACACGCCCTTGGGCCGCATGGGCGAAGCAGAGGAAATTGCCAGCGTGATCGCATTTCTGGCTTCTGATGAAGCATCCTATATCACCGGAACTCCGATACCGGT
>JAUVTR010000085.1 GCA_030601425.1 Desulfobacterales bacterium
AAGAATTATCCACATTTATTCGGCGAGCGGATAAAGCAATGTACCTTTCCAAACAAAATGGACGCAACCGGGTATCCGTTCTGCTGGCCGAACCTCCTGTGAAATCCAAACTGAAAGTCTAACATAGAAAAAGTGCCTAAAGTTGTGGTGTCACTTCGCTCCGTCATTTATAAAAATGATCGTTCGACCCAGTCGTTCGACCCAGAGGCTCTCGACGGGCAGAATTCCTCAACTTTAGTCACTATAGATCACTTTTAATTTTAGGTCACTTGTTTTTATAGGCACTTCTAATCTTCAATGGTGATTTTTAAATACAAATCACCAATTTCGCCTGATCTCATACCCTGCCCCAGACCTTTCAATCGGAGCACATTGCCTTCCTGAATTCCTGCCGGCACCTTTACGTTAAACATTTTTTTCTGGAATCCCCGCGGAATATTAACCAGTTTGCGGGTTCCCTTCGCCGCCTCATACGGTGTGATTTTAATGAGGCCGTATAAATGCTGGTCATTTCCGGAACCTGCCGGACGGATTACCTGGAGACGAGGCGTTTTCTTTTTGGCGGTAAACTGGCG
Source organism: Desulfobacterales bacterium (assembly GCA_030601425.1). Taxonomy (GTDB): domain Bacteria; phylum Desulfobacterota; class Desulfobacteria; order Desulfobacterales; family JAHEIW01; genus JAHEIW01. The sequence continues at coordinate 576 of JAUVTR010000085.1, forward strand.
CAAGCGATTGGAAGCTCCCGTATCCGGCAGCAAGCTAAACAGCTTTAAAAACAACATCCCGAATATAAATCCGCCGATATGAGCCCACCAGGCAATGCCGCCCCCGAGCCCCTGGCTGCCGGCGGCATTGATAAACTGCAACAGAAACCATAAGCCGAGAAAAACAAATGCCGGAATATTGATAAAATAAGGAATAAAAAAAATTGGAATGAGCGTAAGAATCTTTGATCTGGGGTGCAGAAGGAAATAGGCTCCCATTACACCGGCGATGGCGCCACTGGCACCGATTGTCGGCAAATTCGAATGCAAGTTCAACATCATGTGGGAAAGCCCGGAGGCGATACCACAGAGCAGGTAAAATAGCGCGTAACGTATGGGACCCAGGCGGTCTTCCACATTATCACCAAATATATATAGCGACCACATGTTGCCGAGAATATGCCAAAAGCCGCCGTGCAAAAACATAAATGAAACCAGGGAAAAGACCTGCTGTCCGGTGGTAAAATATTGTGCTATCTGGGGAACTGAATAGCGCGCCGGAACAAGACCGTAAATGTAGATGAACTTATCGATTTCAGCGCTCTGGAGAAGTTGAATGAAATACACAACAACGTTGATTCCGATAATTGTAGTGTTGACAATGGGGTAGTTTCGAGTAGGTGTTGTATCGCGCAGGGGAATCATTTTAATTCATGACAAAAAGGCGGAAGTGCGGTTTCAGGGTTTTAAAGAAAAAAATCTGTGCTTTTTTTTGTTAAAATTATTAAAACGAATCACGAAAACACGAAATCAGGGAAGCACGAAATTTTATCATTTCTTACTTTTTCTTATTTTCGTGCTTTCGTGATCATAAATCATTTTTTGGTCGCTGCAAGTCTGGGTTATGGATTTCAAGCTTGCCTATTTGAAACTCATCTGGAAGTTTCAAATTCCCTTATACGTTCCAGATTGGACTGCAATTTTTGCTGTTTTCCCTGAAGGTGGGAATGCTTGGCTTTTACCTGCTCGACCACATCTTGCGGCGCCTTGTTCAGGAAACTATCATTTTCCAACTTTTTTGATACAGTCGCCAACTCTTTTGTCAGCTTGGTTATTTCTTTTTCGAGCCGCTGGGCTTCTTTGTTAAAATCGATGATTTCTTCCAAGGGAACAAATAGCATGGCCCCGCCAACCACAGCAGTGGCTGAAGACTTTGGCCTTTCAGCGCTCTCATTGATGGTAAAAGCGTTCAATTTGGCAAGGTTGATAATGATATCCTGATGCGCTTCAATGGTGGCTTTGATATTCGTATCTTTGGTTTGAAGTGTGGCTGTCAGATTTAAGGAAGGCGAAATATTCATTTCCCCCCTGATATTTCGGATGGCGGAAATGAGTTCGATTAAAAGCTCCATATCAGCTTCTGCCTCATTTTCTGCGCTAATGTCAGCGCCGCCCTTTCGATCTGCAGGAAATACGGCCTTCATTATTGAGCCCTGAGTTCCAGGCAGTTTATGCCATATTTCTTCGGTGACAAACGGCATAAACGGATGCAGCAGGATGAGGGTGTCATGCATGACGCGCCATAAAACACCAAGGGTGGTCTTCTTTTTTTGCGGACCTTCTTTTTCGTAAAGCGCCGGTTTAATCGCTTCAAGATACCAGTCACAAAATTCGTGCCAGACAAAATTATAGACCCCGGCGGCCGCATCGTTAAAGCGGTAGTTTTCGAGAGCCTCGGCGACTGTCTGTGTGACCCGAGCGAGACGAGATAAAATCCAGCGGTCCGGAAGAGAAAGACCGTTCAGGTTGATCTTCTTGTATGGCTGATCGATATGCATCAGCGCAAAGCGGGCGGCGTTCCACAGTTTGTTCACAAAATGGCGGTATCCCTCGATTCGCTTTTCCGACATTTTGACATCCCGCCCCTGGGCGGCAAAAGCTGCCAGGGTAAAGCGGAAGGCATCGGTTCCGTATTGCTCGATTACCGTTAACGGATCGATGACGTTACCCGTGGATTTGCTCATTTTTTTACCTTTTTCGTCCCGGACAAGGGCATGAACGTAGACGTCGGTAAAGGGAACATCTTTCATGAATTGGATGCCCATCATCATCATGCGCGCCACCCAGAAGAAAAGGATGTCAAAGGCGGTCACCAGGACCGATGTGGGGTAAAATGTTTTTAAAAGCGGCGTCTTCTCCGGCCAGCCCATGGTGGAAAATGGCCACAGAGCCGAACTGAACCAGGTATCCAGCACATCTGTTTCCTGCACCAGCTTTGCACCGCCGCATTGTGTGCAGGACCGGGGTGCTTCCATGGCAACGATCATCTCATCACAATCCTCACATGTCCAGGCCGGTATCTGATGCCCCCACCAAATCTGGCGGGATATACACCAGTCGCGAATATTTTCCAACCAGTCATAATAGGTCTTGGTCCATATATCAGGAATGATGCGGGTTTGACCGGATTTTACCGCTTCAATTGCTTTTTGTGCCAGGGGTTTTACTTTTACAAACCATTGCATCGAAAGATTCGGTTCGACCATGGTGTGACAGCGATAACAATGCCCGACACTGTGCTTATAGGGTTCGATCTTTTCAAGCAGCTTTTCTTTTTTCAAGGCTTCTATGACGGCCTTGCGGGCTTCGAATCGATCCAGACCTTCAAATTTTCCAGCCTCAGGGGTCATCTTGCCGTTGTCTCCGATAACCTTAACAGCAAGCAGGCCGTGGCGCATTCCGATTTCAAAGTCATTGGGGTCATGGGCCGGCGTCACCTTCAAGCCACCGGTGCCAAATGACATATCCACATAGCTGTCTTTGATAAGTGGAATTTCTCTGTCCATCAGCGGGAGGGTAACCGACTCGGATTTAAGATTCCGGTAGCGTTCATCATCCGGATGAACGGCAACAGCCGTATCGCCCAGCATGGTTTCGGGTCTCGTCGTGGCAACCACAATAGCGCCTTCACTTTTTGTAAACGGATAGCGGATGTGATAGAGATGACCATCACGTTCTTCGTGTTCGACTTCAAGGTCCGCCAGAGCCGTGTGGCAGCGGTGGCACCAGTTGATAATGTAATCATCGCGATAGATAAGGCCTGCGTTGTAAAGGTCGACAAAGACCTTGCGCACCGCTCGCGACAGCCCCTCATCCATGGTGAACCGTTCCCGCTTCCAATCACAAGAAGCGCCGAGCCGTTTGAGCTGATTAATGATTTCACCGCCGTACCTTTGGCGCCATTCCCATACGGCCTCGATAAACTTTTTTCTGCCCAGTTCATGCCGATCCGTGCCCCTGGACGCTAATTCTTTTTCAACCACGTTTTGAGTGGCGATGCCGGCATGATCGGTTCCCGGCATCCAGAGCACATTGTCTCCGCGCAACCGTCGATAGCGGCAAAGAACATCCTGCAGTGTAATATTTAAGGCGTGACCCATATGTAAAACACCGGTAACATTCGGAGGAGGGATAACAATGGAATAGCTTTTTTGCGGACTTTTTTCCTGGGCTGCGAATAAATCCTGTTCTTCCCAGTATTGATACCAGCGTTGTTCAACTTTATGAGGCTCATATGACTTTTCAAGTAGGTTTGAACTCATTGAATACACATTCCTCCTGTTCACTTTACAAACACATACGGTTCCCCAGAATATAAAAAGGGGATTTCAAAATAATCCCCTGCTATTAACATAGTGCTGATTGAAAATATAGTTTTTTTTGTTTACGCAAAAACTCCCTTATGGCTTCGCCTCAGGAGCTTTCACTGCTGTTATCTTCCAGCAAAATGTTCTTAAGTCTGTCGATTTCTTTGGAGACGGCTTTTTCGATCACCTCAGCTACCATGGACTCGATTTTTTCTGAAAAATTCTGCTGGATGATACGTTCAATGGATTCTTCAATTTGTTCGGGCGTCAGATTGGCGGTGCTAACCTCTTGAGTCGATTCCTCGGGTGTATTAATATCCGTTAGCGGTTTATATTCGTCTTCGGCTTCAGAACCTATGTCGTCGGTTTCTGATACGCTCTCTTCGAAAAGTCCGGCATTCGAGAGACTCTCATCCGCGAAATCAGCGTGCGATGTCGTCTCATCGAAAAATATCGTGTCGACCTGGTCTATTTTTTTTGATATTTCTTTTGAATCGATATTAAAATCTAAATCTTCTTCTTCAGACGTTTCGTCTAACATGTTCATCTCAGAACCCGCCTCAATTCCCAAGGAGTTTGTTAAATCATCTTCGAGTTCATCATCGATTCTTATTTCTTCATTTAGCGATTCATTGATGAAATTTTCGAGTTCAACATCTTCTACCTCTCCATTGAGACCATCAAATTGGATGATTTCATCTTCAATCTCTACATTTTCATCGTCTTCTTCCTCCTCCGCCAGGCTGTCTTCCTCCACGTCAATCAATTCCAAAAATTCTTCCTCGGGTTCTAAATCTTCACCTTCGTCAGCGAGGGTAATCATCTCATTCGCATCCTCGGATGAGATGTCATCAAATTCAGTAATCTCAATCACATCATCGGAGCCACCTGTTTCTAACGGTTTTTCAACCACAAGTGGCTGTATTTCCTCATCGTCTAGACTTTCGCCTTCCTCCTCGAAGATGAGTTCATCGACCTGATGAATGACGTTTTCCGGCTCAGCGGTTTCCATGTCCAAAGCATTTATATCGAGGGCTGTTTCCTCATTCGACTTATCATCCGAAAATTTTGCAGTTGAAAGATCACTCAGGTCAATTTCAGACTCTTTTTCCTTTGGAGGGGGAGTTATCTCGTTTTTGAGCTCAATAATCTCATCGTCGTCATCGGAATCCGTTGTCAGTGCTTGACTCAGGTCAAGCTGCAGTTTTTTTTCAGGCGATGACGATTTTTTTTCTTCCTGCGAGTTTTTATCGTTATCATCCATATCCTTCACCATCGGGCAAGAAAGTTATAGGTAGCCGCCTATCCACCAAGACACTATTATGTTTAAAAAAAATTATCATATGGTATAGTGTAAGTCAAGTTATTTGATCGGCAGGTATTCCCCGGCAAGCCTTAAAAACCGAGCGTTTTTGCAATATAAGGGTGAAAAATATGCGCTATTTTTTTATCGAACCCGCTGCCCTGAAGAAGTCCATTATTGCCATTGAGGGGCCCGAGGTGCGGCACATTAAAAATGTGCTTCGGCTAAAACCCGGCGACACAATCCGTCTGTTTGACGGACAGGGATTTGAATACGAGGCGGTTATTCAGCGGTTGCTTGCCAATCGGGTTGAAGTAAAGATTGGGCACAAATTTCCGGCGACCAAAGAATCACCCGTGCAAATTACGGTTGCTCAGGCTCTCTTAAAAGAAAAGAAGATGGATCGCCTGCTGCGGCATCTCTGCGAGCTCGGCATCACTCACTGGGTTCCCTTTATTTCCGAACGCTCCGTTGCCAAACCCGATCCAGGGCGACTGGCTGCCCGCGAGGGCAGATGGAAAAAGATCGTTAAGGAATCGTGCAAGCAATGTCAGCGGGCCAAGCTGCCCGTAATAATCAAGACAATGACGCTTGAAGAAGTCATGGGTTATGGGCAATCCTGCGATTTGAAAATTGTCTTTTGGGAAAACGAATCCATTACGCTCAATTCTCTCATAGCGCCGTCCCGGAAGCCGGCTCCGCAAAAGATTCTTTTGATACTGGGACCTGAGGGTGGTTTTTCCGATCAGGAAATTAAAAAGACCAAAGCCGATGGCTGTGTGATGGCCGGTCTTGGCCCGCGTATCTTGCGCGCGGAAACGGCAACGATTGCAGCCTGCACGTTGATCCAATGTCTTTTTGGAGATATGGGCTAAAAAAATCTTGACAATCACGGGTGCATCTAATAGTGATTTCTTTTTGAATTTAAGCATTAAAATCAATAAGATTCAGTGAGCCGAGGTAGCTCAGTCGGTAGAGCAGGGGACTGAAAATCCCCGTGTCGGCAGTTCGATTCTGTCCCTCGGCACCAGTAATTTCAAGCACTTACGAAACATTCGTAGGTGCTTTTTTTGGTTAACGGGGTCCAAAAACGGGCACAATTCACATCGGGTGTCAATTTAACCTGCTGATATCACATTTAAATTGGTTGAAGCCAGGTGGACTTTTAATCCCCATGCCCATGAATATAGCATTGTGGAATCTGTCTTCGATAAAAAATCGAATTGACAAAATGGTATAACTGTTATACCAATAATATTATGCGGTTCAAATACGACAAAGCAAAAAGTGAAAGACTGAAGAAGGACCCGAGACGAAAAATTGGATTCGAGGAAGTCAAAGAAATTTGGACGCATTATCATTATGTAGACTGTCGTTCTGATGATCCTGAACAGTTTCGTGCAATTGGGTGGGTAAAAAGCAAATTATATACCGTCATATATGAAGTTAGAGAAGATAAGGATGTCGAGTATTATCACCTTGTAACCCTGTGGAAATCAACAAAACAAGAGGAAAAATTATATGAGCAAAACAGCTAAAAAAAAGAAACCAACTGCCGATGAGATTGCTGAAATGGCAATGAGCGGGAAAGACATTTCCAGGTATTTTACCAATAAAGGCGAAATGAGGCCCCCGGTTAAAAGGGTGAACGTTGACTTTACGCTTGACATGCTAAAAGAATTAGACGCCGTAGCAAAGGAGTTAAACATTAGTCGTCAGGCCGTGATCAAAACATATCTGCGTCAAGCTTTAGACCAGCACTATATAGCCGGGCAAACTCAAGGATAACAAAATAGGTCTTGATTTTCTTGCTGGTTATTCGATGCCCCTCAACTGATGGCCACCCTCAGTAGAGTGACTCGTCGTCTTCATATTCTTCCCATGCAGTTACTGCCCGGACATCATCGATTAGGAAGCGCACGCCCTGGTTGTCCGCTGGGTTGAGCCATAGCATCCGGCCGAATACGCGCTCGGCGTCGTCGAATTGACCCAGTTGCCAGAGACAAGGCCCGCAGCCGTGCATGCATCTCAGAAACAGGCGGTTGTCAATGTGGCCCAGAACATAAAGTGCCTGCCCCTTTATTTCGTGCAGTTTTAAATCGGGCCCTCGGGTACCGGAAAATCGATGGGTGCCAGCTCACACCGATAAACCGATTGCTTTCATATCACGCCACAGGTTTCGGCGGCGGTTATGTTTTTTGCGCCACCGCGAAAGTAAAGCCGTGTAGGTATTTTGATTCAGTTCATGCACGGCTTTGCACCAAGCGGCATGATCGGCGTAATCTGATTTATAGGCATCTGCCGGATCGGGCACGATCAGGTGTAGATACTCTCTCCATACAGCCATCGCCACGAGAAGGCCAGGACCGGCGTTCATTTTCTTCAAACCGCTGCACCGAAAAGAACCGAGGAGGTCATCTGCAGATGCTTCTGCCGGAAGTGCGGTTTTGTAAAAGACCGGATATTTTTGCACGAGACGTTTGCTGTCAGGCAAATCTGAAGTCAAACGGGCCAGACAGTGCCGCTGTTTTTTAAAGATCTTCTTATCTTTCTTCAAATCGTTCAGCCAGCCGTTGAGCTTGCCCAAAAACCATTCCTTTTTCTTTTTCGGGTCCAAACTCGCCTCTATCAACCAGTGAACCCAGGAATCGGAAACGGTGGGAGCGTCCATATACCGAGAGAAGCTGCGTTCAGCCATTTCAGTTTTCCACTGTTCAAAAAGCGGATCTACGGTCTTTCTTGTTTTGGGACCGATCACGCGCTTGTATTCTTTGATGACCGCCTCACAGCTTTCCGGCAGCCGAAATATGACACCCTGTAATTGGGCGGCCGCCCCGCGCTGTGAATCGCCCAACTTCAGGGAAACCTCACTCCACACCAGCAAAAGGGCCGCTATCTCCTCCTGACCTTCTTCCATGTAATACTCAAGCTGATCCATAAGCAGGGATAATTCCGGGTACCATTTTCCCTTTCTTTTCCGCTCCAGGAAACTGGAAAAGGTTTTCTCCAGCCACTGTTCCGCTTCTTGAAATTCGTTCCGATTTAACGCATCATCGATCAACGGACGACCATATCGCCAATTATGGCCCAAATGGCGCCGGCAGGTTTCCAGGTACTTTGTTGAATTAAACCGGGATTCATAAACATGATTGATTTGATGCCAGGGGGAATAGACATCACTCAGATCAATCACTTGCGCCTCATCCTGCAAGTAGGTATAAATTTCACGGCAGGAATCAACGGGAAGGTTTACAAAAAAATCAACAAGCGCATTCTGATTCATGCAAACCAGTTCGTATGATGCTTCGATTTCATACACGTTTTCGAGCAAGCTAATACCGGAATGAGGTTCATGCTGCAAGCCAGACCATAGCCACTTTAACACACAACTGGTTGCATTTTTTTCAAGCTCGCAGGGCTCACCGTATTCGACTCCCATCCACTCCGGATACGAAGCGATGCTTGCCTCGATGTTCTCCAACGCCTCTACAAAGAGATCCGGATCCTCAACCGGCGTGTAGACGTCATCAATCAAGCCCAGCATATCCCGCGCAATCGGTTCAAGATCAGAAACAAAATAAGAGCCGTCAAAATACGGTTCCTCCCAGTGATGATCCTGGACCGCATACTTTCCTTCTTCATTTCCGACGTCGGCAAGAATTTCATGCCAATGACGCCAAAGTGAATTCCAATATTCCATGGTCCGTTTATTCGAAACCGGCCGGCTTTGTGTTTTCCCGTCGGCCTTGGTCCGACCCCCTTTTAGAATATCGTCAACGGTTGTGGCCATATCCGGATCAGCTCTTTTAAAATCGTCCATTAGGCTTTTCAAATCGCCTGCGGATGCAACCACTTCCAGCATGCACGAGATCTGTTCCGTTGTCAGAGATTCCATCAAAAGCTGACCCATCGTGGTTTCTTTATCTTTCATAGTGCAATTCCATTCACTTCATTCATATGCCATTGTAGAGGTAATCTTTTTCGGATCTATAGCCAAAACAAAGGTAAGGATCATTCAAAGGAGATACTCGTCGTCATCCTCATCGAACCCCGCCCGATCATGGCCATGGCTTCGTAGGCCGCCTCGGCGATGTCCTCGTCGTCGGAGTCGGCCATGTCAATCAGGATTTCCGCCGCCTCTTGCGGACGGATGCCGGCGACTGCTTCGATGGCGGCCAGCAGCAGGTATTTTTCCGTATCGTCCGTGGTAATCAGAGTTGCAATATGCGGCCAGGCGGCATCCACTTCCCAGTTTCCCGCAGCAAAAACCGCAGGCTTTCTATTTGAATTCGCGCTCCTCCCACATTGTCCCCAACCTAACATCGTCAATCAGGAAGCGCACTCCCTGATTGTCAGACGGATTGAGCCAGAGCATCCGGTCGAATACGCACTCGGCGTCGTCAAAGTGACCCAGCCGCCAGAGACACAGCCCGTAGCCTTGCATGCATCTCAGAAACGGGCGGTTGTCAATGAGACCCCAGTGGAGCACGCCGTCGAAACCATCACCGAGGGACAGCTCCCCGATGCGCAGGCCAACCTCGTAGTGGCGGATGGCATTTTCCAGTAGATTGTCGAAGGAAAAATGGCCGAGGTGCGCATGGGCATCGAGACAACGCAGGTCAGACTGACAGAGCTCCATGAGGATTTTCTTCGCTCCCAACCCGTCGCCGGTGTCCTTGAGCTCGTTAGATTGGATTATGGGATCCTCGAACGGATCGTCAGCGTTGGCTCCAGGTAGTATCTGCTCCATCTCAAACTCCGGGCGCGGACCTCGGGCGATAATCGGTTTGACCCATTCCTCAACTGGCTCATCCTCTTCGCCCCAGTAGTGCTCTTTGGGGTTCCACATGCCAATTTCTTCGAGCCGCAGCGGCACGAGGCCGAGCGCGGCGACATTGAGTCTGGTGGATTCAATCTCTCCGGAGAGGTATGGGTGGCCGGCGAAGCGCCACTGCTTGCGGGGCTTGACCGTGACGATCTCGCCGGGCACTAAATCCCAGATTCCGCTTGCCTGAAGGGTGATGACCCGGTTGCTTTCCAGCAGACGGCAACGGGCAGCACGCTCCTTGACCGCAAGGGTAACCAGTTCAACAGATTTGCTCAGGTCGAGGTCGTCGGCCGTGGCCTTGTGTTGACGTTTGCGGCGTGAATGCGTTGGGGTCACGGAAGGGTAAGGTTCGAGGCCGAGCCACCTGCGGTAGGCAGCTACATGCTGGGCGCCAATCGACCCTTCCGGAAACACCACATCGGAGGCTGTGACCACGTGTTCTGAACCATCCCCGCGGCGTACTTTTGCGGTCAGCCCGCGACGCTCGTTACCGTCGTAGTCAATTTCGACCACCGCGACGAGTTCACCGATGACAAACACATCGGTCGGCAGGTTAACAACGTCCTCAAAAGCCTGCCGAAAGGCCCATAACCCCTCGTCATCGCCGTATGCATCGACAGTGATTTCCTTGATCAGCTTATCAAGGGCAGTAAAGTCGTTTTCTCTGTTTCCTCTGGTGTTCATCGTCTTTCCTACACACATCCTCTGATGCCTACCGCTTTAGTATGGTCATTGAAGAAAGTCAATTTCTTACTACTGGCCGATCGTCATTCGATTTTTAAATCTGCTGTGATAATTGAAGGGTGATGGAAAATTGTGCCCGTCAAGGTCAAATATTTCCAAATGGTTCCAAACGAAACCAAAAGTTAGTTGAAAAATTGGAATAGAATCAACTGTTTGTAATTACAACATTTTTGAATTTTCAAAAATTTGGTCTGAAAATCCCCGTGTCGGCAGTTCGATTCTGTCCCTCGGCACCAGAAAAAGCTCCGGAGAGATTTCTCCGGAGCTTTTTTATTGCAATTTTTCCAATTCCCCATCCACAAGCAGTGGGGCAGCCGATTCACCGATGTTCTTGACAGATCCAATGGATATAGTTATCATGATGTATAAGTATTAGCACAATGCCATCATGGGGGTATTAATATGTTGCGAACTCAAATCCAGATTGAAGAGGATCAAATTAAGTGGCTCCGAGATAGAGCCAGGGAGAGAGGTGTGTCGGTATCTCAATTAATCCGCGAAGGGGTTGAATTTTACCGTAAATATGAGGACCGGTTTCCCGAAGATCAAAAAAAGAAAGCTCTGGCGGCGATCGGGCGTTATGCTTCAGGAGTTTCCGATATATCTGAAAAGCATGATGATTATCTGGCAAAAGCCTTTAAAACAGAGTAAAGCCATGACAATTGAAAAAGTATTTATCGACACCTCAGCTTTTTATGCCTTGATGGACCGTTCGGATAGTTACCACCAATCAGCAAGCAAACTTTGGGCCCATTTTCTTGATAAAGGTTATTACCTGAAGACTAGTAATTATGTCACCGTCGAAACGTTGGCTTTATTGCAAAACAGATTAGGTTTTGAAGCCGCCGATCTCTGGTCCCGAGACATCCTTGGTATTGTGGAGACCCTTTGGATTGATGAAGTACTACATAATTTGGCGTTTGAAATTTGGTTTAGCCTTGGAAGAAGGAAATTAAGCTTGGTAGACTGCGCAAGTTTCGTTATTATGCGCCATGACAAGATGGAAAAAGTCTTTGGATTCGATAAGCATTTCACTGACCATGGTTTTGAAGTTTTGAATGAGCATGCTTTCCGGTGATATTGCTGATAACTAAACATGATTGATACATCAGCTTTCCGCCAATCGTTTCAATGAATAAATCCCATCCAACCCTGCGACAGGCTTGGGGATCTTATCCTTTTTGGACATGAAGAGATGTTTGAATCTGCCATAGTTGGCGGAAACAAATTCTTTGGTGCCGATGATTCCGGAATCCGTAAAGTATCGTGTGCGATACCTGAACCTTTGAATGCGCTTAAGCTCAAAATCATTTTTCCGCTCTTTCTCCAAAACGTTGCTGTCAATCACGCCGGCCACCAGCTTCTCCGATCTATTGACAGATCCTGCCTCATAGACATAACG
>JAUVTR010000222.1 GCA_030601425.1 Desulfobacterales bacterium
CTAAAATTTTCATCCTAAAGAAATAGAATTTCTCCACGCGTAATCTTTGGCTCTCGGGTGTCAACCGGCTTTGTGGTCGCCATCGTTATTCTCCTCTAATTTGATATGATTTATAATATGAAGCTGTCTCAAAAATCCGTATCACAACTTTTTCAATAGATCAAAAACTCAGTGGTTGTTCAATCGATTTGTCCGGGTTTCATCGGTCTGATCTAATATCTGCGAAAATCGGGTATATAGTAGTTGTCAAAAAAACGTTTCGTTATACAAATGATTTTGGACTTGACAATTATTTCGTATACGTATAATTCGTATACGTGATAAAATGGGAGACGAAGATGACGTTAAATTCCGTTAAAGAATGCCCGTATTATTTGATTTCACGCGTCAGCCTGGTGGTGACGGCCGCTCTGAAAAAAGAATTCGCATCCTCAGGGGTTGAACAGGTCAAACCGGCGTATTTATGTGTACTGATGAGCCTGTGGCAGGAGGATGGATTAAAAGTAATCGAGCTTGGCAAAAAAGCAGGGCTGGAGCCGTCAACCATGACGGGCTTGCTGGATCGCATGGAACGGGATGAATTGGTTGCACGGACGACAGACCCTAATGACCGCCGGGTGCTGAGGATTAATCTAACAAAAACCGGCCAGCAGGTTCGCGATCCGGTGCTAAAAGTGGTAGACAGGGTGTTAACAGAAGTCTTTGCCGGTATCGCGGAGGATGATATCTCACAAACCAAAACAATTTTACGGCAAGTGCTTGCCAACGTGCATGAAGATAGCACGTGAAATCCATATTTTTAGCTTTTGTTCGGATTGGAGCTTGCATCCCTATTGGTTAGAGAATTGTAGTTGTTCAATTGGTTTTATTCGGTCTATTGGTTTTATTGGTTTAGGGAATTGAAGGGTCGGGGGGTTTTTCCCATCATAGCCACAGTGATTGTGCCGTGATGTCATTGCGAGGAAGTGAAGCGACCGATGCAATCCCATGCAAAGTATCGTCTCGAGCAAAGCCGAGGGATCTCTGCTTTTCTAACCAATGAAACAAATTCAACCAATTAAACATTTTAATATAGAACTATTGCTCGTGAGACACTATGAGGACCCGCGACAGATATGCCTAGAAAAAATGAAAAAATTGGTTATGCCTGCGCCTATACGCCACTGGTCTTGATTGACGCAGCCGGCTACATACCCTATCGCATCCTGCCGATGGGTGAGTGCCCGGATCAGGCCGGACAACTGTTGCACGACAACCTCTGCCCGCACGTCAAACGCATTCTGGATCGCGCGATCAGCAAGGATCTTCCCGATCTTGCGGGTGTCGTTTTTATAAACAGCTGCGATGCGATGCGGCGGTTATCAGATGCCTGGCGGCATGTCCGGCCTGATGACAACATCATCTTGCTGGATCTACCGGCTATTGCGGATGAAGCGGCGGTTGCTTTTTTTGCAAAAGAACTGACCCGACTCATCGAATCTCTTTCGGAATGGAGTGGACGTCGCATCACCTACAGCGATATTGAAACCAGTATCGATCTTTATAATAAACTGCCTGATATTTTTGCCAAGCTGCGCGAACGGTTGCGTCAGGGCAAGCTGCCGGGTGGCAGCACCCGAATGCAAACGCTCTACAATGCAGCCATGATGGCGCCGTTCAAAAAAAGTATGGTAAATTTGCAGCAAGCGCTGGCCGAACCGGAGTTGCCAGCGCCGGTAACCGACGGAATCCCTGTATTTCTTTTTGGCAACGTCCTGGCAGATCCTGAAGCTTTCACTTTGTTCGAGTCCTGTGGTGCCCGCATTATCGATGATGATCTTTGCACAGGCTCAAGATTATTCACTCCGCTAGAAATTGACGGGAACAAAGATCTGGTTCTTCAGATTTCCCGCGGCCTAATGACCCGGTCCCCCTGTGCCCGAACATTTGACCCTAGCCAGCCGCTGAAGATGGCCGAAGATATCCTGAAGCGCACCCGAGCTTCCGGTGCCAGAGGTGTTATCGGCCAGACCATCAAATTCTGCGATCCCTACCTGGATCGCCTGCCGGCAGTACGCGAGACGTTACGGGAAGCCGGCATTCCGTTATTGCTGCTCGAAGGCGACTGCAGCCTGCGTTCCATCGAACAGCAACGAACCCGAATCGAAGCTTTTATTGAAATGTTTGTTTAATCATAAGAACCCAAGATAGCGAGTTGAAACTATACAAATTTATCTATCACGAAAGCACGCCAGGAGGCCGGAAGGCTTGAGGCCAGAAAGCTTGGAAGCTTTTGAACCTCCAAGCCTTGAAGCTTCCAAGCCTCATAGCCTCCCAGCCTAACGGCTTTGAGCTATGAGCTAAGAGCTACGAGCTTTAAAGCATTGCCACTTTAAACTAAGAATTGATTCGATTTAAAGTGAATTAACAAAAAAGGCGATACCTATGATGTACCAATACTTTAAAGACATGGCAGCCGGAATCGAGGCCAAGATTTTGCAGGATCCGGAGCTGCCAAATCCCCGAAAAAAATATGCCCTGGAGACTGCCAAACTCGGCAGCCGCTTATACTCAGGCAAGGATCGAGTTGCCTGGTGCGGAATTGCCGTCCCGTTTGATCTGCTCAACGCCATGGGCATCACTTCCTGTTTTGTTGAATTCGTGGGGGCTGTGTTGGCTTCAACCGGCATGGCCGATCCCTTCCTTGAAGAAGCCGAGCAGGCCGGCTTCGTCGGCGACACCTGCGGGTACCACCGTTCGGTCATCGGGGCCGCCAGAAAAAAAATCATGCCGGAACCGGACTTTCTGATCGCCACCACCTGCCCCTGCTCGGGTGGAATAGCCATTATGGAAAATCTGGCACACCTGTTTAACAAAGACCTGTTCGTTTTAAACGTGCCCCAGGAAGATGAACCGCAAAATGTCCGTTATCTCGCTGATCAATTAAAGGATATGGTCGATTTCATCAGCCGCCACACCGGGAAACCATTAGATGAAGACCGACTGCGCCAAACCATTGAACATACAAATAGCGCCTGTGCAATAATGAAAGATGCCTACCGTCTTGCGCAAAAGGTACCATCGCCGACAAATGGGAGTTTGCTCATTAATTTTGGAATCGCCTTTCCCCTTTTTCTGGGCACACCAGCCGCAATTGAAATCGCCCAGGCATATAAAGAGGAATTCACTGACCGAATTGATAATGGAATCCAGGGCGTACCGGATGAAAAGCTGCGTTTGTTGTGGATCCAAAACCGCATTCAGTTTAAGAATCCGCTGGTCGAACTGCTGGAAAAAGAGTATCAGGCCAACATTGTTTCCGACGAATTGAACGACATCTACTGGGATCCCATTGACCCCGATGACCCGTATACCGGGATGGCGCGCCGGGCCATTACCTATCCGCTTAACGGCAGTATGCAGGGCCGGATTAAACACCTTCATAAATTGGCCCGGGCCTACAGTCTGGACGGTGCCATCAACCCTTGCCACTGGGGCTGCCGCCAGGGCACCGGCGCCAGGGGGCTGATCAGCGACGGACTCAAGGAAATCGGCGTGCCGGTGTTGAACCTGGAAGTGGATTGTGTGGATAAGCGCAATTTTGCCGAAGGCCAGCTGCGAACCCGCATCGAAGCCTTCATGGAAATGCTTGAAAGCCGGCCCCGCCCGTGGCAATGATCTTTGTCAGGTATCAGAGGACAGAGGTCAGCTGACAGAAGACAGATGGAAATGGAGGATAAAGCACATTATCTGACGCCTACTCGACGACGCTCGACAAGCTCAGAACCCAAGCATGCCGAGGGGAGCGCATCGCAGGCTGTTTTCTGTCCTCTGTTTTCTTTTATCTGATGCCTGACACCTGAACACTGACACCTGTTTCCTGAGAAATGCCTGACACCAGAATTTTCTCGCCCCACGCCTATTATCGAATAACCCAATACCCAGTATCCAATACCTAATCTCAAATAACCAGCTGCGTTTATTGACAACCCGTTTTGTTTCCGATAGCATCGATTCGTTTTTTTTCTGCATTTGACCCTGTCAGGGATAAGGCACAACGATTCGATCAGATGCA
This sequence comes from Desulfobacterales bacterium, assembly GCA_030601425.1. Classification (GTDB taxonomy): domain Bacteria; phylum Desulfobacterota; class Desulfobacteria; order Desulfobacterales; family JAHEIW01; genus JAHEIW01. Next base: position 4,055 of record JAUVTR010000222.1, read on the forward strand.
TGCGAGACGCCTGCATTGAATACAAAAAGCCGGGGCACCATCGGTATGGTAATGAACGAGACCAAAAAAAAATTCGATTTAAAGTCCGGGTCTTCAGACCATTCGGCAGCAGAAGAATTATACCAGAGTGAGAAACGTTTTCGAACCGTCTTCGAAGCCGCGCCGCTTGGTATCGCGATCGCCAACGCCAAGGGATATATTTTGGAGGTCAACGATGCGTTCTTCCGGCTGCTGGGCTACAGCAAAGATGAAATAAAAAAGCTGACATTTATGGACATCACACACCCGGATGACCGCGAAGAGACTAGAAAACTGAGCCGAAAAGCCCGTGAAGGTATGATAAATTCTTATCAAACCGAAAAGCGCTATCTGAAAAAAAATGGTGATTACCTGTGGGGAATCGTGCGGGCCACTGCCATTAAGGATAATAACGGCAATTTGCAATACTGGCTGGCCCTCATAGAGGATGTAACCGAACGCAAATCGGCCAAAGAAGCTCTGAAACAAACCGGAAAGCGTTATCGCAACATCCTTGAGAGTATCGAGGAAGGCTATTTCGAGGTGGACCTTAAAGGTAATTTCACTTTTTTTAATGATCAGGTTTGCGAAATAACCGGATATCAGCGCCAAGAATTAATGGGAATGAACAACCGGCAATACACGTCGCCGGCAACCGCCCGAAAAATGTATCAGATATTTAATCGGGTTTTCAAAACCGGGAAATCTGCAAAAATAGCCAAGTATGAAATCATCAGAAAAGACGGCCCCAAGAAAATTTTAGAGGTGTCCGCATCGTTGATGCGCAATTTGGATGACACGCCCATCGGTTTTCGGGGAGTCCTGCGCGATGTCACGGACCGCATTCAGGCGGAAAAAGATAGAGAAAGACTGGAATCCCAGGTACAGCATGCTCAAAAGATGGAAGCTGTCGGCACCCTGGCCGGTGGAATTGCCCATGATTTTAACAACCTGCTAATGGGCTTCCAGGGCAACATCTCGTTGATGCTGATGGATTTGGGTGAAGACCACCCCCACTGCGAATTCCTGGAAAATATGGAACGTTATGTAAAGCGCGGATCTGAACTCACCCGGCAGATATTAGGATTTGCCAGAGGGGGCAAATATCAGGTCAAAACAATCATTTTAAACGACCTGATTGATAAAAGTGCAGACATGTTTAGTCGCACGAAAAAAGAAATTACGATACACAAAAAATTTCAGGAAGACCTGTGGTCGGTCGAAGTAGACCAGGGGCAAATCGAACAGGTGTTATTAAATTTATTCGTGAATGCGTGGCAGGCCATGCCGGGTGGCGGAAACCTTTTCCTCGAAACTGAAAACGTCACCCTGGAGGAAGACGATTATGATAAGCCTCATGCCATAAGCCCGGGTAGATACGTTCGCATATCTATCTCGGATACGGGTACTGGAATGGATAAAGCCACCCAGGAAAGGATATTCGAGCCCTTTTTTACAACCAAAAGCGTCGGTCGCGGCACCGGTTTAGGGTTGGCCAGCACATATGGCATCATTAAGAATCATAACGGCATTATCAATGTTTATAGTGAAAAAGGCCACGGCGCCACCTTTAGAATTTATCTGCCGGCATCCAAAAAGCAGGTGATCAAGGAAAAGGCCAGACCTGAAGCGGCCCAGGGCGGTACAGAAATGATCATGCTGGTTGATGATGAGGAGATGGTCGCCGATATCGGCAAAGATATGCTTGAAAGGCTGGGTTATACAGTTTTAGTTGCCGCCAGTGGGACTGAAGCCATAAAAATATTTAATGCCAACCGGGATCAGGTGAAACTGGTCATATTGGACATGATCATGCCCGACATGAGCGGCGGCGAAACCTTCAACCGCTTGAAAGCCATTAAACCTGATGCCAAAATACTGCTTTCAAGCGGTTATAGTTTAAATGGCCGCGCCTCAAAGATAATGAAGCAGGGTTGCAACGGATTCATCCAAAAGCCCTTCAATTTAAAGCAGATTTCTCGCAAGATCAGGGAAATCTTGGACGCCTGAGCCCAAAAGCTGCCGCATTACCCCATCTCCCCGCTCGATAGAGCGCCTCAGTCGGATTTATGCGCCTCTGGCGCATTACCCCTGCCGAAACAAGCAGGCTCTCGAGCATCAT
>JAUVTR010000197.1 GCA_030601425.1 Desulfobacterales bacterium
TAAAGAGGGGTGAATCCACCTATCATAGATTGAAACGATTGACACCTGCCGCAATCCCGCATATGAACAAAGGACGGAAACTTCAAACCGGAGAAAATAGAGGCGACGACTTTGTGGGGTAGAAGAAAATTCATAAAACTGACCATGGCCGGACTTGTCGGCGGTACGGGGATCTATGCACTTCTGAATGTCTACCTGAGAAACAATGTATTCGATATCGTGGCGTATCCGGACCCGGCCCTCCGGAAAGTTTCAACGCCCATCGACCGGATTGATGACGCCGTCATATCTATGGCCAATGCGATGATCGACACATTGAGGTTCAGGGCACCTTTCGAATTCTTTCTCCACGCATCCCTCTACAAAGGGCTGTCTGCGCCCCAGATCGGCATTCAAAAACGGCTTATCGTGTGTGGCCTTTACGGGGAGGCCCGGGCAATAGTCAACCCGGAGATCCTGGAAAAAAGAGGATCCTATGACAGCGAAGAGTACTGCATGTCCCTGCCCCAGCATCGCCGCAAGACAATCAAACGCTCCAATTATGTAAAGGTCGGGTACCTGGGGTTGGACAACAGGGAAAAAATCCTCGATGCAAAGGGCCCTTCCGCCGCTTTGCTGGAGCACGAGATCGACCATCTCAACGGTGTGCTCTATATCGATTACACATAAACCAATTGAATCGTCTGACCTTTTGCATTTCTGAAAGCCTATTGATTGATTTTTCCGCCAATCCATTCTGTTACGGGTAGCGGCTATGAAGGGACAATCGCAAATTATTGCATATATTTTCTGGTAATCTTAAATATTTTCAAACCTCAAAAATGCAGATTCCTGGTACTCTCCAACAAAGACCAAGAATTAGATGACCTCCAGACCATTTGATACCACATTAAATCACAAGCCGGCAGTTTTTCCGTTAAAGTAGGATAGAAAGCTTCACCGCGTGCCCACTATAGCGCTATAGCTTCACTTCGTGCCCATTATCCCAATTGTGAACGAAGCGAACTAAGTTCGTCTACGGCAACATCAGTTGCATGGCGGAGCGGTCACCAGCATCTGAAAAATTTGAGAGTACTGTTTTTCTACGGCCCATTTTGAAGCTGTCTTACCTTTGCTGTCGGCAGCCCGTACATCCGCACAATTGGATAGAAGTATGCGCACGACCCCTTCATGACCCAGTTTGGCAGATAGAATCAAGGGGGTGTTGTTTACATTATCCTTGGTGTTAACGTCGGCACCAAAAGAAATTAATTGTTGAACCACACCATCATGGCCGTTGGCGGCCGCAAACATCAAAGCGGATCTTCCTTTTTTATCGACGACATGGACATCACCGCCGGCAGCTTGAAGATCCTGCAGAGCCTTTTGGTGACCGTTTATGACCGCAAACATTAAGGCGGTGGCAGCTGTATTGTTTCTGACGTTCACCTTCGCTCCACTGGTCAACAAGATATTCATGATGTCGCGGTAACCGAATTGGGCGGCCATCATAAGCGTTGTCCAACCCGCATTTTCCCGAATATCCACATTGGCACCTCTGGCAATCAATTCCTCTACAATTTGCTTATGCCCTTCATAAGTGGCTTTCATCAAGGCGGTCCAGCCATCTCGGTCTGTTGCATCAGCCGGCACACCCTGATCCAGCAATCCTTTGACTTTATCTATTTCACCTAATTCAGCAGCGCCTATCAGCTGATCGGAAAGCTTTCCGGCACAAACCCAACCCGCCGAAAGAATAAGATAGGTGGACAGGAATACAATAAGGATTGAACGCAAAGCGGTGATATGCGACATAGCCATCCTCCCTGAGCCAGACTAAATTTCAGAAATTCAATCCGTGGGGGATTGTTCAGGACAATATTCTTCGATCAAAGTTTCCAATTTCTGCGAATACCCTTCAAGCCTGGCTTTGGCTGCTCCAAGTTCCTCGATCATCTGCGACTTTTCAAACTCCCTGGCCTCCACTTTCACCAGCATCATGCCAAAGGATTCGGCTAATTCTGCCAGAATGCTTGGATAGCGGCCTTTTTTAGAAAGTTCGAATAATCGTTCCGAATCTGCTTTGTCATATTTCCCGGATGCAATTTTTTTACAGCATGAATTCAGCATATCAAATAAATCCAGGTAATAACGTTCAAAATCCATTTCTATTTTCCTTTCATATTAAAGTTCCTGAATTACCAGCCGTCTGGTCTGCAGGTTTGAATATCAAGTGAAAATAAAAACCGCGAATATCAGATTGGATAAACTAACATATAACGTGTTTTTCAGCGGCATGCAATAATGATCCTCGCCATAAAGGAAACAGGAGGATCTCTCCCGGCGAGCATATTATTTGCATATCCATCATACAGGATTATATTGTGCTAAAACCATCCACATGCGGAAAAATCCAAGCCACCCGCTCCGCGGGCGGTCGGTGACTCAGCAGTCAGAATGAGGTATTGGAGCGTTAACATGCAAAAACAAAATCTACTGATATCGGTTTTTATATTTATTATTATGGGCTTGCCGGTGATGGCCGAACAGAGTCCTGAAGAAATTTTGAATGCCATCATCAAGGTTAAAGCAACCATCCCGCAAGATGCCAGCACGGCACGGATATTGGGAACCGAGCGGGAAGGCAACGGTGTGGTCATCGATGACAAGGGCAACATTCTCACCATCGGCTATCTGATTCTGGAAGCCGAGACCATCGAAGTCACCGGTGTACAGGGCGAGCCGGTCAAAGCCAGCTTTGTGGCCTACGACTATAAAACCGGGTTCGGTATTTTAAGAACCGAACCGCCACTATCTGTAAAACCCCTGAAACTGGGTCAATCGTCTCAGCTTAAAGAAGGCGATCCGATTCTGATGATCGGCTTCGGCGGATCCAAAGCGGTTTCGGGATCACGGGTTGTCTCCCGCAGCGAGTTTGCAGGCTCCTGGGAGTATCTCCTTGAAGATGCCATCTATACGAACCCACCTTACCCCAATTATGGAGGCGCTGCACTCATCGACCAGAAAGGACGGCTTCTGGGAATCGGTTCGATTTACACCCGGCTCAGCGTGCCGGGGGTTGGTATTATGCCGTGTAATATGTCGATCCCGATTGATCTTCTCAAGCCGATTCTTGCCGACCTGATCGAAACCGGACGATCATCGAAACCGCCGCAGCCCTGGCTGGGAGTCCATGCCGACGAGGCCCATGGACGTGTTTTCATCATTCGGGTAACACCCGGAGGTCCCGCTGAAAAAGCGGGCATTAAAACCGGTGATATTATCCTGGCTGTAAACCAAACCCCCGTTAAAGGGCTGGCTGATTTTTTCCGTCAGATCCGGGCTCTGGGACCCGCCGGTGTAAAAGTGCCGCTGAATATCCTTCAGGAAACACGGGTGCGTGACATCAGTGTGCAGTCTGCAAATCGTTACCAATTTTTGCAAGTATCACGGCAGCCGAGAGAATAAGCCCGTCTCATTTCAATTGAAGCAGCGCAAGACTGAGATCCGGCCAATAGGTGATACACAGCACCGCCGCCAGCAGCACAATCATAAACGGAATCGTCGCTTTGTAAATTTCGGACACGGGCTTTTCAAAGCGATAACTGGCAATAAAAAGGTTCATGCCGACCGGCGGCGTAAAGTAACCGATTTGCATATTGGCCAGGAAAATGATGCCCAGATGAATCGGGCTAATACCATAACTTAATGCAACCGGAAGAATCAGCGGCACCATAATGACCAGAGCAGAAAAAATATCCAAAATGGCGCCGAGCAATAACAGCAGCACATTGAGCAAGATTAAAAATGCGATTTTATCCCCGATATGTGCCTGGATCAGATCAAACAGCTTCATCGGAATCTCAGCGTCAATCAATAAATTGGCAAACGCCAGCGATACCGCTAAAATCAGTAAAATCCCGCCGACCATCACCATCGATTCTCTCATAAAACCCGGGAGCTGCGATATTTTGATTTCTTTGTAAACAAACACTTCAACAACCAGAACATACATCGCCGTCACCGCCGCAGCCTCTGATATGGCCAGAAAGCCGCCATAAATTCCGGCGATTAAAAAAAACGGCAGCGGGAGTTCCCAGGCCGCCTCCCGCAGGGCAATCAGCGCTTCTTTTGCCGAAAACCGTGCAACCGGCATAACACGGGGACGATTCGCCAAAAGACTCCATAGCGACAGCAATACAACCATCAGCAGACCGGGCAAAAGCCCGGCTAAAAACAGATCATCGATAGCAAACGGCTCACCGATGCCCATCTGTTGAACAATCACGCCGTAGAGAATAAGGGGCAATGAGGGCGGAAACAGCAGCCCCAGGCTGCCGGAGGTGGTGATAAGACCCAGACTGAAATTTTTCCGATAGCCATCCTGCATGAGTGCCGGGTAGAGCAAGGCTCCCAGGGCAACGATAGTTACACCGGAGGCACCGGTGAAAGCCGTAAATAGGGCACAGGCAACCAGAGAAACAATGGCAAGTCCGCCCGGCATCCAGCCGATAAAAACCCGGGTCAATCTGACCAGTCGCTTTGATGTCTGACTTTGCCCCATCAAATAACCCGCAAAGGTAAACAAGGGCAGCGCCAGTAAAAGCGGTGTGTCCGCAATCCGATAAATTTCAATGGCAATTACCGACAGATCAACGCCCGAGATAAAAAAACCGAACATCGCCACTGCCAGGATGACGCTAAACAGCGGTGCGCCCAAAATGGCCAGCAAAGCCAGCAAAATTAGTAAGATATAATTGGTCACCATTCTAATCTCAGGTGCATAGGACTATTTTTAAGATGGCTTGTAGCGTTTCTTGTTGACAAAGAATTTGCACCCCGAAGGGCACAAAGTTCTCTAAAATATTATTCTTCGTGATCTTCGTGGTTTAATTGGGTGTTTGGTTATTCGCCGGTGTTCTGTTTCAGGGCAGCATTAAATTGGATCAGGGACATCATTAAATAGCGCAAGGCCATCACGCCAAAGGCCACCGGCATAATCGCCTCGCACACCCAGACCGGCACCTGCCCGAAAGCAAGACCGCCATCATAAAACTCCACGACCACAAAAATGAAACTATAATAAGCCGCCAGGGCACATACTGCAGCAGCAAATAACTCCACAACGGCCTTAACCGGCAGGTTAAATCCTTTCGGCAGATAGCGTGCCACCAGATCAATGCTGATATGTTTGTTTTGCCGGGTCGCCACCATGGCACCGACGAGGCCGACCCAGAGCACCAGAATGCGAACCAGCATATCACCCCAGATAATTCCGGCCCCGAAGAAGTTTCGCAACAAAATCTGTAATGCCGCCAGGCCGATCATCAGGGTCAAAATGGCCACCAGAATACCATCTTCGACATGGTTGAGGACCAGCCGTATTCGCTCAAGATGTGATACGATACCGTATCCATTCGCATTTTTATTCATTTTTTTCAGCCCTCAGGGAACGATAGACCTCAAGATGGCCGTCCAGGACGCTCACCATTGTTTTTGATATAACGCCCGAATCGACCAGCTGCTGTGTTACCCTGGCGGCAACGGCAAACCAGCCCTCTTCGGCTCCAGGGGCCGGCTTGACAAATTGAATCCCCAAATTGCGTAAGACAGATAATGCCTCAATGTTGTCGGTCCGATTCTGGCGATCGATTTCTTGAAATACGCGCCCCATGGCATCTTGAACAATTTTCTGATCTTCGGGTGATATTTTTGAAAATACCTGTCGATCCACGGCCAGCAACCCGTAAACATAAGCCATCGGCAGCTCGGTCAGGTATTTTACCTGAGTATGCCACTGCAAAACGATGGCCCCAATGGGTGAGATCGTCACCGTATCAATAAGCCCGGTCTGCAAGCTGACCCGCACATCGGCAATGGATAACGGAATCGGTCTTATGCCAAAGGCGTGCATGGCTTCCGAAATGGTCGCATCGTGGTCCGGAACCCACACTTTCTGGTTGCGCAACTCCTCAATGCTGCGTATGGGCGCATTGGACATCACATAGGCAAATCCGCCTTCAGCCAACCCGAAGGTTACAAACCCGCCCTTTTCAAATCCGGCCATCAGTATAGAGTCCATGCGCTCACGCACATAGTCGATTTCCTGCAAAGATCGGAACTTCAACGGCAGAGAATATACCTGAGCATCGCTGAAGACCTTTTGTAAGCTGCCGCCGGTCAGCGCGCCCCCGTGCAACTGACCGGCACGAATCTTACGCATGACGGCCTTATCGTTGCCCATGACGCCGCCGGGATAGAATTTAAAACGCACCCGATTGTCGGTCTTTCGCGAAATCTCTTTGGCCCCTTCCCGCATCTTTAGCATCCACGGGGAGCCGTCCGGAGAAAGGGTAGCGATTTTAAGTTCCAGGGAAGCAGCCGGCGCCGCCGGCGACAAAAAGAAGATCACAAGACTTATAATCCATATGAATTTAAGCATTTTAGATTTAGCCATCTCTCTCTCCTTCTAAAAATGCGACCGGATGCTGCTTTTAGCCTGAAGCGTCGGTCCTGCGGCCGGAAGCAAGATATAATTTGTATTCATCATCATCATAAGGAACATCCCAGATTATACCGCTTTCCATAATAATGTTCCCAATGACGGAATTGCGGCATAAGGGGTTGTAGAAAAAAACATTTGAATACCGGAACGTTTTTTTGACAACCCCTATAAGTCGTTTCGGCCTTCACTTCCTTGCAGATAAAATACACTTTCTGCTACCATTTGCAGGGTTTAGAATGCGGCCGGTTTAAAGAAAGCAATGCTTTGGTCCGGTCTGTTGCTATCGAATGCAGCAAACAATGAAGAGGTTTGCGGCGGTTATGTTGACTAACAACCGGAAAAGCGATAACTTTACATATTTGAGGTTATTCGCATGCGCAAAACAATTTATCTTATCCTGCTGATGGCTGTTTTTTTCATGGGCACCGGCAACCTGTACGCCGCCGATTTAAAAGATGGTTTTTTCGATCTCGCCTGGAAAACCAACCTTTCAGCG
>JAUVTR010000230.1 GCA_030601425.1 Desulfobacterales bacterium
CAAGATCCATTGTCCCTTTTTTATTTCATTGGATTGATCTTTGTCGATCTATCTTTTAAAGTGTACGAGTTTGTAATCAACGGTTGCTGTACCGCACTGTGGGGTGCGGAAAAGTTTGGGCCGGCAGCAAAAAGTGCTTGAAAGGAGGATCAATGAACGTTTTGATCATGTACTATTCTAAGGGCGGCAACACCCGCAAACTGGCAGAGGCTATCGCCGAGGGGGTAGAGCAGGTCGATGGGGTCGAAGCCGTTCTGCGTCATACCCGGGATGTGAGCAAGGACGATTTCGTGTCCGCCGATGGATTGATTGTCGGCTCACCGGTCTACTTCGGGACGATGGCTGCCCAGTTGAAACAGGTTCTTGACGAGTTTGTCGGTGTTCGCAGAAAAATGGAAAACAAGGTTGGCGCCGCTTTCAGCACCTCGGGCGATGCCAGTGGCGGCAAGGAGACCACCATGATGTCCATCATCCAGGCCCTGCTCATCTATGGGATGATCATTGTGGGGGATCCCATGTCGGCCACTGGTCACTATGGAACCGCTTGTGTGGGCGTACCGGATGCCGCTGTCCGGGAAAATGGACGCAAGCTGGGCCAGCGTGTGGCCGAGCTCGTCCAACGACTTCCCCGGTAATGGAATTGAAAAATGAAACTTCTGTTGTTCAGCGATATACATAATGATTTCCCCAGCGCCTCAAAGCTGGTCGAATTATCCCTAAAGGTGGATGTGGTGGTAGGGGCCGGTGATTATTGTGTGGCCCGCCGGGGATTGGATGACATCATTGCTGCATTGTCAGTTATACTGAAACCCACGGTACTCGTACCAGGAAACGCCGAATCTCATGAAGAACTGGCCCAAGCATGCCGTTCGTGGCCGAATGCTCGTGTGCTGCACGGCAGTCAGACAACCCTTGATGATGTCACATTTTACGGCATCGGCGGAGGGATACCGATAACGCCCTTCGGCGCATGGAGTTATGATTTTTCCGAAGATCAAGCCAAAAAATTGTTGCAGAATTTAGAGTCCGGCGGTGTTCTGATCAGCCATTCTCCCCCTAAGGGAGTCCTGGACATGTCCTCCGACGGCAGAAGCTTGGGCAGCGAAGCGGTTCGCGAAATCATCGGCATCAAAAAGCCCAAATTAGTTGTATGCGGGCACATACACGGCAGTGCCGGCCAAATAGCCCAGTTAGGTCCAACAAACGTCATCAATGCCGGCCCTGATGGGATCATGTGGGAGCTATAATTCAGCTTTTTTTGCTATAATCCGTAATTCAACACCGTCCTACTTTTTACTAAAGGAGGGATCAAAATGGCTATCCGGATTGTTCAACTTGGCTCCCCCAGGGAAACGAATGAAGGGCTTCGGGTGGGTACGGTTCGCCGGCCGCCGCGGGGTGTTCCGAAGTCGGATTACGCCAGGAAGGATTTCTATGATGTTTGGCTCCCCAATCTTTCGCCTAGTCCGGAGTTGATGAAAGAGGGCAAATCGGCGCAGGACGACAGGTCATGGGCTTTGTTCAGAAGAAAGTTTCGTGCAGAAATGAGCAGGCCGGAGGCGAGCAGGGTCTTAGAACTCCTGGCTGCGCTCTCCCACCAGACGCAACTGTCTGTGGGGTGCTATTGCAAAGATGAAAAAAGATGCCACAGGTCCATTCTCAGGGAGTTACTTGAGGAGCGTGGTGCGGATCTGATATAAACAGCAAAGCAGTGAGGCGTGATGGCTGGCCGTTACCCGCTGCGATTGTGTGACGGATACCCACGCGATTGAATTTGATTTTGGTGTACCTGAATTTTGTACGAGTTGGAGGCTTCCATATGCAAGGCACTTCAGGGCGCTGACGCACTTCTGCTACTTCGAGCCCTTAACCCGCCCGCCTCGCCTGAGCCCGCCCGGCATTGCCTGAGGCGCAGCCGATGGCGGACATGGCGGCTCGCGATGGCGGGCAGGTAACGCAGAAGATGGGAGCCTCAGGCTTGCCCGCCCTGTTGGGTCGTAGCTGAAAGCGAAGCCCAAAGGGTGAAAAGTGATGAGAAAAAAATAGATTATCATCCAATTTAAACTATTAACCAGCTTCTCATTAATTTTCATACAAGATTTAGGTAATGATTGGGCCGAGACCATCGGCCAAAGGATCCGCTAACCATTTGACTATTCAACTAATTAACTAATCAACGATAACTTACTATTTACTTATTTAAGGACGTCCCCATCTTCACCATCTTCACAATTTCAGATTAAGTTTTTTATAATAATAGCCGATATTATTAAACAATCTAATCTACTTGAAAGACAACTGATGATTTCTCCAAACAATGCTCGGGTAAATTATGAAAACAGAAGCTGAACAAACAGTTGAAAATCTTGAAAACAGAGATACTGCTCGAATCGATCACACTTCATCTCTTCAGGTTAAAGATCTACAGTCTGGCAAAATTCATAAAGCCAAGATGATTAACTATAGCAAGGAGGGTTTCTATTTTGAGTCTGACAGTGTTTTGAATCCGGGCATGCAGATTTATATCGGTATTGAAAATTCACCATACGCTTCATTGCCTGATGTTTTGGAATATCACCGAGCACAAATAATGTGGCGGAAAAAATTAAAGCGTTCGTTTTTCCGATTCGGATATGGCCTTAAATTGGCATCTTCGGCCAATAAGCAAGATTTGAAAAATGATATAAATAAAACAAAAGATTTAAGGAAGCACCCAAGAAGACCATATAACCAATCCACAATGTTTGCTACTCAAAACGGAATCTTTGAAGGTTTAATAAAAAACATCAGTTCTTCCGGTGTTTTTATTATGGCAAAAAGTGCCTTCGAAGTTGGACAAATAATTACTCTGGTGCTACCATTTAAAAATGGAAAAGAAGTCAAGGCCAAAGGTGAAATTGTTTGGACGAATGACGCGGGCTTTGGCTTAAAATTTTTGAGTATGGATAAAAAATTATCACCTCCAAAGAAAAAATAATTCTTAGATGAATAGTTGAATACGTCCTGCAAAATAAAGCCCCACCTCCCATTTCGAGAAATGGAGTTTCTGTTTTCCAATCTTTTGATTAATCCTGAACCTTGCTTGCCCTCCGTAGCCTTCTGGCGAAGGAGGGAACCATAAACCTTACACCGTATACCTTTTATTGAAACTTATAATTTAAGAATGTCCCCATTCCCAAAACTGAAAAACTAAACACCGTCCACTTTCTTTCCTATATCAACTTTTCACCATCGTTCCGCTTTTCCTCGTATTCTGTATTCCGTTAAAATGACACTGTCTCATTTATTTCCAAAATTTTTATTTCAGCATCTGGATTTGTCTGTTTTACAAGTTCTGCAAACGGTTGTGGGTCAACCATGGTTGAAATCGGCGGAAAGAAATTGTCCTGGTGATTGGGAATAACCACTTTGGGCTGAAGTGCTGTAACGTATTTGTGAGCGATTTGGATAATGTCAGAATGCCCTTGTAACGGTACTAAAAGAATATCAGTTGGCTGACTACCGAGCCGCGCTAGTTCATCAGATGTTGAACCTGCACTTCCGAAATGATGGATTGTTTTTCCTTCCACAATAAGCCGCCAGCTCAGCACTTGACCTTCTGGATATTCGCGTATCAGCGGCAGATACCGGAGCAGTCGAAAGTTGATGCGTGCTAAGGTTTTGAATATTAACCAACGGTCGAATTTTACATGCTGGCTGAAAAATGCTTGAGCCTGTATTCCGTTGAAGTCAAAATTTTCTCCAGCTGAATTAACTTCATGGATCTGTCCTCTTTCCATCCCATTTCGGATTAGCGCCTCACCGATGCCGTTGCCGCAATATACCTTCGCCCCGGTATTTGAAGAGAGGGTCGGCACATCATAAATGTGATCAAAATGACCATGGGATATCAAAATCACATCTCCATCTTGAATATCGGATGGTTTTAAGGACTGCCTCGGAAGCGCTTTATCATTACGGGAAAAGTACGGGTCAATCAGAATCGTGTGCTTATCGGTTTTAATCCTAAAACCAGCCGTGCCAAACCATGTGAGTTCCATTCTGTCTCCTTTATGCCTCTAACAAATAAAAACCCCACTGTTAATTACCGCCACACATGGAGCGCTATTCTTTCACGACGCTTACACGTGTTCCAAAGGTTGGCAACATTCTTTAAAGTCGGATTTTCTCGTGGATCAACCATGCGACGGATGCTTTTTTCATTATTTGCCCGACTAAACCGATTTGTCGTTTTCCGGCTTACCCGCCCCGTTAAATGCTTGCCCAGTGAAATATGGAATCCATCCATTTCACCGGGGTTTCGCAGAAACCGAGCGAAGCGGATTTAACCGGGGTTTACCCCGTAGCTCCGGAAGATGGTACTGGGGTTAAATAATTCGAAGAAATCGAGCATGTCCAGTTGAAATCTGCGTAGCAGACACCGACAGGTATTCAACCGGGGCGCAGCGGATTTAACTGGGGATCTGGCAAAGGTATTTTTTTCTAAAACTGAAAAACTAAAGGACGACCACGTATTCGTTCTTTTCGGGTTCAATATAGACCAGCCTTTTCCTTCTTTAGTCGGCCAAGAACTGGTGTGAACAAGCTACCAATATAGAGAAAGTCTTCAGTCTCTGTCACACTTGTGTTTATTGGGTAGCTTCCATCAGGGTCCTGAAGATCTTCAATTACGTTGCCTTTGTCGTCAATTGCTATAATGTGGCCATAAGCTATTGCCTTGGGCCTCATGAAAGCCGGCATGCGCTGGATCACTTTTCGAACAAAAGGTTTTCCTGATAGCTTGTCAACCAACGGGTTGCGTGGCGAGACAAGCGCCACCCAATAACGACCGCCCCGACCGACTGATATGTTGTCAGGAAAAGATGGTAACGAAGCGATAAGGGTTTCAACCTTTCCCTTTTTCGATCCTGCGATCCACAAACGGACTACCCTATAACTCCCGGTTTCGTTTACCAAAACAGAATTTTGATCATGGCTGACCGCAACGCCGTTCGCAAAATTAAGACCATCCAACAATGTCTTCGCCTTACCCGTGGCTGGATTGTACATCAGCAGCCGACCGTGGCCGCCATGTTCCATTAGGTCGAGCAAGCTTGCTTCATAAGTGGCGCCCCTTTCTTTGGCACCAAATTTGGTTGAAGCGTCAGAAAAATAAATCTTGCCATCGGCTGCCACATCTACATCGTCGGCAAAGCGAATCGGAACTCCATCCGCGGTTGTTGCCAATTCAGTTATGTTGCCGTCCGGTGCAATGGATAAAAGGCCGCGGAAGCCATCGGCAACAATCAAATTGCCTTTCCTGTCAAAGTCAATTCCGAGGGGCCGGCCCTTGGTATCGACCCAGTTTTCCGGGTTGGAGCCGTCAGACTGTAAGCGCACAATTCGGCCTTCGTGGGTTGATGCATAAATACGCCCCTGAGAATCGAGGGCAATATCTTCCGGGCCATGATTATCTGCTATTGGGAAGGTTTCAATACCTTGAAGGCGATTGTTTACCGCAAATGGGCCCTTATAACCAGGGTTAGGTGGTGCCTCCCATGCGACTGGATCGATAGGAACCGGCCAGGCAACAAAGTAAAGAATAATTACGATGATTATTATTAGTATTAGCCACAAGATTTTTTTAAGCATGATCTTCCCTCTCAATTAAAAATGTTCAGCTGGCAAACCTAATAAATAAAAACCCCACTAAATTCCTTATCCATGAACTAAAAAATTAAACAGCGTGCCTCTTTTTACACTTCCGGTATAGTTTGCGATTAATCCGCGACTATTTTATATACCTTGTCTTTTTCTCTTACCTTTTCAGATACCCTTATGCCAACGCTATCACCTTTCTTTGCCTCTGTTACAGATTTGTGCTCGATCTGCATTGAGTGTACCCTGGATTCAAAATCTGTCGTGTGCCCCAAAAAATGGAGAGTATCTCCCACTGACACTGTTCCGTCCGTTATCTCAAC
>JAUVTR010000025.1 GCA_030601425.1 Desulfobacterales bacterium
TGTTGATCGCGAAGGAAACCCTGTCACCGATGCGCAACAGGCATATGCGGTGGTCCCCATGAGCGGTCCCAAGGGATTTGCGCTGGGAATGATGATTGAGATTTTATCGAGTCGTTTAACGGGAATGCCGTATGGTGCCCACATTATCCGCAAGTTTGATGATTGGGAAAACAGGGCATTTATGGGCCACTACATTCAGGCCATCGATATCGAGGCCTTCTGTCCGATGGAAGAATTTAAAAAAAGCATGCATGAATTGATGACCGACCTAAAGCGTCAACCAACTGCTCCCGGTGTAAACGAAATTCTAATCCCGGGCGAGCCTGAATGGCGAACTAAAATCAAGCGGGCAAAACAAGGATGTCCCATAAGAAAGGAAGATGCACAGCTGCTTCACCAACTCGGTGTCGATTTAGGGGTATCGTTTCCAACACCCTAGATTTAAGCTATGAATAGGGTGCAGATCATCAGGAGACTCAGCGAATGAACGAACATAAAGATGCTGAAAAAATCCATAGCACTGCAATGGCGCTATTGAAGGACCCGGGAATTAAATTGGATCATGATGACATATGCAAAGCGCTTCTGGACGCCGGCGCCCAAAAGGGGGTTTCCGCAAATGTCATCAGGTTCCCGGAAGAATTGATAACAGAAAAACTTGCGCTTTGCCCCCCAGAGTTCGTGTTTGCCGATAAAGAAGGCAACGGCGTGCCCGTTAGCGCAAAAAGTGATGCCGTCATCTGGTCGGTTCCGGGGTTGAAAATGTATGAAAACAATGCCATCCGCCCATTCACCAAAGATGATATGGCAAGGGTGGCACGCTTGCTCGACCAGCTGGAAAATGTTGACGGTGTATTCGGATTTGCGCTGGATGATGTCCCGCCTGCAGCGCGTGATGTGGTGGGGCTTGGCACCATGGCTGCAAATACAAAAAAACATATTCGGGTCCTGTGCTTTACACCCCAGGGATCGGATATGATGGTTGAAATGAAAAAAGTGGTCGGCGATTACCCCTGGTTCAGTGTCGGGTTTACAGCCCACGGCCCCTTACGCTGGACCAACCTGGCGTTGGAAATTTTTAAGCGTTCGGCCGGTCACGGTATCCCCACCACCATTAACGGCGAGCCCATGGCCGGCGTGTCCGGTCCGGTAACCCTGGCCGGTTCAGCGGCGGTGGGAACAGCGGAGATTCTGGCCGGCATTGTCATCAACCAGATCCTTGAGCCGGGTCGCCCCTGCGTCTTTAATCTCGGGCTGGCGCACACCTTTGATATGCGTACCAGTATTGCGGTTACCGGCGGACCTGAAAATCATCTTTTTGCTCAGATTGCCGCAATGATGGGTCGTTTTTATAACCTGCCTTCGGCCAGCTGGGTTTCAACCGAGTCTATGTGTCCGGATGCGCAAACAGCCCTGGAAAAGACATGCGGCTTTATGGCCCATTTGCAAAGCAGAGTGTCCAACATCTGGTCTGTCGGCCAGCTGGAATCCGAGCTTACCTTTTCACCGGCCCAGGCGGTGATCGACGATGAAATCATTGCCTACGTAAAGCGCTATTTGCAAGGTGTGACGGTAAACGATGAAACCCTGGCCGTGGATTTGATCAAACAGGTCGGAATTTCGGGATCGTTTCTGGAACAACCCCATACGGCCAATCATTTTCGAACCGAACTCTTTATGCCCAAGCTGCTTTTCCGCCAACCGCGGGAGGAGTGGGAAAGCCAGGGATCCAAGGATCTTGCAGAAAGAGCCGAAGAAAGGGCCCAGGCGTTGATGCAAAATACGGTTGATCCCAAACTGACTGATAATCAGTTAAAAGAGCTGGACGCATTGGCCAACCGGTTTTTGCAGCAACTCACAGGCAGGTAATCCATGGAAGCCCATAAAAGATTTAAATTTTCATCTCTTGAAGATTTGCAAACCGAATTAAATAAAATGGGAATCGATTTTCCGCTTGTGGAAGACACAAACGCGCTGAAACAACCGCTTCGGATCGGAAAAAACATCATACCGAATCGAATGGTGATTCACCCCATGGAAGGATGCGATGGAGACAAAGAAGGCCGGCCGGGAGAGTTGACGAGCAGGCGCTACAAGCGCTTTGCGGAGGGCGGCGCCGGGTTATTATGGTTTGAGGCCACTGCTGTTGTTGAAGAAGGCAAGGCCAATCCGAGACAACTGCTGATTACCCAAAATACCTTAAAAGACTTAGCGGCCCTTCTACAGGAAGCCATAAACGCAGCTGTGAATAAAAACGGTTCCGACCGCAAACCCTATACCGTTCTTCAGCTAACCCATTCGGGAAGGTACAGCAAGCCGGTCTCAAAACCACAGCCGATCATCGCAGCCACCAATCCCTATCTTGACGGTAAGAATCCGGCTCCAAAGCAGATCATAACCGATGCGCAATTGGAGCAACTTGAAGATCGGTATGTCGCGGCGGCTGCTATGGCTGCCGAAATCGGGTTTGATGCGGTCGATATCAAAAGCTGCCACAAGTATCTCATTTCCGAACTATTTGCGGCCCATACCCGGGAGGGCGCATATGGGGGAAGCTTCGAGAATCGAACCCGATTTCTGCTCAATATTATAGATAAAATTCGAACAAAGCTGTCCGATGACATCGATGTTGCCGTGCGCATGAATGCCTACGATGGAATTCCGTATCCCTATGGGTGGGGTGTGGACGAGGGAGACTGCCACCGGGTTGACCCCTCAGAACCCGTCAGGCTCGTTAAGCTCTTGGGGGAAAGGGGCGTAAACCTGGCAAATATCAGCTCCGGCAATCCTTATTATAATCCCCATATCGGCCGTCCATACGACTTCGGCCCTTATGTGCCGAAAGAAAACCAGCTGTATGCTGTTGAAAGAATGTTGAAAATCGCCCGTGACATCCAAAAGGCGGTTCCGGAGATGGCGATTGTGGCCACCGGTTTTTCCTGGCTGAGAGAATACGGGGCGGCCTGTGCAGCCGGGGGGATACGGGACGGTTGGTTTCAGCTGGCCGGATTTGGCCGTCAGTCTTTCGCCTATCCGAATTTTGCGGAAGACATTATCCAGACGGGGACACTGGAGCGCAAAAAATGTTGCATTGCCTGCGGCAAATGTACCGAACTGATGCGCCTGAACAGCGTCACCGGTTGCGTCATACAGGACGCCGAGGTTTATCGGCCGATTTATAAAAAGTTGACACAAGGCCAGCCCTCTCTGGTCGGAAAGGAGATCGCTGATCATGTCTGATTCAACACCGGTTATCCTCGTCACCGGGGCCAGCCGAGGTCTGGGACGCGGTATCGCTCTGAAGCTATCGGAGAGCGGTTATTCGGTTATCATTAATTTTGTCGGCAATGCCGAAGCTGCCGAAAAAACGGTAGCCGAATGTCAGAATCGGAAAACCCGCAGCGGCCAAAAATTCCTTACGCTGCAGGCCGATATCGCCAAAAAAGATGACCGCCGGAACCTGATTGAAAGTGGCCTGGAGCAACTGGGAAGAATCGATGCGCTGGTCAATAACGCCGGGGTCGCCCCTGAAGACCGTGCGGACATCCTGGATGCCACCGAAGCGTCATTTGAGGAGATTATACGGATCAACCTGCAAGGGCCTTACTTCTTGACGCAGCAGGTTGCCAAATACTGGTTAACGCAAAAACCGAAACCGCTTTTGAAAGCCGGATTCACCATCATTTTTATCACCTCCATTTCGGCCGAAACTGCTTCTACAAACCGCGGCGACTACTGCATCTCCAAGGCCGGTCTCTCCATGGCCTGCAGTCTGTGGGCGGCCCGGCTGGCAGATAGCAATATTCACGTTTTTGAGCTGCGCCCCGGCATTATGCTTACCGACATGACCGCCGTTGTTAAAGAAAAATACGACAGTTTGATTGCCGAAGGCCTGGTCCCGCAAGCCAGATGGGGGACACCGGATGATCTTGGCCTGGCCGCTGCTGCTCTGTTAAATGGCAACTTTCCTTTCTCAACCGGCAGCGTGATTGATATTGATGGCGGTTTTCACATCAAACGCCTGTAACGCATGTGAGCTTTCGGTAAAAAGAGGATCGTTTATGATAAAAATCAATGAAAATATCTCCCCTCAGGATCTTCAGCCCAAAATAAACGCGCTGTTTGAATGTGCCGGGCAGAAAATTGAGGCGATCAAAGCAAGCCAGGATGATTCCCGCCCCAGCCCGGTTTTTACAATCGAGGGCAAATACACCTCTCGCGGGTGGACCGAATGGACCCAGGGTTTTCAATTGGGTTGCGCCATTTTGCAGTACGATGCCACCGGGGAAAAGCAATTTCTGGAATACGGTCGCCGGCAGACGCTTGAACGCATGGCCCCTCACCTCAGCCACACCGGGGTCCATGACCACGGATTCAACAATATCTCCACCTACGGCAATCTGCTGCGGCTGATGCTCGAGGGCCGCATTGCGGAAAACGAATGGGAGAAAAATTTTTACGAGCTGGCACTCAAACTATCCGGCGCCGTTCAGGCTTCGCGCTGGACAGCGCTTGCAGATGGACTGGGCTACATCTATTCGTTTAATGGTCCCCATTCTCTTTTCGCCGATACGATTCGATCCCTGCGGACGCTGGTTGTCAGTCACCAGCTCGGGCACGTGCTGATGGCCGAACAGGATCGCAAGATCAATCTTCTGCAAAGAGCCCTGCAGCATGCTGAAACCACCGCCCGCTATAATGTCTACTTTGGCAAAGGCCGCGATGCCTATGACGCCCGCGGACGGGTGGTGCACGAATCGATCTTTAACGTCAATAACGGCTCTTACCGCTGCCCCAGCACCCAGCAAGGTTACTCTCCTTTTTCCACCTGGACTCGCGGCCACGCATGGATTCTGCTGGGGTACGCAGAACAGCTTGAATTTATGGAATCCCTGGCTCCAGCAGACGTCGATGGGATCGTTCCGCAGTTGTTTGTTTCAAAAGAGTCGATTCTGCATCGTTTTCTTGAAGTTGCCACGGCCGTCGCCGATTATTACCTGGAGCAGACACCGGCAGACGGCATTCCCTACTGGGATACGGCCGCACCCGGGTTGGCAAAGCTGGGGGATTACCGCGCGCGGCCGGCTGACCCCTTCAATGACCACGAGCCGGTGGACAGCTCAGCCGCCGCCATTTCAGCCCAGGGATTGATTCGGTTGGGGAGATACCTCGAACTGAAGGGAAAAAGTCCATTGGCCGGACGATATTTCCAGACCGGCTTGACAATTGCCGATCGCCTGTTTGATGCGCCTTACCTTTCTACGGATCTTGATCATCAGGGAATCCTGTTGCATTCCGTTTACCACCGCCCCAATGTCTGGGATCATATCCCCAGGGGCCGGAAAGTGCCCTGCGGTGAATCCTCAATGTGGGGAGATTATCATGCTATGGAACTGGGCTTGATGATTTTGCGGTTGGCCACCGACAAACCGTATTATACGTTTTTTTATAATTGACAGAAACTTATTGTAAGGTTAGAAAAAATCAGCACCAATGTTTATCTTTGACAATAGATCGTTAGAAAAGAGGCAATACCAACAAAGGAGGTTAATATGAAATATGGTAAATTGTTATTGGCAGTTGCTTTAGTTTTTTCAATGCTTTTCGGAACCGGCACAGCCATAGCTGCAGAAAAGGTTGATTTCATTCTCAATTGGATTGCAGGTGGTGATCACGCCCCCTATTATTATGCTTTACAGAAGGGGTGGTACAAAGATGCGGGTATTGATCTTGTCATCCAGCAGGGCAAAGGCTCGAGCATGTCCGCGAAACGTACCGGTATTGGCAAAAATCCGATCGGACTGGCTGACCTGGGGACAGCGCTGGTGGCTAAAGGTGTAGGGGCGGATATCGTTGCGGTCATGAATGTTTATGCCAATTCCCCCTATGGCATGTATTGGCTCAAATCTTCCGGCATCAAAGGACCCAAAGACCTGGTCGGCAAAAAAATCGGCAACCCCTCCTGGGACGCAGCCCGTCAAATGTGGCCGGCCCTGGCAAAATCGATCGGCATCGACCCCAAATCGGTAACCTGGGTCAATGTGCAGCCCAATGCCAAATTGGGAGCCCTCATGAGTGGGAATATTGATGCCACCACCAGCTTTTACAATATCCATCATATTTTCAAAGCAAAACTTGCCGATAACATGGGATTTTTTCGCTGGAAAAAATATGGCGTCAATCCTTATGGGAATTCGATTATCGTCAATGGGGATTACCTCAAGAAAAAGCCGGAGGTTGTGAAATCCTTTGTGCACGTCAGCCAAAAGGCGTTTAAGACATGTGTTGACAGTCCTGATCCGTGTATTAAAGCCCTGGTGAGTGCCAACACGGGATTGAAATTTGATAATGAAAAAACGAACTGGGGACTGGTAAACGAGTTGATGCGCGATGAGTTCTCCACAACGGTTGCACTGGGTTATTTTGATCCGACGCGTATGGACAGTGATTATAAAATGATCGAGACCTATTTCAACCTTAAAACGCCGTTCGATATCAAAACCACCTATACCAACGACATGCTGGATCGCAGCATCAAAATGCCGAAATAGGCGGTTTTTGTTATCAGCCTTATAGTGGTTGAGTGATCCCGCCTGCGAGTCGAAAAAAAGCCCACCCGCCATAGGCGGATGGGCTTTTTTAGGTTGGTCCCGCCGATGGCGGGGTTAAGCCCGTTGAGCCCGTTCAAAACGGAATAAGGTCTGATTTTATTTGCCCGGCAAACGGACTCAACCCAAATCATGAAAGCATTTTGAGGAGGCTCTCAACGAAAATATTGCGCATTAAATAGCGGGAACGAGGACGAGTACGAAGCGAAGGAACGTTGCCTAACCTCGTGCTCCTCCTCGTCCTCGAAATTTGCATTTTTTAAAAAGCTTCTAATCGATGCGGCACTCCTCAACAATATCAGAACCGTCTGCATCCATTCCGAGATGCTTATAGAGATGGCGGGCATATTTGCCGAATTCTTCGTGGGTCATCATATCCAGTGTTCGTGGATACGGCAGGTCGATGGCAATGTTATCGGCCATGCGGGCCGGGCCGCAGGTTAATACGATCACCCGGCTTCCCAGAAATACGGCTTCCTGAATACCGTGGGTTACAAACAAAATCGTTTTCTGACTTTCTTTCCAGATGCGCAGAAGCTCCAGATTCATCTTTTCGCGCGTCAGGGCATCCAGGGCACCAAAGGGTTCATCCATCAAAATGAGTTTAGGGTCATGAATTAACGCACGGGCAATGGCGGTGCGCTGCTGCATGCCGCCGGAAAGCTCATGGGGGTATTTATCTTCAAAGCCCTGCAAACCGACCATTTTGAGAAGATAGTGCGCCCGGTCCAGGCTTTCCTTGCGCGGCAGACCGAGAATCTCGGCAGGTAGAAGAACATTCTGGAGGACCTTGCGCCATTTCAACAGCAGCGGTTGTTGAAACACCATTCCAATGTCCTTTGAAGGATCAAAAGGATTGGCCTCGCTTCCAATTCTTACCGTACCGCCTTCATAGGAATGGATCCCTGCCAGGATCTTTAGAATCGTCGTCTTACCGCAGCCGGATGGACCCACAATCGAAACCAATTCGCCGGCCTTCACATCAAAAGTGACTTCAGAAACAGCCAGAAACTCCTCGTTGCGCGTCTTGAAGATTTTGCGGACGTCTGAGAGATGAATAAACGATTCACTCATTTTATGTCCCCTTCGTTTTAGATTTCTTTGGGAGCCTGACCAATGAATAAATACTCCAGCAACAGCACAAGGCCATACAGGACGACCCCAATGGCCGTAATGATCAGCACCGCCATAAACATGGCCGCCGTGTCCAGAGTGACCTGGACCTGCAGCATGAGATAACCCAGCCCTTCCTGCGAGGCGATAAACTCCCCGACGATGGCGCCGGCAACCGCAAGAACCACAGCAACTTTCATACCCGAAAAGAGGTAAGGCAGTGAGCCTGGAAGCTGGATCTTGGTGAATATCTGCCAGCGTGAAGCGCGCAGTGTGCGGACAAGATCCAGAAGATCGGGATCACTCTCCCTGAGGCCACGCTCCATTGTCAGCAAAATGGGCAAAAAGCATATGCTGAATGATATCAAAATATTGGGCCCAACTCCATAGGACAACCAAACAATAAACAGGGGCCCCAGCGCCACCTTGGGTATCATGTTCAAACTGACCATGAGCGGCATGAACATCGTTTCCATTGTCTTGAACCAGTTGAATATGAGCGCCAGACCCACCCCCGCGATTACGGCCAGGAAATAGCCGCCAAATACTTCGACCGCCGTAATATAGGTATTGTGAAGCCAGCCGTACTCTTCACCCAATGAAAGCAGTGTAGCACCTGGACTCGGCATAACATAATCAGGAATATTGCTCATGGTAACCCATAGATGCCAGATAATCACGACGCCCAGATGAATCAGGATGATCAAAACATAACGGCGCGCCTGTTTGGATATGTCATTCATGAGTTCTCACCTTTTTCGGTTGGCCTGTTGAGCCCGTTGCCCGTTCGCCCGTTTGTCGAATAGAAAATAAAATCAGACTTTTTCCCTCTTTAAACGGGCCTCACCGGCTAAATCCCGTTTTACGGGGACCTCCGGCCGGCTCAACCGGCAAACCTGATTTATGATCTTCAATTCAAAACCTCGTTCAGGGCTTCCTCAAATACGTCGATACCTTCCCGCAGTGCCTCTTCAGTAATCGTCAATGGCGGGGCGATTTTTACGCATTCACCATTGGATCCCACCGGTGCGAACATCAGCAAGCCTTTTTGGTAGCAGGCCGTATTTATTTTAAGGGCGGTTTCACCATCCGGCTTTTTGGTTTTTGGATCTGCCACCCGGATTCCGGCCACCAATCCTTGACCGTGGACAACCGCCAGAATTTTTGGATATTTATTGCGGATGCGCTCCAATTCGGGGATAAGGATTTCACCCATGCGGGCGGCATTGGCGATTAAATCCTCTCCTTGCAAAATCTTCAGGCTGGCAAGGGCCGCCGCCACACAAAGCGGTGAGGCCGAATGGGTTGAGGTCATTGACCCCGGGGCATATAAATCCATAATGTCCGCTCTGCCGATAACCGCGGCAATCGGCAAAGATGAACTGATGCCTTTGCCGCAGGCAATCAGATCCGGTTGGACGCCGTAATGCTCATAGCAAAACATTTTTCCGGTGCGCCCGAAACCGGCCTGAATCTCATCGTAAATCGTGACAATATCATGCGACCGGCAAAAGGTTTCGAGGTCCCGGGCGTAGGTAACCGGTAAAAAATCCGCACAGCCGCCCTGATATGATTCTGTCAGCACACCGGCAATCTGCGTTGCCTGAAGCCCTCGGTCTTCTATCGATTTGCGGAAAAGGTCAAAAGATGTATCGGTAACATGATAGCCGTCCGGGAACGGAACTTGAACGAAAGTGGGATCTCCGGTTCCGATCCACTTTTTGAGCCTGGGGTTGCCGCCCACCAGCTGGGCACCCAGCGTGCGGCCATGGAAGGCATTCTCGAACGAAATGATATATTTCTTGTCGGGGCCATGTTTTTCGAGGGCATAAGTTTTCGCTAATTTAATACAGTTTTCAATCGCCTCACTGCCGGTGCTCAGTAAAAAAGCCTCATAATTGGCAGGATCCGGAGAAAGGTCCTGGAGCGCTTTGGTAAGTTTGGCTCGCTTTTCATGCACAAATACATAAGTGGCCAGCAAGCCCTGATCGATTTGTTCTTTTAAGGCGGCTTTGATTTCCTCGCGGCCGTGTCCGGCATTCGCCAGAAGGACACAGGACGACCAGTCAATCCAACGATTGCCCCATTTATCGTAAACCGTAAAATTTTCGGCCCGATCCCAGACAACCGGCGGCATACCCAGCATGGAACGCGGTTCGGATTTTTTCAAGGACTCAAAGATCGCCAGAGATTCCGGAACCGGTATCCGGGTTTGAATGGTTCGATAGCGGGTGGACACTTTTTTTACATCAACAGGTTCAAGCGAATATTCAGGCACGAAACAAGCTCCTATCAAATGATTGACTATTTTCTATTGTCTATTTTCATTTCATACTACTAATCGTGCTTTAACCTGACACAGGGCTCCGGTTCATAGGTGATCAGGGCGATATCGCCATCATTTATAATTGACAGCCGCGCCGCCTCATGAACCAGCTCGTTGATATAGGAATTCTGCGGTGTGGCCATCAGGCCTTTTTTGTCAGCCGCTTCTATCGCTTTAAGCCTCAGCGAATGGTCGTTGTGCGGGTCTTTATCTACCCGGGCCTCAATTTGGCTCATATATTTAATATGGATCATTACGGAATCCGGACCGTAGCCGATGGGCTTATCGCCCTCTCCTTCCCAGGGTATGAGTTGGAAAAAGTCCGGATTGATATAATGGAAGCGCTTATTGGCCGGTCCCCGGCCTTTAATAAAACTGTATTCGACACCTCTGAACTGATCATTATGCTTGAATATAGCGCCTTTTTCACTGCCCTCGAAAAACATGCAAAGCCCCTGTTCATTCGGACCGGCGCCCTCATCCGGGTATCCCAGACCAGCGGTTACGGATAATAGTGCTCCGTTTTCAAACCGCACGCGGCCATTGGCCCACATATAGGCTTCATTACCGTTCCTAAATTTGCCTTTTACACCGGAAACCGAGACCTGCACGGGTTTGAGTCCGGTAATGAAATAGACCAGGTCAACGTAATGGCACCCCACGTAGACAAAGGGATCGGTGAAATCCGTGGTAAACCAGTTTTGAAAGTTGGAAAAACGGTAATAGTAAGGTTCAATCATTTTGGCTTCACCGATGACAAATTCGCCCAGATCACCGCTGAGGTAATTTTTGCGGGCCATCAGCGATCGCCGGTCAAATCGCTTGTGATATTCAACACCGACAAAAAGGCCTTTTTGCTTGGCTTTTTTAGCAATCTCGACACCGTGTTGATGCGTCAGGACCAGCGGTTTAACGCATAAAATATGCTGATTGTAGTCAAGGACATCCACAACCACCTGATAATGAAGCTGGTCCGGTAACGCAATCACAACAGCCTGATAAGGCGCCATTTGGTCCAGAACCTCTTTATAAAGTTCCTGGTTGCCGGACACTGTGGAATCCAAGGCAGGGTAAGGGGTAAAATCCTGCCCCGGAAAAGCCTCTTTGATCAGGGTGCTATCTTTAAGCGCCTGAAGGGAAGTTACGCGGGTGCCGCAAACCGAGATATCTTTGATACATCCCAGGCGCTGAAGGTGATATGCCGCCGGCAGGATGAGATCATGAACAATCATTCCAGCGCCAATGATCAAAAGATCCAAAGGTTTATAATCGTTCAATTTAGTGTTCTCCTGATAAAGCTGTTTCTCGTGATTGAGTCTTATTCTTCCAAACCTAAAAGCCAATCGATGAAAAAGGAATAAATTCGCTTTTAGCGGTCAACTCTGGCAGTCATGCTTTTCATCACTTTTTCCACTTCGGCCAGGGTTGCCATGGTGGTATCACCCGGTGTGGACATGGCCAGGGCACCGTGAGCGGCACCGTAATTTACAGCCTCTGCGGGTTCTTTGCCGCTAAGGAATGCATAAATCAGCCCGGAGGCAAAACTATCACCGCCGCCGACCCGGTCGTAAATTTCGAGATTCTCACGCAGCAAGGCGTCATAAAATTTTCCGTCATAATAGAGAACCGCACCCCAGTCATTGACGCAGGCGGTTTTCGCGTTTCGCAACGTGGTGGCCACGGCTTTAAAATTCGGGTAGGCCTCCACTACACGCTGAATCATTTTTTTAAATGCCGAGGTGTCCAGCTTGGAAATATCTTTGTCCAAGCCCTCTACTTTATAGCCCAGAGCGGCGGTGAAATCTTCTTCGTTTCCCAACATGACATCGACATATTTGGCGATTTCCCGATTGACTTCGATCGCTTTCTCCGAACCACCAATGTCTTTCCATAACGAAGGTCGATAATTCAAGTCATAGGATATCATCGTGCCGTTGTCTTTGGCGGCTTGCATGGCTTCGATAATGACCTCCGGTGTCGTTTCAGAAAGACCGGCATAGATGCCGCCGGTGTGAAACCATCGAACCCCTTCTTTAGCGAATATTTGATTCCAATCGATTTCACCTTTCTTCATTTGCGAAGCAGCCGTGTGGCCCCTGTCTGAACAACCCAGAGCCGCTCTGACGCCGAAACCGCTTTCGGTGAAATTCAGACCGACTCTTACTTTTCGACCAATACCGTCAAAAGGCATCCAACGGATATGGGATAAATCGACACCGCCTTGCAGCAGCAAGTCCTCCAGCAATCGGCCAACCGGATTTTCAGCTATGGCCGTCACCAATGCCGCCCGCATCCCAAAGCATCGCCGCAACCCGCGGGCAACATTGTACTCACCGCCGCCTTCCCAGACCTGGAATTGTCGGGTACGCGCCACGCGGCTGTTGCCGGGATCCAGGCGAATCATGACTTCGCCTAAGCTTAAAATATCCCATTTACAGGCATCTGCAGGTTTGATGTCTAGTTTTGCCATTTGTCCTCCTGTTAAACTTTAAGTAAGCGTTCACAGGTTCAGGGTTCACCGTTCAGGGTTATGTTGTTTGTACCTTACTCAGAGGCCACTAACAGGGTAAAGGTACGTTCGGCCTAATCGTACATATCTCGAATTGGTCCCTTCAAGCCGAAGTTGTAAGCAAACTTGTCCTTCTTTGTCACTCAATAGGCTTTATGAGTTTCGATTTTCGATGAGTCCTTAACCCTTGAACCCTGAACCTCTGAACCCGTGAACGGTTACAATATTTTTAGGCCGATTTATGTTTTGCTTTGAAGGCCTTTATGATCGCAAGCGCATTGCGCACATTTGCTTCAATGCCTTTCCAATCCCTGGCCGCCACCAGATCTTTAACGATGAGCTTGGAGCCCATCCCCACACAGACAGCACCGGCCTCGAACCAGGCATTCAGGGATTCCTCCGTCGGGCTAACGCCGCCGGTGGGCAAGAGTTTGTACCATGGACAGGGCGCCATAACAGCTTTCACAAAACTGGGACCGCCGATAAGTCCGCCCGGAAATATCTTGACGATGTCACAGCCGATTTCGTTGGCGGCCGAAATTTCGCTGGCGGTGCCGCATCCGGGTGAATAGGGAACCTGACGACGGTTACAGATTTTGGCCACTTCCGGATTCAAGACCGGGCCCACAATAAAATTGGCACCATTGTTAATGTATAACGCAGCGGTATAAGGGTCGATGACCGAACCCACCCCTAAAATAACGTCTTGATCGCTTTCTGAAAAATGCGGGGACAGCTTTCCAAACACCTGATAGGCATAATCTCCACGATTGGTAAATTCGACAATTTTAGCGCCCCCGCGAATACAGGCATTAACGATTTCCACGGCGACTTCAAAATCCTTGTTGTAAAACACAGGGATTAACCCGATCTCTTCCATCGCCGTTAATACTTCTAATTTGCTGAATTGGGCCATTTTTCTGCTCCTTCCCCTATTTTAAGTATTCTTGTCTGCGCGCAAACAGCAAAAATAACTGTTCTTAAAAAAGTAATCGCTCTGGAGTTGCTTTGAACGCCTCCGTTCAGAATAAATGCCGGGCCGCAATTAATCTATCTTTTCAAGCTTTTGCATGGAAATAGCACTTACCGGACAGACATCGATGCAGGTACTGCATCCGGTGCAGTCGTCCACGAATATTTTGGCCTTTTCATCTTTCATCGTGATGGCATAGCAATGACCGATATCCGCACAGATACCGCACCCCGTACACTTTTCTTCATCAACTACGGCATGACCCTCGTAAAGCGTCAGCCGATCGGTGGGGGTGATCCGCGGTACGATAATGTCCCTGAAGTCCATGTAATCGGCATACCCTTTTTGCTCCATAAACTGCCGAATGCCCTTGACGATTTTCGGCAATATTTTAGGGCCCTTGATCATCACCCCGGTGCATATCTGGATAAAATCCGCCCCGCACATCATCATTTGAACGGCATCGTTCCAACGTTCGACTCCACCGCTGCCCATGACCCTGTTGTCCGGA
Source organism: Desulfobacterales bacterium (assembly GCA_030601425.1). GTDB lineage: Bacteria > Desulfobacterota > Desulfobacteria > Desulfobacterales > JAHEIW01 > JAHEIW01. Next base: position 14,041 of record JAUVTR010000025.1, read on the forward strand.
TTGCATTGTTTTCGCATTTCATAGACGTCCCGCAGGGCCAGCGGTTTGATCCAGGGTCCTGAAAAACAGGCAAGTGTGGGTTCATCCTGTAAATGGCAAATACCCTGCTCGGGATTGTCAATATCAAAATCCGGGATCGCCAGTCGGTTGCCGGTGCTGCCCACGCTGGCGATGCCGTTGTCAAAGCAGGCCTTGGCTACCTCGGCGATCCGGCCGCCTTCCGGTGTCAGCTTTACAAAAACCGGTATATTGACGGCCTTTTGGACCGCTAAAGCGGTCTTTGATACGATATCCGGATTGGATCCGACACTGGCGCCGGAGACCACCCGCGGGTGACCTCCGGAACTCTCGACATTGAACGACATGTTCGGGCAGCACATATTCAGCTCAATGACATGGGCACCGGCGTCCTCATATTGTTTGGCCATCCGGATCCAGCCTTCATCGCCTTCCTCCCCGGCATAGGACATGTTGCCATAAAGAATCAACTCGCTGACCGCTTTTCTGGCCGCTTCCATAAGCCTGAGCCCCTCATCAAAGGTCAGCCGTGTTTCGGCGGTAAATGCATGGTATTTATGTTTCTTCAGCCAGCGGTATCTGGGCGGTTTGCTGATATAAGTGGGATCAATTGCTAATTTGAGACTGGCCCCGCCCCACCCCCAGCGTTCGATTTCCTTTATCATATCCAGCGTCTTGACGGCCGGACCGGAGCCAACAACAAAATTGTTGCGGTACTTCAACCCGGCCACTTCCAGCGGCATCAAGAATTCACTTTCTTTTACATGCGGCTTCATTTCATTTGCTCCGGTTTTAACTTTAACAAGCTCTCAAATGGAAACGGATTTATTTTATCAATCTTCTTTTTCAAAGATAAAGGTGCCGGGTGTCAGATTACAGAGGTCGGATGACAGAAGTCAGATGACAGATAAAATTAGTCAGATGTGACCAGATGAAGATAGATAATCATTGACTTCAGTTGTTTTCTGTTCTCTGTTTTCTGATTTCTGTCTTCTGAGTCCTGAAACCTGAAACCATAGTCATTACGACTTTTGTAACATTTTTGTGGGGCACAACACTACAACCACTCACCGTATAGGGTCTTTCCGATTGCGTTTGACTCGTAAAACGCTTTTACCAGTTCCACGCAGGCAATCGCCGCCCTGCCATCAACACCGTAAAAGGGTTCCGCGGTGCCCAAGACGCAGTCGACAAAATGCTTCATTTCCGGCACATAACCTAAGTTTAGGAATTCATCCACCGCCGGTCGGGTCCAGCCCATGTTGTGATCTGTTTTTTCGATTGAATAGGCAATACCCTGCCGGGAGTAACAATTGATGGGGGACCCGAAGGTCAGATCCACCTTGATCACGCCATCGGTCCCGTATATTTCAACCTTGTCATCCATACCACCAACCGTAATGTAATTGCCTTCGACAAAGGCAAATTCACCGTTTTTAAATCGCAGCATGCCCATCCCGAAATCTTCGCCGCCGTTGTCCTTGTGGACATAATTTGCTTCGAGCCCGCCGGTCATTTTTCCGGTCACCTCTACGACGGGGTTTTTCCCTTTCCCCAAAAGGTAGAGCAGCCAGCCGATGGGATGTATTCCCAAATGCATAAAACTTCCGCCGCCGCACATCTCTTTATCTTTAGCATAGGGCGAATGCGTTCCGTTATGTACTTCCTTGGCTTTAATGAATAGAACTTTTCCGATAGCGCCCTCATTGATGATTTCCTCAGCCCGTCTGAGCGCCGGCGAGAAGCACCAATCTTCAGCATACATCAGTTTGACACCGTTTTTGTTGCATACGTCCATCACTTCTCTGGCATCTTCGGCCGTGGTGGACAGCGGCTTCTCTACCACAACATGCTTGCCGGCGTCTGCAGCGGCAATGGCAACGTCGTGATGTAAAAAGTTGGGGGCACACACGGAAATCAGATCAATATCGTCGCGTTTGAACATCTCATTGTAATCGCTGTAATGATCCGCAATACGCCATTTATTGATCAATTCGCCGGCGTCCGCGATATCCGCCACCGCAACCACTTGCGCCTGTTCATTGCGGGAATAGGAATCACAATGAATGTCGGCGGCAAATTTAGCACCGACGATACCGATTCTTACTTTTTCCATAACAAACCTCTCATTTAATGAGCTAAAATTAAAAATGATCTAAAATGCCTAAAGTTTAAGTCTTTAATTGAAAGTGCCTAAATTTGCGAGTGATCTAAAGTGACTAAAGTTAAGGAATTCTGTCATTTTTATTAAAAGATGGAGCGCAGCGACACCATAACTTTAGGCACTTTAGCTCATTTTAGGCATTTTAGGCACTTCTAACTTTAGAGCACCTCTAGAACTTTTTTTCTCTGACCTATAAGATAAACCTCTATCATTGCGATAGCTTCTAACCTTGATAACCAACTTCCCTGGAAATATCTAAAGCCGTTCTGGTCACCTCGTTCTTTAGCGTTTGCTGCATAACTTTTTTCGTAATTCGAACGGTAGGCCCGGATATGCTGATGGCAGCAATCACCTGGCCTTGCTGGTTAAAAATCGGTGCGCCCACACAGCGGATTCCCTTTTCGTTTTCTTCATCATCAACGGCAAAGCCCTTTTGGCGGATAACTTTGAGGTGATGCTTTAGTTTCTCAGGGTCGGTGATGGTGTTTTCGGTTCTTTTTCTCAAGCCCTTCTCTTTTATCAGGGTATCCAGCTCCGTATCGGAAAGCTGCGCCAGAAAAACTTTTCCTACCGAGGAACAATGCGCCGGCACCCGTAATCCAACCCTGGAAACCATTTGCAACCCCCCCGGCTTTTCATCTGATTCAACTTTATCGACGTACAGGGCTTCATTTTGATCCAAAACCACAAGATGGACCGTTTCCCTGGTTTTTTTACAAAGGTTGATCAGAGAGGGCCTGGCCTGGGCTCTTAAATCAAGTTGATCCAGCAGACGATTTCCAAGCTCGACCAGTTTAAATCCTAACAGGTAATTTTTGCTTTCCGATACCTGACGCACATACCCGAAATAAGCCAGCGATGACAGAAGACGATGCGTGGTGCCTTTAGGCAAACCGACTTTGGCACTCAATTCTTTGAGGCTGATGCCCTGAGAATTTTGAGCCATCACATCAAAAATGGTTGCCACCCTTTCAATGGTTTGGACTAAATTTCTGGGTTTCTGTTCACGAAACAGCATGGATCGCCCTTTCAAGAGAAAACGGTTTTTATGTAATCGGCAGCATCGGCCACATCGCTTGCCAGATCTTTGCGCCCTTTTTCGGCAGTCCCTCGGGACGGATACCCCCAGACGCCCTTAGGACTGACACCACCAATGCCAACGAGATCAAACGCGGCGGCGGTACACATGGGTGAATAGTCAACCACACGATCCGCTTTGAAACTGTTCGGATAAAACGCCTGGATAAAGGATGCTTCAACTTCACAGGCATGCAACTGTTCAACCGGCATTTGACCCCGGTAGGCCAGGATGTCACCGGTTGAAATGAGTTTAAACCCTTCGTATTTTTGATTGATTTCGATCATGGTCGGTTTAACGACCCAGTTGCCGCCATGGGTGTTCACAATGGCCGCCTTTTTGAAACCGCCGGCGACCAGGCTTGCCGCGATATCCTCAAGTACGCGGCGTGCGGTCATGGCACAAATGGGGATAGAGCCCCGAAAGCGAATGTGTCCCCATGAAGTCACGATCGGCAGTGCGGGCAACAGATAAGCGCCAAGCACATCCGCCAGGCGGCGAGACAGTTCCAAGGCACGCAGGTAATCCGTGGATAACGGCTGGGAGGGTGAGTGTTGTTCGGTTGCCGCGGTGGGGATGATGACCAATTCCGGATCGGAATCAGCGATGCCCGTAAGGGTGTTGCGCCAGTCCCGGCCGCTGCCTTCGATACCGGGAATATCTTCTTGAGGCCACCAGATTTCATCGGCTTCGTGTTTTCCGATGGGAGCGCCTTCTTGAAAAAGCCCCAGCGCATAGCTGACATAGTCGCGGGTCTTCTCCAGCATTAAAGCGTAGAATTGTTTCCCCAGCTGGGCGGTAGCTAAAGAGGGTTTGCCCCAGAATCCTTTGGGAGCGACATTTAACAACCCTTCATAGTCAATCGTTTCTCGCGGCAAATCCGCATTAAAGTCCTCGAGCGGCGTCTGGACCAGCTTTTCATCCAAAGCCAGTGCCAGCGAAGTTTCGACGGCACCGCCGCCAAAATCAGGTAAAAGATCAGCCGCGGCCGCCTCCTGGGCAAACTGCTTGGGGTTGACCCAGACGGCCTGAATCAGTTCCCGGTTGAGATTGAGCTCGCGCACGCAGTGTTTGGTGATCCAGTTATAATTACTAAAATCCAGTATGATGAAACGCTTAAAATCATGACGCGCCAGAACGGATGCAATATCATTCAGTACGTCCCATAGCGTCTGCTGCTGCAGCGCGATCGTACCCTTGAAGCCCCGGGTTTCCATGGCGCTTGAAAATGGAAACACCGGCAAAAGATACACCGCTTTTCCCGTGCAAAAATCTTTTGCGAAACGATTGGCTAAAATAAAATCAAACCCCACCGGCAGATGCGGGCCTTTGGGTTCGACCGCGCCCAAAGGTAAAACGGCCGTATCGACATCCGATTGGGCAATTTCCTCAGATGTATCGAAAATCGAAAACATCGGCAAGCCTCCTTCGCACCTCAAGTGACTTAGCCCTAAACGCTGAAAGGCCGACCCGTTAGGTTATCAATTTTGCGGCCTGCGCGTCAGGATTTTCAACCCTAATGCCTGCCCCGAAAATTCCGTATTGCGAAATACTATTTTAGTATACGATATGCCAATATAATTCTCAAAAGATCTTGTCAAGAAATTTTTGATCGTGGCATCAGAAATCTTTGCGCGCTGATCTGGATTTATTTTAGGCAATTTACGGAAATGACCCCTGATGAGGAACAGGGATTCGGTCTTGCTGAGTCACCGACCACCCGGTTTGAAAACACCCAATGACGCAAAATTTATCGGGCTCGTCTATCCCAAAATTTGTAGTAACCACGATCTGATTTCCTGGATTTCATCCGCGCAAACAGAATGTTGTATGGGGTATTCATGCCAGCTGACCGCGTAGCCCAGGCGGGTTAATTCCTGCCGGGTTTCGATTGCTTTGGCCACCGAAATGACAGGATCCATTTGCCCATGAGCCATCATGATGGGAACTTTCCGGTTTGCGGGACTGAGCTCTGTGGCAAGATTGTGTATCGTCGGCAAATGCATGGACATGGCCAAAATGCCGGCCAGCTGATTTTGGTACAGCAACCCCGTATGAAGGACGATAGCGCCTCCCTGGGAAAAACCGGCCAACACGACCCGATCCGAAGGCATCCCGGATTTTAATTCAGCATTGATTAGCGCCTCCAGCATATCCCCCGATTCAAGAAACTGAACCCTATCGACTGAGTCTGCCCTATACTTGAGATCAAGGATATCGAACCAGGCACGCATGCGCAGGCCCGCGTTGATGGTAATCGACCTTTCAGGAGCATGGGGAAACACATAACGAACGGGCAACGACTCCGGCAGGCGCAACTCAGGGACGATCGCTTCAAAATCATGGCCGTCGGCACCCAAACCATGCAGCCAGATAATGGTTGCAGCCGGCCGGCCGGAAGGGTTGATTTCAATGCAGTCCAGCAGATCTGAATTCAATTTGGCAACCTCCTTTAGCAGCTTCACATGGCCACTCTGCCGTGGATTATGATTACCTTGACAATTCACAATGCGAATGTCAAATTGGAAATATGAGTGAGAACGGTATCCAAATCGACGAATTTCCCGATTTAAAAAACCCGCTGTTGATCGCCGGTTTTGACGGCTGGGGTAATGCGCTAAAAATATCGAGTGGCATGGCCGCCTATCTAATTCGCACGTTTAAGGCGCAACCATTTGCCGAAATCAATTCTGATGTATTTTTTAGCTATGATGAAAGTCGGCCGGTGGTGCACATTGAGGAAGGCGTGTTTAAAAGCCTCTCACCGCCGGGAGGCGCTTTCTACGCTGCACGGACAGAACCCGATGCACGCGATCTGGTCATTTTAAAAACCGATGAGCCGAACCTCCGGTGGTTTGGCTTCGTTGAAGAATTGTTCGATCTTTGCAGCCGACTCAATATCGAAACCATTATCACCATGGGCAGCATGTATGACCACGTCCTGCACACGGACAGAATCATATCAGCGATAGCGTCTGACGCGGCCCTGAATTCAATGTTAAGTCAAAAAGGCGTAAATTCTATTTCTTACCAGGGACCCAGCGCTATTCATTCCACCATCCACGCAGAAGGGTTAAAAAGAGATTTCACGTGTATGAGTTTATGGTGCCATTGCCCCTATTATCTTCAGGGCACCACTCACTTTGGACTTTTAGCCCATCTGGGAAAATTGATTGCCTCTTTGGGAGGCTTTGAGCTTAACACGCAAGATCTGGAAACAAGCTGGGAAAAATTGAATTTACAGATCGAAAAACTAATCGAAAATAATGCCGAACTTCAGGCGGTGGTCAATGAGTTGCGCAAGGCAAAGGTACGCGGATCGGCCGCTGAAATGAAGGGTACCCTTAAAACGGACGAAAAAATCATTAATATCAAGGATTTCTTACAGCCCAAATAAAGCCCGTCAAATCCCAAATCACAAAAAATAAAATTCCAAGTTCCAAGCACCAAATCCTGATGTTAATTCGCCTTATTTTAGGTGTCAGGTGTCGGGTTTCAGGTGTCAGGTCTTAGCCGCGTATAGCACGTGCGACCGCGCGGTCGGAGTTCAAGATTCGGAAGAATTACTGGGGATCATTCAAGGAGCGCAATTCTCGGCAGCAAGCATAGCAGTTCCTGACACCTGAACACTGAAACCTGAAACTATAGTCATTTCAAGAACTCAACCGGACTTAGACCTACTGCACGACTTTAGTAATATTTTCATGGGACATGATCTAAAAGCGCCCATGCCGTCCCCTAAACGCGGCAGCCCGCGAGTGGTGAGAAAATCCGCGGCCGCGAGATAAGTCATGACGGCGCTTTAAGCCATGTTTTCGGTGGCGGCTTTTAAAATAGTACTTGTGACCGTGTCGGTAGCCATATTTATTGTGGCGCCCGAGCCGGTATTTGTAATGACGCTTTTTATAATAGTGACCGTATTTGCGGTAATAACCGTTATAGTAATACCCGGAGCGGTAACCGTAAGGATAATACCCGTACCCGTTAGTGTAACTGCCATCGCGATCGTAATTGGCGTCTTCGGCTGCAGCTTCAGCATCCTGCAGAATCTGATCCGCTTCCTGGAGTGCCGCGTCGGCTCTCGCATTGGCTTCTGCAATCCGCCTTTCGGCCTCCTGCTGCTGTTGCAGCAGATAGGCTTCTCTTTCGGCCAGTTCCAGCCTGGCAACTTCCAGCCTGTCGTTTTCCTGGCGCTGGATATCCGCTTCTTTATCATAGGGGATTTCAGGCGTCTTCATGAGGAGCCGGGCCTGTTTTGGCGGCGCATAATTTGTAAAATGGCTTACGCCGTTTTCATCCGTCCAGGAATAAATGTCCGCGTCGGCCGCTGAAATCGAAAAACCGGAAAACCATACGGCCACCCACACCATTGTCATTATATTAAGCCGTTTCATCGGTGCCCCCTTCAGCCCCTTCAGGGCCTTTGACACGCGTCTGGTAAGATCATCGCGCTCACCGTCTTAAAGTAACCATTGTTTCACCCCTGTAAATCAGAACATACCGATTGGGTGTTTTCAAACCGGGTGCTTTACACCCGGTTACACCCGCACCGATTAAGGCACTGCCGTGCCTTTGTTTTTTCCCGCCTATAGCG
>JAUVTR010000235.1 GCA_030601425.1 Desulfobacterales bacterium
CGGAAAGTAATTGAACTTCAGCGTTACAGAGGAGGCTGGTTCGAGGCCTTAACGGTCTGTCGCCTACTTTGGGTGGAGCTCGGTTTCGAACTCGATTGGTATCCGAAATTCCTGAAAGCTGCCACCGGATTGGACTTCTCACCGGAGCACATTGACGAGCTTGGGGACAGGTTTTATGCCCTGATGCGAGCGTATTGGGTTCGGGAAAAAGACAATTGGGGAAGAGAAATGGATATGCCGCCTGCAAGATGGTTCCAAGAGCCTTTCACCCAAGGGGAGCTCAAAGGGTCCTCACTCGACAAGCCCCAGTACGAGCAGATGCTATCCTGGTATTATGAACTAAGAGGATGGGATGAACACGGCATCCCTAAAATGAAAACTTTAGAAAAACTGGGATTGAAAGACGTCGCTGAGGAACTAAAGCAAAATGGTGGAAGTTAAATTCATAGGTTTTATAGCGGAAAAAATGGGTACCCGAGAATTGGAAATTTCTCTAAAGCAACCTATGAAATTGAAAGATCTTATTGAAGTGGAATTATCCAAAAACCGCTCCATTGTGCTCATTAACCTAAAGAGGGGAACTTTCGATACGCTAATAAAAAATGGCGACAGTGTAATTATCATGCCGGTTGTTTCAGGTGGATGACGACAGAGAGTCCGAGTTGTGTGAAAGGTGAAAGGGGGTCGCCCATTAAAGGGCGACCCCAACGCCAATATCCATTGACGTTAAGTAGTTCCATTTCCCATTAATCCTGGAAGTATTTCTCTAATCCCAGGATATCAAAAATTAACTCTCCCTTTTCTATTCTTTTGCGCATCTGATCCTCTTTACCTAAAATGACACTGGCCTCTTCGATAACCACGCTCGCTTGGTCCAAGGGAACTACTACCACCCCATCTGAATCACCGAGGATAACGTCGCCCGGGAAAACGGGGATGCCATCGCATGATATGGGCGCACAGATAGAGCCTTGATTCGACTTGTTGGTTCCAACCGGGATAATTGTTTTGGAAAATACCGGATAACCCAACTCTGCGATCGCGTCCTTATCCCTGACCCCGCCATCGATAACGGTCCCTCCCAAACCCCTATAGCGGGCTGAGAGGGACATCAGTTCGCCCCACAGGGCACACTCTGCATAGCCCCTAGAATCAACAACCAGAATATCTCCTGGTCTCGCCTCTTTTAAAGCCAAATGGACCATTAAATTGTCGTTAGCGTAAACTCTGATGGTGTAAGCTGGGCCACATACCTTAGCACCCGGAAATATGGGTTTCATATCGCTTGACATGGCCCCGCATCTCCCCATCGCATCACTAATGGTAGAGGTTGGTATGTTTGCTAACGCTTTTATAATCTCTTCATCGGGTCTCGTAAAATTTACATTGAAAGTTTTCATTAGTATGGTTCTCCCGCTGGTGCACAAAAATCTTTTCCGATATGATTCGATTGTTTCATAGGGCCTCCGGTCTCAGCTCACCTCTGTAACTTTGCCCAACCCATTTGTTTCTGCTTCGGATAGAATAGCGGCAGCAGCATCCTCAAATCGATGTCCCTGCCAACAGAGAGATGTATTTCCGATTCCGGAATATCAAATCAGCAATAGGGAAGCAACTAAAAACACAATGCCCAAAGTTGAGATATCTTATACAAGAGTGAAAGAAACGAACAGCAAAACTAAATGGAGGCTTTGTTGACACACTGTTCCACGTGTATATTTTTCTGATAAGATTGAATTTTTTTAATTAAGAAAGAGTAAATCTGGTATGAACACTCGACTCACCCATAATATAGTAAAAGAGGCCATTGCCCTGGCAGAAACCTGGCAGAATCGGGCCAATAAACTCATGACGCATCAGGAACGACGTCGGTATAACCAACTTGCGCGCCTGCTGCCACATCCCAAAGATAAAAGTCTGCTTACCAAGCTGATCGATCAGAGCTTTCGATCCGCTAACCCGCGCCGCGTCGCCGAGCAAATCTGTTATCTGCTTGCCGAATATGGCATACCCGGATTTTTTTCACCCCTTGAAAAATTGCTTATGCATATTTTTAAATATGCCGCGCCATATTTTCCTGCTTTCACGGTTCCTAAAGTGATCGCAAAAATGCGTCAAGACAGCAGCCATGCGATCATCCCTGGTGATCCCAACGCCTTGCAGACGTATTTACAAAAAAGAAAAACCCAGAGGGTGCGGATTAACATCAACCGCCTGGGAGAAGCGGTCCTGGGAGAAGAAGAAGCTCGGGTGCAGCTTCATCAATACCTGCGTGATTTAAAAAACCCGGCCATTGAATATATCTCAGTAAAAATTTCGACTATCTTTTCCCAGATCCTTCCCCTGGCCTTTGACTATTCAGTGAACATAATCGCCGAGCGGCTCTCCAAACTTTACCGTACGGCTGCCGCTCATCATTTCACAAGAGCAGACGGCATCCGGGTCCCCAAATTTGTAAACCTGGACATGGAATCTTACCGGGACCTGGCGATTACAGCCGCAGCTTTTATGCGTGCCCTGGACCGACCGGAGTTTACACATTATTCGGCCGGAATGGCGCTGCAGGCTTATCTGCCGGATTCTTACAGCATGCTGCAAGAAATCACAGCCTGGGCCCGCCAGCGAGTAAATGCCGGCGGAAGCCCGGTTAAAATCCGGATCGTCAAAGGCGCCAACATGGGGATGGAGAGGGTCGAGGCCGCTATTTCTGACTGGCCCCTGGCTCCCTATGACAATAAGCTGGATACCGATGCCAATTACAAACGGTTGATCGATTTTGGCATGACACCCGAAAATATTAAGGCCGTACGCCTGGGAATTGCGTCTCATAATCTTTTTGAATTGGCCTACGCCTATCTGCGGGCTAAAAAAAATAAGGTCTTACCCTATTTTTCATTTGAGATGCTGGAAGGTATGGCCGATCATGTGCTCCGAGCCATTCAAGAAACCGGTCAGGAGGTGGTGCTTTATGCACCGCTTGCCACCCATGCGCAATTCATCAACGCCATTGCCTATCTGATTCGCCGCCTGGATGAAAATAGCGGACAGCAAAATTTTTTGCGCCACCTCAGTCGTCTGCGCACCAAATCCCGCGCCTGGCAGGTTCTATCCGACCGGTTTGCTGATTCCGTATACCAAAAACCCCATGCCGGTCAGACGCCCCACCGCCAACAAAACAGACTCACCGAAAAATTTCCGCCGCACACGGGTACATATTTCAAGTCGGAATTTAAAAATGAGCCCAACACCGACTGGTCTCTATCAGCCAACCGCAAATGGGCCGAGGCTATTCGTCAAAAATGGGAAAAAAGTCTCAAGAACAGCGCCATTGACATACCACTGGTTATCGGCAGTGTAGAAATTATTGCGGACCGCGAGATAAAGGCGTGCCGGGATCCGTCTCAAATCAATGCCAATGGCATTGTGGCCCGATTTGCCCTGGGAAATGCTGCCGATGCGGAAAGAGCCGTATCAGTAGCCAGATCCGACCCGCTCGGATGGCGCCGCAAAAGTCTTAAGAATCGCCATCACATCCTTTCGAAAGTAGCCATGGAGATTCGGATGGCCCGCGGCGATTTGATGGGAGCGGCCGCCGTCAATACCGGCAAGGTGTTTACCGAATCCGATGCTGAGGTTTCCGAAGCAGTTGATTTTGCCGAATATTACCCCCGTTCTGTCAACGCGTTTGCCGATATCGAAAATATCCGCTGCCGTGGCAGAGGGGTCGGTGTGGTAATTTCGCCCTGGAATTTTCCGATCGCTATTCCCTGCGGAGGCATCGTCGCTTCGCTGGCAGCCGGCAACACCGTTATCTTTAAACCCTCTTCCGACGCGGTGCTGGTGGCCTGGGAGTTGTGTCAATGTTTCTGGCGGGCCGGTATACCCAAACAGGTATTGCAGTTTCTACCCTGCTCCGGTGAAACCACAGGCAGCCGGTTAATCAGACACCCTGACGTGGATTTTATTATTCTGACCGGCGGTACGACAACCGGCCTGCGTATCTTAAACCAGCGTCCGGATGTTTTCCTGGCTGCCGAAGCCGGCGGTAAAAATGCCACCATCGTCACTGCAATGGCAGATCGCGATCAGGCCATCAACAATGTCATTTATTCGGCTTTTGGAAACAGCGGTCAAAAATGTTCGGCCACATCCCTGCTGATCCTTGAAAAAGAAGTTTATGACGATCCTCAGTTTAAAAAACACCTGATCGATGCCGCCCGAAGTTTCCGCACCGGATCCGCGTGGAATTTTGAAAACAAAATGGGCCCCCTGATACGCCCGCCCCAGGGCGAACTGGAAAAAACCTTAACCCGGCTGGAGGCCGGCGAGACCTGGGCCTTGAAGCCTGAAAATAAGGACAACAATCCGCATATGTGGACACCTGGAATTAAGTGGGATGTTCAACCGGGAAGCATCACCCACATGACCGAATTTTTTGGTGCCCTGCTGGGAGTCATGCGGGCTGAGAATCTAAATCACGCCATTGAGATGGCAAATCAAACCGGCTACGGCCTGACATCCGGTCTGGAAAGTCTGGACACCCGGGAGCAGGCCCGATGGAAAAACCGCATAAAGGCGGGCAACCTGTACATTAACCGGGGCACCACCGGTGCGATGACCCTGCGCCAGCCCTTCGGGGGCATGGGAAAATCCGCCATAGGGGCCGGTTTCAAGGCCGGCGGGCCCAAATATGTTACGCAATTCATGCATTTTGAAGAAACCGCAATGCCGACGGTCGCACCGTTACAAAAAACCCATCCGCTGCGGTATATGGCACAGCAGTGGCAGCAAAAACTTGAATGCGGAAAATTTGAAGGCCTCGAATCCGATATCGACAAAACCATCCGGGCCATTAAAAGCTATCTGTATCATGCGGAGCAGGAGTTCTCACGGGAAACTGATTACTTCCATCTGCGAGGGCAGGATAATATCCTGCGATATCTTCCGGTTGGTACGGTGGTGGTGCGTTTACACGAAAAGGATAGTTTATTTGAATCCCTGGTCCGAATTGCGGCGGTTAGGATAACCGGATGCCAATTGATCATCAGTATCCCTCCGGAATTGCAAACTGCGGTTACCCGATTTCTCCACGAAAAAGAAGGCCAGAAGTTGATCGGTGATAATCCGGTATTATCTGAAACAGATAGCGATCTGATCAGCCACATTCCCGAAATCGATCGCATCCGTTTTGCGGCGCCGGACCGGGTAGCAGTTGAAATCTTTGAGGCAGCCGCTAAATCCGGATTCTATATCGCCCGCAGCCCGGTAGTGATGGAAGGCCGGATCGAACTTTTACATTACTACCGGCAGCAGAGCATCTGTCATGCCTATCACCGTTATGGCAATCTTGGCGAACGGGCGCTGGAATGGGAATAAGAGGGCTGCCCTACTTCGGTTTTTTTATAGATACATAGTTTCACACGAGGTATCAGGTGGCTTTTGGTTCTCGATGACGAGTACGAGCACGAGGAGGAGGACGAAATTTTATTCTCCTTATCGTAATCGTCCTCGTTCTCGTCCTCGTACTCGGTGTCTGTACGCCATGCCCTATGCCACTAGAGCGCACAGTACTTCTCATACGCCTCCTGAGAGAGGCTATCGATGGCGCTTTCGTGGCAAACACTGCCCTGATAGAGGATATAAGCGCGGTCACCAACGGATCTGGCAAAATTTAGATTCTGTTCAGCCATCAAAACGGACATTCCTTCAGATTTTATTTTTTGAATGGTTTTTGTCAGTTGATTTACGATAACCGGTGCCAATCCCTCCGAAGGTTCATCGAGGATTATCAGCTCGG
>JAUVTR010000120.1 GCA_030601425.1 Desulfobacterales bacterium
TGGAGGTGACAACGTGAAAGAGACGCTGCCGCAACCGAAGTTCCGCTATACCAATGAAACGGTAGGGCTGTTTGTGTTGGTAACGTTGCTGATTTTTGTCGCCGGATTGATTTACTCCGGTCAGGTCCGCAAATGGTTTAACCCCGGGGAAACCCTCAAGGTGGTTTTGCCGGATGATGGTCTTTTCGGTCTGACGGAAGGATCGACAGTCGAAATTCTGGGAACCAAAGCAGGGGAGGTCCGCGATATCGTCATAAATCCCAATCAGAAGATACATGCTAGCGTACGAATTGATAGCGAGATGGCGGTATTTGTTCGCAGCGATTCAAAAGCGACCATACGCAAGACATTCGGTATTGCCGGTGATGCCTACCTCGAAATTACCCGGGGCTTCGGGGAACCTCTTGATTGGGAATATGCCGTGATTACCGTCGAGTCGGATCGCAAGACATCCGACTCACTTGCTGAATTGATCGAAGAGTTGCGGGCCAAGATTTTGCCGGTTGTCGATGATGCCCATAAGGCGATCGTTATGCTTGTGGCAGTTGCAAAGGATTTGCAGGATCCCGATAAGGGTGTCCAGCAGTTGCTGGCGAATCTGAATTCCATTACCGATAAGATCGACAGTGGCGAGGGCGCAATCGGGCGCATGCTCACAGAAGATAAGCTTGTACGGGATCTGGAAACCCTGACCGCTCGGATGGGCCCGATTCTTGATGATCTGAAAACAACCATGCAAAACGTCGCGGCCTTCTCCGCTGAATTCGACATGCAAACCGGCGATATTCCGGAAATTACCCGCAACCTCAAAAAGACATTGGCGTCCATGGAAATGGTGATGAAGGATCTCAGCCGGACGACGCCCCAACTGCCGCAGATTGTCAAAAATGTCGGAGACACTACCGACACGGTTCCGGTACTCGTTCTTCAGGTGCAACAGGTGATGGTCGAACTGGAGCGTTTGATCAAGCAACTTCAGTCTCACTGGTTACTGGGAGGTGGTTCCGGCGAATCTTCGCAGGCGGCTGCCCGTTTATCGCCGCTGGAGGTGAGCCCATGATTATCTGTTTTCGCTCCGCTTATTTCGTTTGGCTCATCGGGTTGCTGACGGCAGTCGCCATTTTAACTGTGAGCGGTTGCGGGTCTTCACCACCGAAGCAAAAAGGCCCGGCGGTAGATCAAGATCTTGAGCGTTTTAACCGGGCAGCGCGACTGGCCTTTGATAAGGGCCGACTCCAGCAGGCCGCAAGTTTTTACCGAAAGGCGCTGGATCGTGCCTATATCCGTGACGATACAGCAACGATCCTTGATGCCCAATACAATCTGGCATTTTGTTTGATGAATTTGCAATCCTATCAGGAGGCGCTTGGCGTGGTCCAGCACGCCAACACCGAAATGGTTCTGGCGGGTCATGGCAACTCGGACGATTTTCTTCTCCTGGAAGCCACCATTCTTTATTTCAGCGGGGATTCGGATGAGGCCTGGAAGATTTCCGATCAGATCCTGGCCACCCCCACTCAGCCATCTTCGATTATTGAGAGCAAAACCCATTTCTTGCGGGGCTTGATTGCAAGTCAGCGGGGCGATACCGAAAAGCTGCACGCGGCGATCGTTTCCCTTGGGCAACCGAAGCAGCCGCTGCTGCGCGCAGATCGTCAGGAGTTGCTGGGGCGTCTGGCCATGGCAGAACATAACTGGGATGCTGCCATTGAAGCATTTGACGAGGCAACGAAACTGCGTCGTGAAGCGCTTGACTATCGAGGAATGGTGAAAGTCCTGGCGTTGGCAGGTAAAGCCAGCGAAAAGGCGGGACGCGCAAAGCAGGCATCGATACGTTACCTCAGAGCCGGGCGAAGTGCTTTGTTGCAGGGCCGGTTCGCTAACGCACTGAAATGGTTGAATCGGGCCGCGCAAATTGCTAAAAACGCCGGTGAAGAGCAGATTGTCCAGGAAGCGCGTATTTATTTGCGGCAGCTTCAAGAGTTACCAGCGGCATCACAGGAGCGTTCTGGTAAATAATCAACAGGCTTTTAACCATACAACTCAAGGCGACGAACTGCCCGAACAGGTCTTTGGGGCACCTGAAAACCGACCGGCCGTATCGAAATATTGACAATCAGGGTACCAAAACTGTTTCTCCGCTATTGCACGACCGGTCTTGACCGCCGCTAAGGGGCTGATCTTCGTCTGGTTGGGCATTATAATCATAGCGAAAGCGGGCATGCGGCGCTGTGATCTTTACAGATTCCCCCTGGTTAATCCTCCCCTGCCAGATCTGATGACCCTGATTCCCATCGCGGTCCATATCAAAGACAATAATGAAGACGTCTGTATTCGATGCTTTGAGGTAACACGAGCCTTCCTCGGCATCTGCTTGCGGTATTGATAAAAACCCGGTCAACATCACCGTAAAAAGTATAATAAATACGATTCGGTATATTTTTCTCATTTTATTTCCTTTCTCAAAATGGAACTGCTTTGACTGCCGCATATATTCGGTATCCGCTATTGATCCAATTGAGCGGCCAATTTTAATATACCATCAAAGTCAAAGTCTTCTGCCAGCTGGATGAATCTATCACTGATCGGTACAAAGGCATCGGATTTGGATTTAAAATCTTCAGCAATCGATTTTATGCGGGTGACGTCTCCCATTTCGGCTGCATCTCGGATGCGACCGGCGGCCTCTTTTGACAGTTTCGAAGGGAGCTCCGCCAGCGCTTCGGTAAATGGTTTGGCGGGTTTCTCAGGGGCCGAGGGGCCCAGGGCCTGCACCGCCCGAAGCGCCCTATCGATAGCTTTTTTCAGGTCTGCAAATTTCTGGTTTAATTCTTTAGTGGATGAGCCCTTTTGTTGACCGCCTTTAACAAGCTTTTCCAGTTTCACTGCAGCAGCTTGAAGATGTGTGGCCGCCAGATTGCCGGCCAGCCCTTTGAGGTTGTGCACCAGGCTGTGGGCCTGTCCAAAATCTTTGGCATCCAGCGCCTGACGGATTTCGTTGGCTGCGCCGGCATATTTGGCACTAAAGTCCAGCAGCAGTTTGCGGTAAAGTTTTTCGTTCCACCGCAGGCGTTTGAGGCCGTCTTCCAGATCAAATCCCGGCAGGGATTTGGGTAATCCCTCCGCCTCCGGAACCGTTTCAGCAAAGGATTCTGCTGCGCCGGAAATTTCCGGAGGCTCGACTTGAACGCGTTTTTTGCCCGGCTGGATCCATTTTTGCAGGGTGCCGAACAGGTGATCGGGGTCAATGGGCTTGGTGACATGGTCGCTCATGCCGGCTTCTATACTTTTATCCGCATCGCCGTCCATGGCATGGGCGGTCATGGCAATGATGGGTAGTGCTGAGGACTGAGGACTGAGTGCTGAGTTCTGACTTCTGGCTTCTGCCCTCTGTTCTCTGGCTTCTGTCTCCCACTCGCGTATTTTGCGAGTGGCGGTATACCCGTCCATCACCGGCATCTGGACATCCATGAGCACCGCGTCATATTCATTTTCTTTGACGGCATTTACGGCCTCCCGGCCATTATCGGCCAGGCTGACCTTAAGTCCGGCACCTTCAAGAATTTCTCTGGCCACCTGCTGGTTAATTTCATTGTCTTCCACCAGCAGCACGTGTGCGCCCTGTATTTGTTTCAATACCTCGGCTTCTTTTTGTTCTCGTCTTGTTACCCCTGATTTTTCAGGGACTGCTTCGCCAAACGCCTGCATGGTAGCATCAAAAAGCACTGAAGGGCTGACAGGCTTGAGCAGAAAGCCGTCCAGTCCCACCTGCTCGGCCTGTTGCATCACGTCTTCGCGGCCGTAGGCGGTTACCATGATAATGGCCGGGATTTTATTCAAGCCAGTATGGCTTTTGATACGCTCGGAGGCCTGAATGCCGTCTATTTCAGGCATCTTCCAGTCCATTACCACCAACTCGAAAGGTTGATCTTTAGGCGCGTTCTCCAGCTCGGTGATTCCCTCGCGTCCGGATGAGGCCACTGTGACCTCGAAGGTAAAGGATTCCAGCATATCTTTTAATATCTCTCTGGAAGTGGCGTTGTCATCCACCACCAGGACTTTCATGCCTCGCAAATCCGTTGAAGGTGCAAAGCGCTTTTTGTCTCTTTCTTTTCCGAGACCGAAGTTGGCGGTAAAGCTGAAAGTGGTACCCTGGCCGTATGTGCTTTCCACTTCGATTTCGCCGCCCATCATATTGACCAGTTTTTTGCTGATCGCCAGCCCCAGCCCGGTACCGCCGTATTTGCGGGTTGTGGAGGTGTCGGCCTGGGAAAAAGACTGAAACAGTTTGCCGGCCTGTTCTTCTGTTAGACCAATACCGGTGTCACTGACCGAAAAGTTTAAGGTGACCCGGGCTTGATTGCGTTCGAGCAGCTCGGTGGACACCACAATTTCACCGCTATCGGTGAATTTGACCGCATTGTTGGATAGATTGATGAGAACCTGTCCCAGTCTTAATGCGTCTCCGACCAGAAACCGGGGCACCTCCCAATTCGTATTGAACAGAACCTCGAGATCTTCTTTTTCCTGGGCTTTGACAGTGACCAGGTTGGCCAGGTTCTCCAGCACATCTTCCAGATTGAAATCGACGGTCTCGATGTCCATTTTGCCGGCTTCGATTTTTGAGAAATCCAGAATGTCATTGATGATGCCTAAAAGAGAATTGGCCGATGACTGGATTTTTTTCAGGTAGTCGCGCTGTTTGGGGGACAAATCCGTTTTTAGCGCCAGGTGCGCCATGCCGATCACCGCATTCATGGGCGTGCGGATCTCATGACTCATGTTGGCTAAAAAATCACCCTTGGCCTGGTTGGCATCGTCGGCCGCCTGTTTGGCCTCGATGAGCTCTTTTTCCATGTGTTTGCGTTCGGTGATGTCCTGTTTTACCGCGACGAAATGGGTAATTTCGCCTTCACTATTTTTAATAGGCGATATGGAAGCGCTTTCCCAGTATTCCTCGCCGCTTTTCTTGAGGTTAATAAAGTCACCGCGCCAGGTTTTTCCGGAAAGTATGGTTTGCCACATATTTTTGTAAAACGATTCGGGAAGATTGCCGGACTTTAAGACCCTGGGGTTATTCCCAATGGCCTCTTCTTTAGAGTAACCGGTCACTTTGCAAAAAGTGGGGTTGACATATTCAATGGTGCCGTCTTTGGCGGTAATGACCACCGACGCCGGACTGTTTTCGGTTGCCCGTGATAGCTTGCGTGCTTGCTCCTGCGCGATTTTTCCCTCGGTAATATCGACGATGGAGCCGGCCATACGGTAGGCCTGGCCGCTGTCATCCCAGAGGGCCTGACCCATTGTGCGATACCAGCGGTATTCGCCGGATTTGCAGCGTAGGCGACAGACTTCATTGAAGGGAGCACGATTGTCCAGGTGGTTTTGCAATGTGGCGACAATTGCGTCACGGTCATCGGGGTGCAGGCTGTTTTTCCAGCCCGGGAATGAATCGTCACTTTTATCGCCGGAATAGCCCAGCAATTCTTTGAAGCGCTCCGAATACCAGGCCTTGCCGGTCTGCGGCTCTAAGTCCCAGAGACCGCCGCCAGCTGCTTTTACTGCCAGCGAGAATCTTTCTTCACTTTCAGATAGCTCGGCGGTTCTTTGCTCAACGCGGATTTCGAGTTCATCATGAGATTTTTGTAAAGTACGGGATGCCCGCTCTTCGATCACCACCGCAAACACCAGAGATCCCAGCGCCAGCAAAACCGTGATCCCCAAGACCGTCAGGATCACGATACGCGTGGTGTAATACGGACCGAGCGCATCGGCTTCATCGATTTCGGTGGCCAATCCGACACCCAGCTGATCATCCCATAACCAGGCACCATATACCGGCACACCCCGGTAATCCCGGTATCCTGCCACATTTAACCCGGATTTTCCCTGGGTCGCCTGCTGAGCCATTAAGGTAAGCGGCTGCTGGTATCTGGGAACCGAAGGGGAAAAACCTTTGGTCATATCACCGCCGGGATCCCGCACGCTGACCGATAGAATGCTCTTTTCGTCTTCGCCGATCAGCCCGGCATTGCGTAGATCTTCTTCAAAACGGCTTTCAGAAAGCAGCTTGCCATAGGAGCCAATGGCATACGTTTCTCCGCTTTTGCCGATGCGCCCCAGCTGAATCACCCGGGTAAAATCCATGGAGGGATCGACACGCTGGGAGATCACAGCAATAATTTTACCCTCTATATTTTTTATCGGAGCAGCAAAAAACATGGCGGGAGAGCTCTTGGGCTTACTTTCAGAGGATGGGCTCAAAGAGACATGGGACCATATGGGAGGCACCATGACCGCCTCACCCCGAAATGCGCTGTTGAGAAGATCCAATGCCTGGTTGGCGATCAGATTTTTAGCCCCCAGGTTGCTATTGCGCATGGATGCGATATTGACAAAATCCGGGGAAATAATAAAAAATCCAGCCTGTCCAAACTGGTTTCTTTTGTACTGAAAAAATGCACGTAATTCCTTTAAAACTTCGCTTTTTAACAATGCGACTTTGTTGCGGGGTACTCTCAACTGGCGTTCGGCCAAAGAAACCAATCTCAGATCCTCCGCCAGTTGTGTCATATGAAATTTGTTGGATTCAACCCACAGGTCCAATGACTCCCGGGTGGTTTGCAGAACGATCTGTAAGGCGTAACCCACATCGGTCTGAATTTTCTCTTTGACCCGGTCAAGAGCAAACCATGCCAGGACAGTCACCAGCATGATGAGACAGCTGGCCAAAATCAACAAAATGCTTAATTTTTGGGTCGATCCGTGCTGGGAGGACAGCGGTCCGCTTCTTAATCGCTTTAACCGCCAGAGTAAAAAAACCACCAGGCCGACCAGTGTTGCCGTGGCGATGCCGATCGAAAATAAAAACGTTAAACCGGTTCCATTATGACCCATACTGCCTGCCCCGGCAAAAGGCGCTACCAACAATATTATGGCCAGTATGATGAAACATTTTAACCAGGGAGACATCATTCACCTTATCATACAGTGTGTTACAAAATCTGTTTAGGATTTTCCTTAAATCCATTTTTTCAAGATAGCTTTAGTTTTGCTATCATATTACAACAACAGATACAATATTCTTAGAAAAAACTGACAGATAGGGGAGATATCCCATCATTGTTAACATGCGCTTAAATAAAAAGTAAATTAGGGTCACATCTTAACTATTTACTATTTTTTCTCTCAACTGATTAACTTGTTTTCTGAGTTTTCGATTTGTATTGATACTTTTTGACATATAGTTATACCGTCTTGTAATTCCTGCACCGGAAATTTTGCCAAAATATTCGCCCAACGCTTTACCCGACTCGCCGGTTAAATCCCGTGCCAGATAGATAGCTATATCTCTTGCTATATTCCGTTTACGCCCTTTGTTCAATAAGAACTCTCCATCTCGATGAAATGTATCACCGACTACTTCAACGATCCTTTCAAGTTTTATTGTCGGCTTTAATTGCCTCAGCTGAGGAATCTCCTTAACATCGGTTCGTTTTGACAGAAATGATTGCTTCACCCAGTTTATAAAATCAGCGCTTCCAAGAATAAAACCCCCGGCAAGTTCTTTTTCTGGATTTTCCAGTCTTTTGGCATCAACGGTTTCAACAAAATCCTTATAATTCGTAAGTGCTTCTTTGCGTACTCTACCGAATTGCGATAACAACCAATTCGTCTCCAGCCATTCAGGTGCGATTACGTTACCGATAAACGCATTATAGCTACTCCAATCATAATCGGCTGGTCGATCAACTAATCCTGCCCGAACCGGATTAAGATGAATATAGCGGGATAATTGCTTCAGGTAACTGTCTGCATCAACGAGAATCGACTTAAATCGTCCCTGAAACAGATGTCCATTTCGTTTGTATTTTCGATTGAAGTAAACGGCATAGCTGACATTCATCCACTGAACCGATTTGCTTAGATTTGGATGTTGTGTTTCCATCAGAATATGGACGTGGTTGCGCATCAGGCAATAGGTGTGAATCTTAATGGAAAATCGTTTTACGGCTTTTGCCAGATACGACAGATACTTTTTTCTATCTCTGGAACTTCGATATAGATATTCGCCGGCGTTGCCACGGTTAATGACGTGATAGACAGCCCCGGAATATTCTACACGCAACGGTCTTGCCATTTCGAATAGTCTCCAATTCGGCCTATAATAATAAGTTGATTATTTTGTAGGCAAAGCAAGTACAGATGTCAATAGTTAATAATTAAGATGTGACCCCATTGTATTTCATTTATTAAAACTGAAACGGTTGGCTGACCATCATCTGGATGCCGACATCTTCGTCTGAAACGGCCGTGTCGATGCGGACCACAATTCCCTTCGCCCACGCCCTGATGCCGAAGCCGACATCCCATTTCATATCCGAATGCAAGCGTTTAAGGCTCCAATCGGGTGCCACACGCCCGATTTCCACAAAAGGCACGAACTGCAGCCACTGGATACCGACATGCTTCTGAATTGCGGGCCAACGCTCAAAAGGATTCCACTCGGGAATCATCCTTAACTCCGCCGCATAATAGATTGCCGCCCTGTCGTTGAAGCGCTGGGAAGGGTAGCCGCGCATGCGCCAAAGTCCACCCAGGGTTGACCCGGTGTAGGCTGGCGGCCTATTTTTAATATCGCCGCTCGCCTCCTTATCCCAGGACGGGGAGTAGGAGGTCCAGGTATCCAGCGCCAGTACCACCTGCCGGAACGAGTTCGAGAATTTCAACGCAAAATAGATATCCAGTTCGCCTTCCAGATTCGTCCAGGAATCCGAACTGTCGAACCAGCCAAAATCCCGGGACACTTTGCCCCGCAAACCGAAACCTTTGGAGGGATTGGCAAAAAAATCCCGATTGTCCCAGAAAACTGATAAGTCTAGCCCATTGCTTTTGATGTCTACGTCTACATCTTCGCCATCGATTTGCTGCGATCGGTAAAAGGGACGCAGTTCCAGGTAGCTTTTGCCGCTCACCAGCGGGTTCCATGAGTCTCCGCCTGCAGACCCGGATGTTAAGAGCCCGCGTTCGATTCTGTAAGTGCTGATGATTTCATCCTTGCCGGTACCGATGGGCAGTAAATATTTAAATTTGAGCCGGAAAAAATTATCCCAGCCATCCCCCTCAACGAAGTCATCCTTGTCAGAATCGTTGCTTCCGGCGCGTTCGTCCGGAAAACGCGGCTTTCCATCAATGTAGGCTTCATTGTCACTGAAGTAACCGACAGATACGACCGGATCGAAAAACAGGCGCTCGACCCGGGGCATCTGAATATCCCGGCCAACCAGAAAGCCCATGGCCGAGCCTTTGCTTCCGGCCATCAAAGTTCCCAGAAGTGTCGACTGCTTCTGGGGGTAACCCACAACACCGGTTACGTATGCGGCTGTGAATCCGAAATTTTCGTTGTAAAAAGCAAAGGGAAGACTGAGTTTCTGCTTGGAGGTTTTGCCATCCGGTCCAACACGGACGCCCTGGCCCAAAGATGTTTGCTGGAAAAGCAGGGAAAAGGTGACAATGATCCAGAAGCAAATAATTATTTTAAATCTGCCGCAATTCTGAAGCGTAAAATTCAAACGATTGACCTCTCTATGGATATTATACCGCTTTCCATAATAATGTTCCGAATGACGGAATTGCGGCATAAGTGGTTGTAGAAAAAAACGTTTGAATACCGAAACGTTTTTTTGACAACCACTATAAAGCGCATTCAATTTATTGAGGTTAAAACAAATTTATGAATATTGGAGATATAATCAAAAGGCAATAAAAAACCCGGTCCGATTGATCGGAGGTATAAAAGCCTTGGAGATGAACTTCAAACTTTTTAGAGGGGTGATTTTTTTTAGATCCTGTCGTATCCGTACCACTTCTATGATCAAACATGGCAATTATACCGTTTTCCATAATAATGTTCCGGGTCACCGACCACCCGCGCAGCGGGTGGCTTGGATTTTTCCGCCATCGGCGGGAAAAAACAAAGGCACGGCAGTGCCTTAATCGGTGCGGGTGTAACCGGGTGCTTTGCACCCGGTTTGAAAACACCCAATGACGGAATTGCGGCATAAGTGGTTGTAGAAAAAAACGTTTGAATACCGAAACGTTTTTTTGACAACCACTATAAAATACCCATTCCATAGATTTGCGGAACCTCCACTTTCTTTATTGAAA
>JAUVTR010000038.1 GCA_030601425.1 Desulfobacterales bacterium
ATTTGTTTAGCCTTTTCCGCGCCTAATCGATACACCCACATGGCTGTGGTCGGACAGCCCCAAACACGCGAAGGTGGATAACCAATACGCGCTTTTTCATTCATAATGATAATGTCACAGCATAAAGCAATATCACTACCTCCAGCAACCGCGTCGCCATGGACGCGACCTATGACGGGTTTATGGCATCTCCAGATAGACATAAAGTTCTGCGTACAGCGACTCATAAAATTATAGTCAATCATGGGATCCCATGGCATCTCCTGGATAGCTGGATTGGTGCCCGGTTTCTCCGCGTAGGCCTTTAAATCATATCCACCACAAAAGCCACGTCCGGCGCCTGTCAGCACAACCACATGAACAGAATCATCATTATTGGCATGACCAAAAGCCGTGGCTATATCTTCCGGCATGGTTTCACTGATTGCGTTAAAACGCTCAGGGCGATTCAATGTGATCGTGGCAACTCGTTCCTTCGATTCATACAAAACGGTACCAAAATTCATAATCAGGTTTCTCCTTTGAGGTGATGTAGAGCCTAACATTAGTAATTAAGCAGAAATCTCGTTTTAGGCGTAAACTGACGCCCCTGAGATCCCATTCCTCAGTCCACTTTAAAAAATCCAAAATTTTCTTTGCTTATTTAATAATATCATTAATGCCTGAAATGCAAATTAATAGTCACGTTTCAGCATTGCGTTTGATGAGAGACTGTCGAAAAACCCTAAATCAATTTATTCAAAATTACACTGCCTCCATACGAAAAATCATTGAGTCACCGACCACCCGCACCGATTAAGGCACTGCCGTGCCTTTGTTTTTTTCCGCCTATGGCGGAAAAACCCAAGCCACCCGCTCCGAGGGTGGTCGGTGACTCAGGAACAGATTTATGAGCTCTCAGCCTCGCAGGCTATCCAATCGATGTGGCGTTAAGATAAAAGACGGGCCAACCGGTTCTGAAATTTTTACAAGATGGCGAAAATTAGCTTGACAACTAAATTGTATTTCGTATATCGAAATGGTATTAATATTCTAAATACTATTTAGCCTGCTAAACCCTGTTCATTAGAAAACGCGTGGTTACATGGGCATTGAAGAACGAAAAAAGCGCGATAAAGAGTTCCGCCGCCACCAGATTATGGACGCTGCAAAAAATATTTTCGCCAAAAAGGGTTTTAGCGGGGCAACCATTGAGAACATTGCCGAAGCAGCGGACTTCAGCCCGGCAACCATATACCTGTACTTCAAAAACAAGGATGAGCTCTATGCATCGCTTAGCCTCAAGATGCTGAAAATTTTTGTTGAAAAAATAGAGTTTATCGGTAATCAGGAAAATCTGAGTTCCCAAGAGAAAATCAAGGCCTTACCGAAAGCCCTTTATCAGGTATATGAGACCGATCCTTTAAATGTTACCCACCTACTTCGGTATCAAAGCACTGAAGCCCTCCGCAACCTGTCTCCCGAACTCGCTTCTCAGATCAAAGATGCGGCCCAGAAATATATCAATACCATGGTAAGGATTTTTGAAAAAGGTGTCGGGGAGGGCGTTTTTCAGGATTGTCATCCGGTTGCCTTTGCCGATATCGTGTGGAGCATTTTTGCCGGTTTGGTGTTGTGGGAAGATACCAAAAAAGGTTTCGATCCCCGCAAGGATTTTTTAAAGCCAACATTACAGCTGGCTTACGACATTGTCAGCCAGGGCATTAAAAAGTGTTGAAAACGTTCACCCTATTCACAAGGTTGAAGACATGAGCGATATTTCACTTACATTTCCCCACATTCTCCTGGATAACGTCCGGAAATTTCCTGCCAGCAAGATAGCCATGCGAGAAAAAGAGTATGGCATCTGGCAGTCTTATTCCTGGCAGGATTGTCTTGAACAGGTCAGGGATCTTGCTCTCGGATTGGCTGCTCTGGGGTTCAAGAAAGAGGACAAAATGGCCATCATCGGGGACAATCGGCCCCACCTTTATTGGGGTTTAGCCGCCTGCCAGTGTCTGGGAGGAGTGCCCGTTCCCCTTTACCAGGATGCCATCCACAAAGAACTTCACTACATTGTCGATCATTCCGAGTGCAAATTCGCCCTGGCCGAAGATCAGGAACAGACCGACAAGCTCATGCATCTGAAAGAGGAGATCCCCGGGATTGAATATATCATCTATAATGATCCCAGGGGGCTCAGAAACTACAAGCATGACTGGCTGATTGCCTATACCGATGTGCAGGAGATGGGCCGCAAGTTCGGCCAGGAAAACCCCGACTATTTCATGAATGCGGTCAATGGGGTAAAACCCGACGACATGTCCCTTATAGCCTATACCTCGGGTACCACCGGTAATCCAAAGGGCGTCATGATAACCCACCGCATGATCGCCGATTGTTCCCGCGGATTTCTTGAATGGGACAATCTGGATGAGACGGAAAATATCATGGCCTATCTCCCGATGGCCTGGATCGGGGACCATATGTTCTCCTACGGCCAGGCCTTGACGGCCGGATTTACCATCAACTGTCCGGAAAGCACCACTACAACATTCCATGACCAGAGGGAGATCGGACCCACCCATATCTTTGCACCCCCCCGTATCTGGGAAAATATCCTGACCCAGATCATGATCAAGATAGAGGACTCCGCCTGGATAAAACAGAAGGCCTTTCACTACTTCATGAAGGTCGCCAATCGCGTGGAAAAGAAACGAATTGTCAATGAGCCGGTACCGTTTGCCGATCGCATTCTATACGCAATAGGTAGAATACTCATATACGGGCCTCTGCTTGATAACTTGGGCATGAGTAAGGTCAAAGTGGCCTATACAGCCGGTGAGGCAATCGGTCCGGAGATCTTCGAATTTTACAGGTCTTTAGGGATCAATCTGAAGCAGCTCTACGGTATGACGGAGAGTTGTGCCTATGTCTCCATGCAAAAAGATGGGGATATCGATTCCGAATCCGTGGGTCCGCCGGCACCGGGCGTGGAAATAAAGATCTCTGACAGCGGCGAGGTTATGTACAAGAGTCCCGGCAATTTCATCGGCTATTATAAAAACCCGGAAGGCACGGTCGAGACCATGGAGAACGGGTGGCTCCTGTCCGGCGATGCCGGTTACATTACCGAGCGGGGACATCTCAAGATCATCGACCGGGCCAAGGATGTGAGCAAATTAAACGACGGCACCATGTTCGCCCCCAAATATATTGAGAACAAGCTCAAATTCAGCCCCTATATCAAGGAGTGCGTAGCCCACGGAATGAGTCAGGATTTTGTGGCTGTCTTCATTGATATCGATTTTGGAGCTGTGGCCAACTGGGCCGAAAGACGCCAAATCGGCTTTACCAGCTATACCGACCTGGCCCAGAAGCCCGAGATTTATGACCTCATTTACAACGAGATTCTGCGGGTCAATAAAAGTCTGAGCCAGGATGAGCATCTCAAAAATTCCCAGATCAAACGCTTCCTCCTGTTGCACAAGGAACTCAACCCGGATGACAGTGAAATCACCCGCACCCGCAAGGTGCGAAGGGGCTTCATTGCCGAAAAATATGAAACCCTCATCAATGCCCTCTATGAGGGCAAAGACAATGTCGATGTGGAAGCCAAGGTTACCTATGAGGATGGCCGAACCACAACCATAAAGGCCAATCTCAAGATTCGTGACGTGGAAATCTATTAACGGAGAAGATGCGCTATGAATGAAAAAAAGGAGCCCCTGCTGCGCGCAGAAAATATCCATATCTCCTTTGGGGGTCTGAAGGCCCTGAATGATGTCAGCCTGGAGATCTACCCTGGCGAGATTATGGCCATTATCGGCCCCAATGGTGCCGGCAAGACCACCATGCTGAATATTATCAACGGGTTTTATAAGCAGGATGAGGGCCGGATCATTTTTGAAGGCAAAAAGCGGTCCAAAAAGATGAAACCGAACCGTATTGCGGCCCAGGGAATTGCCAGGACCTTTCAGAATCTGGCTCTGTTTCGGGGCATGTCGGCTCTCGGCAACATCATGATGGGGCGGACCATGAAGATGCATGCCAACATCTTTTCCCAGGCGCTTTACTGGAGATTCAGCCAGAAAGAGGAAATCGAGCACAGGAAGGCCGTAGAACATATCATCGATTTCCTTCAGATCCAAAACATCCGCAGGACTCCGGCCAGTACGCTGCCGTATGGATTGCAAAAAAGGGTGGAACTGGGCAGGGCCCTGGCCGCAGAACCCAAGCTTTTGCTGCTGGACGAACCCATGGCCGGCATGAACCTGGAAGAGAAAGAAGATATCGCCAGATATGTTTTGGATGCCAATGAAGAATTAGGTTACACTATTGCCCTCATCGAACATGATATGGGGGTGGTGATGGATATCTG
This sequence comes from Desulfobacterales bacterium, assembly GCA_030601425.1. Classification (GTDB taxonomy): domain Bacteria; phylum Desulfobacterota; class Desulfobacteria; order Desulfobacterales; family JAHEIW01; genus JAHEIW01. The sequence continues at coordinate 4,361 of JAUVTR010000038.1, forward strand.
TGACCGGATTGTGGTGCTTGATTTCGGCAACAAAATTGCCGAAGGGACTCCCGAAGAAATCAAGTCAAACCAGAAAGTCATCAAGGCCTATTTGGGCGAAGCAGAAAACTAAAAACAGAGGAGTAGCAAATGACTTTTTTCTTTGAAGTACTGGTTACGGGGCTTATGGTGGGCATCATGTATTCCCTGGTGGCCCTGGGGTTTGTCCTCATCTTCAAGGCATCGGAGGTCTTTAACATGGCCCAGGGGGCCATGAGCCTTTTCGCGGGCCTCGCGCTGGTCGGATTCCTGGATCAGTATCTGCAGCTCCCGCTGTGGCTTGCCCTTTTATGCACAGTCGCTGTCATGACCATCTGGGCCTATGCCATCGTGTTTATTGTCCTCAAACCCCTGGTGGCACGACCGCCTCTGATGCTTTTTATGGCCACGTTCGGCGTGGCGTATCTCATGGAGGGAATCGGCCAGTCTATTTACGGGACCCAGGCCAAGGGGCTGAATCTGGGTATTCCGGACACTCCCATTGTGATAGGCGGCATATTCATGAGCACATTTGATCTTTTTTTTACAGGCGTGGCCGCCATTCTGGTGATCGGGTTAGTCTGGTTTTTTCAGAAGACGAGGACCGGCAGGGCACTGAGGGCCGTATCCGATGACCATGAGGCGGCCCTGTCTGTGGGTATCCCGCTGTTGAAGGCCTGGACGATCACCTGGATCGTTGCCGGCGTGGTGGCCACCGTGGCGGGCGTGGCCTGGGGCACCCGCCTGGGCGTCCAGTTCAGCCTTACATATATTGCCCTTAAATCGTTGCCCGTGTTGATTATCGGCGGGCTTGACAGTATCCCCGGCGCTATCATTGCCGGCCTGATTGTCGGAGCCGGGGAGAATCTGGGTGAGGTCTTCATAGGCCCGTATGTGGGCGGAGGCATTCAGACCTTTTTCCCCTATCTGCTGGCCCTGATTGTCCTCTATTTTAGACCTTACGGGCTGTTTGGAAAAGAGATCATCGAGAGGGTTTGATGGGAAGTCGGAATGCGGAATCATTCAATTGCGGATTGCAGATTTCGGATTGCGGAGAGGCATTTTAAACTTTAGGCATTTCTTTGTGCAACGGAGTTAGCTTATGTTCTATAGAGAATGCAGCAATTTCAAAGATAGTTATGCCAGTGATATGGCCATCTTTCCTATCCCGCTGGACCGCTGGGGATTCATCTTCATGCTGTTTATGGCCTTTGTGGTGGTCCCTTTGTTTACCAGTGAGTACTTTATCACCAACATCATCATCCCCTTTTACTGCTTTGCCCTGGCCGCTTTTGGGCTCAATGTCTTAGCCGGATACGCCGGCCAGATCTCCATCGGACATGCCGCCTTTATGGCTGTGGGGGCTTATGCTTCGTTTAACCTTTACGGCCGTCTCGGCCTTCCGCTCGTACCGAGCATTCTGGGTGGTGGCCTCATTAGCGCGGCCGTGGGGACCATCTTTGGGCTGCCCTCCCTTAGAATCAAGGGATTTTATTTGGCTATTTCTACTTTAGCGTCACAGTTTATCATAGAATGGGTCATTGTGCACTGGAAGTGGGTGAGCGGCGGGGTTTTCGGGACCATCGAGGCACCGAAAATGTTTTTATTCGGATTTATCCCCCTAGACACGGCCGTCAAGAAATACTATCTGACCCTGTGTCTAATGACCGTACTCATGACCTTCGGCAAGAACCTGGTGCGCGGCCAGTTGGGGAGGAACTGGATGGCCATCCGCGACGTGGATTTTGCCGCCGAGATTATCGGGGTGAATCTGTACCGTGACAAACTCATTGCCTTCGCTGTCAGCACTTTCTATGCCGGGGTAGCCGGCGCGCTGATCTGTTTCACTTATGTGGGAGCCGCGAATATCGAAGAGTTCAACGTCATGGTTTCCTTTGCCATGATGGGCATGATCATTGTCGGCGGTCTGGGAACCGTCCTGGGTTCATTTCTGGGGGCGGGGTTCTTTGTGATGCTGCCCATCGGTATTAATCAATTTTTAGGATCATTTATGGATGTGGTTCCTGCGGATATCCTCGCCAATATTGAATCCATCCTATTCGGGGGACTGATCGTTTTCTTTCTGATTGTGGAACCCTATGGCATGGCCAGACTCTGGCACACCATCAAGGATAAGATGCGGTTATGGCCTTTTCCATATTAGGTAGGTGAATCGTTGATTTGTTCAACCATTTTATGCAGAGCGTTAGAGCTTTATCAAATAGTCAACCATTAGCAATAAAACAAATGCGCGCTTGAAATTAAGTTGAATCATTAACCACCCAAAAAAGGAGGGAACAAACATGGCACGTAAATTACTTTCTGGCATTGTTGCCTTGATCTTGGTAGCTGGCTTTATCATGATATCAGGTCAGGCAATGGCAGCCGAGGAGAAGAAGCCGGAGCAATTTGTCGGTATCCTGGCCTATCGAACCGGCCCCTTTGCAGCAGGCGGGAGCGGGTTCAGCAGCGGTATGGAAGACTTCATGGCGCTCATCAACGCCAGGGGCGGGATCAACGGCAAGATCATGTACAAGTGGGAGGAATGTGAAACCGCTTACAATACGGCACGTGGCGTTGAGTGCTACAACCGCTTCAAGGACAAAATGGCCTATGTTCATCCTTTGAGCACGGGCATCACCTATGCCCTGATCCCTAAGGGTACTGAAGACAAGATCGTTATCATCTCCAGTGGTTACGGTCGGGCCGATGCATCGGACGGCCGGGTCTTTCCCTGGGTCTTCACCACCCCCACCAACTACTGGTCCCAGAATACGGCTAAGATCAAGTGGATCGCTATGAAGGAGGGCTGGGACGGTAAAGACATGGCAAACATTGGAAAGTATTTGAAGGGATTGAAGATCGCCAACCTGCATATCGACGTCCCTTACGGCCAGGAGACCAAACCCATCCTGGACTCCATGTCCGAGAAGTTCGGTTTCAAGGTGCGGCACTTCCCCGTGCCCTGGCCCGGAATCGACCAGAAGGCCCAGTGGCTGGATATCGCCCGGCGTTATAAGGCGGACTGGGTCATCAACCGCAACTGGGGGGTCTCCTGCACCATACCGCTGAAAGAAGCGGCCAGACTCGGTTTCCCCAGAGAGAAGATCCTGGGCGTCTGGTGGTGTGGCGCGGAAGAGGACGCGATGCCGGCCGGTCCAGCGGCCAAGGGATACTACAGCACAAACTTCCATGGTGTCGGGAGAGACTTCCCCATCATCCAGGAGGTGGTTGACAAGGTCTATGGCGCCATGAAAGGCAATATCGCCTTCACCCGTGTGGGTACCGTCTATTATAACAGGGGATTCATTGCCGGCATTTTGAACCATGAGGCGATCCTGACGGCCCAAAAGAAATTCGGGATTAAGGTGCTTACCGGAGAGGAATTCCGCTGGGGGATGGAAAACCTGAACGTTACCGTGGAACGCATCAAAGAGATTGGGGCTGAGGGCCTGATGCAGCCCATGCATAATACCTGGCAAGATCATGAGGGCGGCGGAGTGGTCTTCTACCAGCAATGGGACGGCGAGAAGTGGGTCAGTACCGGAGAGGTCATAACGCCCATGAGGGAATACGTCAGAGGGCTGATCGAGAAATCTGCGGCCAAATATGCCAAAGAGAAAGGGATCAAGCTCAGAACTGGTCCCTGATAATGCTAACAAAACTGTCTAAAGGCTGAAGGGTGAGGATCGTTAAAACCCACCCTTCAGCCCAACTTATGCGCCGGTTGCGCATCTGTATTTCAGTGGCAGACGGGTCCAAAGCTGCTAACGTAATACAGGAAATGTGAAACATGAAGCGTGCGGAATTCGGCAGGCGGGTACCTTTAATTCCATCCTTGCGATAAAAAATACGGGGGGTGAAAAGATCGTTATGGCAACGGAACAGGCGCCTTTACTCAAGGTCAATAATATTGAAGTCATCTACGAGCACGTCATTCTGGTCCTAAAGGGGGTTTCCCTCGATGTGTATGAGGGGCAGATTGCCTCTCTGCTGGGGGCAAACGGGGCCGGTAAGAGCACCACCCTGAAGGCGATTTCAAACCTCGTGAAGGCCGAGCGCGGCGAGGTGACCAAAGGGACCGTGGAATTTGACGGAAAGCGTGTTGACAAACTCTTTGCGCCCCAGCTGGTGAAAATGGGGGTCATCCAGATCATGGAAGGAAGGCACACCTTTGAGCACCTGACCGTGGAGGATGATCTTCTCACAGGCGCATATACCCGGGGTCGTGACAAAAAAGGGATCCAGGAAGCCCTGGACAGGGTCTACCAGTATTTTCCGCGCCTTAAGGAGCGCCGTAACGTCAAGACCGGCTACATCTCCGGAGGTGAGATGCAGATGTGCGCTATCGGACGAGGCCTCATGGCTAAGCCCCGCATCATGCTGTTGGACGAGCCCTCCATGGGGCTTGCGCCATTGTTGGTAAAAGAGATCTTCAACATCATCAAACGTCTGAATGAAGAAGAGAAGGTGGGGATGCTCCTGGCAGAGCAAAATGCAGCCATGGCCCTTAATTATGCCGACTATGGCTATGTCATGGAAAACGGCCGGGTGGTCCTGGATGGGGAGGCCGCAACTCTTAGGGGAAACGCCGATGTCCGGGAATTCTACCTGGGCCTGACTGCGGTTGGAAAGAAAAGCTACCGGGATGTGAAGCACTACCACAGAAGGAAACGGTGGCTGGCCTGATCTGACTCGAAAAGATTTTACATGATTTTTTCGAGCTCATCCTTTGAAACCTTAAATGTATTGTCGAATTCTTGCCAGAATTTTTTATCTTTATTCTGCCACCCGCTTCCGAATCGATTGTCAAAGAAGGATTTCAAGTGAGCAAACCAGTTGCCTGATTTCTCTATTCCCTTTTCTCGGGCAATGAATATCTCTTTGAGATAGAGGTCGATCTCACTCATCTTTTCCTTGGGGATATAAGATTTGGCGCCCAGCTTAATTGAGCCCACCAGGTTATCGGGATTTAAACCGTGGGCAGTGAGCATTAATGCCGGAATCTTTCTACCGATTGCAATCTCCAATAGATCAAATCCCTTAACTCCCATGATATCTAAGATGGCCGCATCGTAGACCTTACTCTTTAAGAGTTCTCTGGCCGATTCAAAGGTGGAAGCCGTTTCAATATCACACTCATCCAGCAATTCCTCCAAGGTTTCCAGAATATCAGGTTCATCATCTACTACCAGAATCTTTTTCCCTTTTAAAATATCATCGCTGGCCATAATTGCCATCCCTCCTTTTTTTCTAAAGCTGATTGAATTTACCCGATCATCGCATTCAAAAAAAGAGAACGAATATCACACTTTACCGAGCGCACCTAACTGCGTCAATGATAGAGTGATGAAAACTCCAAAATAGACTTTCTTTCCGATTGACCACCGTGGACAAAACCAAAATTTCTGTTATACTACGCATAAAGTTATAACAGCTTGAGGTTCTTGACAAATATATTCTGCCTTCATTATGATCTTTTTATTTAAAATTTAATCTGCGTTAATCTGCGTAATCTGCGGATACTATTGAATCTGAGGCTCATTTTTTTGCTTTGAGCCTTCAGCCTTGAGCTTTGAGCATCAATTTTTTATTTATAAATTTAATCTGCGGACCCGGCAAATGCCTATCTACGAATATCAGACCGAAAACCCTGACAAAGCTTGTCATTCCTGCTTTTCCGGATTTGAGGTATTTCAGCAGATCAATGAGAAACCCCTGTCAAGCTGCCTCTATTGTGGCAAGAAGGTTAAAAAAATCATCTCCTGGTGCCATTCAGCGGTCATGGAGGAATCCGGAGAACATATCAACACGGAAAATAAGATAAAAGAATACGAAAAGTCAGGGATGTGGAGTCACGCCGCTGAACTGGCTGACAAGCACGCTGAGAAAATCAAAGATAAGAGCCTTAAAACGAGAGCCCTCGAAAATTATAAGAAAGCCGGATACGATGCCGACCGCCTTGCCAGGCATTCAAAATTAAAAAATAATGATTAACGCTTACTGCTCTCCCCCATACAACTCCTTGATCTTGGCCCTATCTGCCGAACCATCTTCAAGAAGTGGAAAATCGGTAATAAATTCAACATACTGGGGTTTTTTGTATCTGGCAATCCGGCTTCCGACAAATTCGATTAACTCCTTTGGTTCCAGCGACTGTCCTTCTTTGAGCTGGCAGACGGCCTTGATCCCTTCCTTCCATTTGGGGTCCGGTACGCCGAAAACAACCGTTTTTTCGATGGCAGGGTGTTCCATTATCGCCTTCTCCACTTCTGCCGGGTAGACATTTTCGCCTCCCGGCTTGATCAGCTCTTTTTCGGCCTTACGCCCCGCATACCAGAGAAAACCGTCTTCATCAAAACGGCCCAGGTCGCCGCTGTGATGCCACCCGTTTCGAAAGGTGTATTCATTGTCCTCGGAAAGATTCCAGTAACCCTTAAAGACCATCGGCCCTTTCACGGTGATTTCACCCACCTGCCCTGCCGGAACCGGATGATCGTAGTCATCCACCAACCGCAGCAAGGTAAGGGGCAGCATTTTGCCTGCCGATCCGGGCCTGTCATTGTAAGCGCCATAGGTGGCCACACAAGTCGTCTCCGTCTGGCCATAGATGCTGTAAAACGTTCCACCGGTTAGCTGTTGATATTTTTCTATGGTTTCGGGCGTATCCAGCCCGGCCGAGAGCCTGAGGCTTTTGATCCCTTTACCGGTTTTCTCATTTTGTTCGAGAATGGAGGACAGAATCGGTGAAAACGTAAACAGCATGGATACTTTCTTTTCTTCAATAAGCTCAACGGCCCGGGTTGCATCAAACTTACTCATATTCACGTTCAAAGCCCCGGCATGAAAGCTGGTGGTGGCCATAATCAGACCGGCGATATGAAAAAGGGGTAATAGATTCAGGTGCACATCCTCAGGGATCACATTGAAAAGGTAATCAAAATGCATATCCGCACAGACAACATTTCCGTGACACAGCAAAGCCCCCCTGGGCCTGCCGGCCACCGCCGCCGTATGGATAATGACAAACCCATCATCGCTGGATACATCGGTCTGATCAAAGTCACCCGGGTTATCCATCAGGGAGTCAAAAGCAAGGAAACTGCCGCCTTCCGGACTCAAGTTATAAAAATTTTCCACGGATGGAAGCTTGGCCTTTAGACCCTGCACCAGTTCCTGAAATTCCTTGTCTGCAAAAACCAGTTTCGGTTCACAATCATTTAAATTAAAACCCACTTCCTCGGCCGAAAGCCTCCAGTTATTGGGCAACATAATAGCGCCCAAAGCCGCCGCAGCACCGTAAAGCAGGAAATATTCGAGACTATTTTTTCCCACAACCCCGATGCGGTCGCCTTTTTTAATGCCGGATTTCTGTAAACCGCAGGCCAGATAATCCACTTTTTCCTTGTATTGTAAAAAGGTCAGTGTTCGATTTTCATCCGCCTCGAACCATGCGTCATTTCCTTTAAAGCAAACGGCATTGCGGATAATCAGATCATAAAAGGTAAAATCATAAAGTCCCATAATCCACCCCTTGGAAAATGTTTTTTACCACGGCAGACTGCGGTAAATGGTTTGGTTTTCAGATAATTTGTCCCTTGATGATTATTTTTGTGCTTGTCGCGGTAAGGTCCACCTCTCAGATTGACTGCCGCCGCTATCCTATTGTCTTAAGTCCGCTTAGTCAACAACATCCCGTTTTTCTGAACCGGTATGCGGATGCGCGCGGTGTTAATTTCGTATATCTTTGGCGTCGATGATTAAATCTCAACAGAATTCAGGTAGGATTTATCGATAAGTCGAATTTAAAAAACTGTATCGGACAGACAAAAAGGTCCGGATGGTATCCGTCTTTTCTCCTCAGATGATCCTGAAAAACTAAAGCGCCTTTTTCGATTTTGCCTTTTTTTACACCCAATTCCTTATAATAATTTCCCCTTTTTAAAATTTATCCAGTATAATAAAACCTATTAAGGTTATTGACAATTCGGCTGATATTTAAATTGAGCAAATCCTTTGTTCAAACCCGATCACCACCTTAATTTTATTTCATATTAACTATAAACTGACAAATCGATATCAAAGTTATTTTGTGGGCTGGTTATGAAAAAAAACACTCTAATTCTATTTAGTTGTATTTTGCTTGTTTATATTCTCAATCCGATTAACTTATTTGCGAAAACCACCATTAAAGTGGGTGCGTATCAAAACAAACCGCTTTTGTTTAAAGATAACGATGGTGAAATAAAAGGAATATTTGCCGATATACTCGCTCATATCGCCGACGAAGAAGACTGGAATATTGAGTATATCAGTTGTTCCTGGTCCGAGTGTCTGCAGAATTTAAAATCTGCTGAAATAGATATATTGGGAGCAATTGCGTATTCACAGGAGCGTAAAAAACGTTATGATTTTACGTATGAAAATGTCTTAACGAATTGGGGTCAAATCTATGTGAACAAGCATTCCGGAATAGAGTCCATCCTGGATTTAAAAGGTAAAAAAATTGCCGTCCTTCAGAGTGACGTGTTTTTTTTAAATTTAAGAAGCCTTGTTAAGCAGTTTGGTATAGATAGCAGATTTATAGAAGCCTTTGAATATGATGATGTATTAAAGCTTGTTGAGATCGGAAAATGCGAAGCCGGCCTTGTCGGTTATCTTTACGGCCATCAATTTGAAAGAGATTATGATATTAACAAAACTTCAATTATTCTAAGCCCTCAAAGAATCCACTTTGCTGTTCCAAAAGGAGAAAACAAAGCAATCCTAGATGCCCTCGATCACCACCTTCGCAAACTCAAAATGGACAAAGGCTCTATGTATTACCAGTCCATAAACAATTGGATCGGGGTGGATACGAAGCCGGTCAATATCGCCTGGTTGTTGGGAATTAGCGGCGGTGCTTTATTGTTACTCCTGATTGTTCTGTTTTTGAATCAGGTTTTAAGAGCTAAAGTCAGAAAAAGAACACGGGAGCTGGACATTAAAAACCAGGTGCTGCTTGAAGAGATTGAGCAGCGTAAAAAGGCAGAGCATGCTCTGCAGGAAAACGAAAAAGAATATCGAAGCGTTTTTGAGAATACAGGGACAGCGACTATCATTGTTGAAGATGATATGACCATTTCAAAGATAAACGCAAAAGCTGAAGAGATGGCAGGATATTCAAAAGCAGAAATTGAAGGCAAAATGAAATCTAGCGACTTTGTGGCCGATGAAGACCTTGGAAGAATAGCGGGGTATCATGAAGCAAGAAGAAAGCAAAATGGTAGTTATCCTTCTGAATACACATCTAAGCTAGTAGACAAACATGGCAGCACCAAGAATGTTTTTATTCAGACCAGCATGATTCCGGATACCAAAAGGAGTATTGCCTCCATAATAGATATTACCTCACGGGTTCAAGCTGAAAATGCCCTTCGAAGAAGTGAAGAAAAATATCGTAACATCCTTGAGAACATAGAAGAGGGCTATTTTGAGATCGATCTGGCCGGCAATCTGACATTTTTCAACAATTCATTGTGCAAAATTATGGGGCATTCTGCCGAAGAATTAATGGGTATCAGCTATAAGCAATATTCGGGTCCGGAAACTGTGGAAAAAATAATTCAAGTATTTAATCAAATCAGCCGAACCGGCAAACCATTAGTTCTGGCGGATCTTGATATTAATTGGAAAGACGGCAGGGTCATTACCATTGACCTGTCCGCTTCTCCCATTAAAGACACGCAGGGTGAGATTATTGGATTTCGAGGGCTAATGCGGGATGTTTCAGAACGAAAACGCTCTGAACAGCAGAGGCAGAAATTAGAAAAGAAGCTCCAGCAGGCCGAAAAAATGAAAGCAATCGGTACCCTTGCGGGAGGTGTCGCTCACGATCTGAATAATATCCTATCCGGTATTGTAAGTTATCCTGATTTAATATTAATGGACCTTCCCAAGGATAGTCCACTCATTGGACCCATTCAGACCATTCAGGATTCCGGCAAAAAGGCTGCTGCAACTGTTCAGGATTTATTAACCCTGGCAAGAAGAGGTGTTTCCATTTCCGAAATTGTGAATCTTAATGATATTATAACCGAGTATCTTGATAGCCCGCAGTTCGCAAAATTAAAATCATTTCACCCGCTGGTAGAGGTGCAACCGCATCTTGATTCCGCACTTTTAAATTTAAAAGGATCTCCCGTACACCTTTTAAAAACGGTGATGAATTTAGTCTCGAATGCTGCCGAAGCCATGCCGGAAGGCGGACAGGTTCTAATAAAGGCTGAAAATCAATATGTAGATAAACCCATAACAGGTTACGATGATGTCGAAGAGGGTGATTATGTGGTTTTAACGGTATCTGATGCCGGCGTTGGCATACCTCAGGAGGAGATCGGTCAAATATTTGAGCCATTTTATACGAAAAAAGTAATGGGCAGAAGTGGAACCGGGTTGGGTATGGCCGTCGTGTGGGGAACCGTCAAGGATCACAAAGGATACATCCATGTCGAAAGCAACCCGGGAAGGGGGACCACCTTCAAGCTCTATTTTCCGGTGACAAGAGAACAAAGCACAGAAAATCAACACATCCAAAAATCCGTTGATTACCAGGGTAATGGAGAATCAATCCTGGTGGTCGATGATATAAAAGAGCAAAGAGAAATTGCCTCAAAAATATTGTCTCAACTGGGCTATTCCGTTAAAACAGCAAAAAGCGGTAAAGAAGCAGTTGAGTTTCTAAAGAAAGAAACGGCAGACTTAGTCGTTTTGGATATGATCATGCAACCAGGAATTGACGGCTTAGAAACGTATAAGCGCATCATTGAGTTGCATCCGATGCAAAAGGCAATTATCGCCAGCGGATTTTCGGAAACAGACAGAGTTAAAGAAGCCCAGCAGCTTGGGGCCGGAAAGTATGTCAAAAAGCCTTACACGGTTCAGAAAATTGGGTTAGCGGTTAAGGCCGAATTAAGAAAACAGAAAAAAAGCAGCTTAAATTATCTCGATCAAATCAATCCCCGCGAACTGAAAAACTAAGAATGCTCCCTTTTTCACGCTCTACCATTTTCCACAGTTGAGGGGGACGCCCATAAAATTATAAGTTTCTATTAATCCATTAGTACAAATCCATTTTCTTTGGCAATGGCCTCACCCCTTTTTACGCTCTGACTGATGGCCGGTTGGCTGATTCCGATTCGTCTGGCAAGCTCAGTGGCGCTAATGCCTAACTCACGCACCGCCCAGTAGCATAACAAACTGCGGGCTTTGACTGTTTGGGGATGCTTGCCTTTTTTCCATACTTGTTCACATTTGACACCGAGCATTGCAGCCACCCGCTGCGCTACTTGATCGATATTGAAGCCATCGGCTTCCAATTGATACTGGCGCTCACGCTGTTCTTGGGCCTTTTTTAGAACTTCTTCGACAAAATCACTATCACCCAATATTCTCTCATCGCTCTTTAAGTGTGCATCCGCCCTAGCAAGAGCCTTAAACGCTTGCCAACCACCGATGCTTCGAATCAGACCGCCACCAACCAGCTCAGGTCGCCGGCCCTGATTGACGCCTTTTTTTACAAATTCGCGATATCTCCTGCGAGCCATAGACACATTTTCCCCAAACAGCTTTAACGTTTCATCTACTGATTGCCAATTATTTGAATGATGGCCCAGCAGCACTGAATGGCCACAATAAGGGTAACGCTCTAATTTTTTTAGATCAGATACTTGTTTTGCCCGCAATGGATTTAAATGAATATAGCGCACTAACTCCAGCAGATAATTATCTTCCTGGCACAAAATGGACTTATAGCGGTTCTGAAACAGATGCCCCCATCGGCGGTGACGGCGGTTGAAATAGACCGCATAGCCGGTCAGCAGCCTTCTCATAATTGTGGCAATCGGTGTGAGGCCTGTTTTCAAAAGCAGATGGGCATGATTTGGAATTAAGGCCCAGGCATAACAGGGGGTTTGGCTATCGCTCAGAATATCGCCCAGGCGCTCAACAAAGCTTTGCCGGTCGGCATTGTCTTTGAATATCTTGCGCCTTTCGATACCGCGAACAATGATATGGTGCAGGGCACCAGGAGCATCTATGCGGGCTTTGCGGGGCATGCTTTTAGGATAGCATAGTTGGGCCTTAATAGAAACTTATAATTTTATGGGCGTCCCCATGTTCCACAATTGGCGTGGATGATAAAATTTCGGCAGAATTCAGGTAGGATTTAACAATAAATCAATTATTGAAGAATAATATTCGGCGAAACAGACGTATGCGAATGGTACCCGCCTTTTTCCTCTATTGATCCTGAAAAACTAAAAAATACCCCTCTTTTAGGTAGCGATCTCAATTTTGTTCAGGTTCCTGGCTGCCTTTTTTTTATCGATATGTAATCTTTGGTTATCCCTAATAACAGCAAAGCATACGGTATGAAGGCGATTGTCATCAATCCGGATAAAAATAAAAATGCTGTTGGTGGTTGAACAGGCGCAGCGTAAATTAATATTAGAACCTCAACAGTCGTTAAAGATGCAGCTAAAAAAGCGATAACTAAAGCAAAGTATCTGAATAAATTGGGGCGTTGAGAAGAATTCATTCTGGAAGCAACATAAAGGATTAGTGAAAGGATCAGCGACACGATTAACCAGGATATAACACCAATTTCCGGTACTGAGTGCTCTGACCCAAAAAGGTATGGTGAATAAAGACTCACACTGAAGACCACGAATCCACCAAATAAAATCAGCACGCCTATAAAAAATAAAACCCATCTAAAAAAAGTACGATTTTTTAAAGGCGGCGGATTAACTCTTCTGCCCAGGTAGATAGAAAACACAGCTGATAATAACAGCAGTGCGCTGACCACAAGCGGGACATAGGAAATATCTGGCCCCCTAATAATGTGAGGTTGGGGCAATCCAAAACGTAATAGAATCGTGATCCACACGCAGGATACACAAAAGCATAATAAGAACAAAAATGAAGCTATTCGCATTTTTAAATTAAAATGATAATTTTCTATAAATATTTCGTTATAAATCAGATTAATAAAATGGCTTATTTTTTCATTATTTACTTTTACTCTTTTTAATATTTATTATTCCCCAAATGGTCCAAAAGATTCCAAAAAAAGCAATTAT
>JAUVTR010000191.1 GCA_030601425.1 Desulfobacterales bacterium
CGCTCTGAGGCCCCGCTAAGCAGGTATTCATGATCTCCACAAGGAATTGATTATTCTTCTATTAGGATCATTTTGTGGGGATCGTGAATAAATTATCAAGATCAGAAGGAAATTGAAAGGGAATTAGAAGAATCAAATGGATTTTTTTTATTTTAACGGAATAAGATAAGAAGAATTAAATGAAGAGAATTAAATTCCCGCAACATAATAAAACCCACAACATAACGGCTATAAATCCAACCTTTCGAAAAAGTTCACCATCCGTTCGCTAATCCCTAATTTTTCGTGCACCTCTAAAAATTCAATTCAGGCACGACATCCAAAAATTGAGAGATAGCAAAACCTTGAGGACTTGCGAATCCAACATGCGATCGAAAATTTGATAAACTATGGCAAGTCCTTGGGTTTAATAATCTGCTCCAAGATGAAGATATTATACAACTGGAAATAAAATGCTGTTATTTTTACTGCCAAGCGGACAAAAAGTAAATTTGATCCTGTTGACAATATACCACATTGTCATACTTTAGATTCAATAGAATTTTTAATATTGAACAATCGTCATTCGGGGGGATACCCGATAACTAAAAAATAATTCAAACTGCATTATTCCATCTTTGTAATGGCAGTGTTGATTTCCTTTTCTATAATGGTGCAAACATTCGAGCTGCAATGGTACGGGCAATCACCGTATGATTCAGAATAATATAGTACGGTCATTTGTTGACTTCCCCGTGTTGATCAAGGCGTTTATTGAAAATTGCTGTCAAAACACTTCAATTAATCATGTCAAAGGAGGCCATTATGAAAAAGGAGACACTCGATCCCCAAGTATATGACTTATACGACGAATACTGCCACACCCAGATGACAAGGCGTGATTTCCTGACTAAAGCCTCGGCACTGACTGTCGTTGGTGGGTCAGCTCTCGCTATGGCGGAAGCTCTGCTGCCACGCTATGTTGAAGCTCAAACAATCTCCTTTACCGATGAACGAATCAAAGCCCGATATGTCGAGTATGACTCTCCCGGCGGTACATCAGGCAAGATGCGCGGGTATCTGGTTAAGCCTACCGGTGATGGACCTTTTCCTGCTGTTCTGATTGTTCATGAAAATAGAGGCTTAAACCCCTATATTGAAGATGTGGCTCGTCGTGCCGCTGTTGAAGGTTTTCTCGCACTTGCACCTGATGGGCTCTCTCCCATCGGTGGCTACCCCGGAAACGATGACGATGGAAAAGTCATGCAAAAGTCTTTGGATAAAGACAAACTTTTCACGGACCTGTTGAACAGTGCCAGATTCTTAAAAGGCCATAAGTTGTCTAATGGCAAGCTCGGAGCAACAGGCTTCTGCTATGGTGGTGGTGTTGTCAATAATCTTGCAGTGCGTATGGGAAAAGACCTGAATGCTGGTGTTCCGTTTTATGGTCGAGCCCCAGCAACTGAAGATGTTGCCAAAATTCAAGCACCACTGATGATTCAGTATGCCGAGAATGACCCTCGTATAAACGCTACACGCGAGGAGTACCGGAAAGCTTTGGAAGAGAACAAGAAAGATTTTGTGATGCATATCTATAAAGGTACACGTCACGGCTTCCATAACAATTCAACACCCCGATATAATGAAGAGCAAGCGAAAATCGCCTGGGAACGCACCATATCGTTTTTTAAGAAACATCTCTCCTGAACCAATATACATCCACATTTTATTTGTTGAAAGGCTGCTCGGCTAATGGCAGCCTTTTAGCAAACATTTACACTGGTTTTAGCTAGTTGAAATTACTCTATGTTGACTTGGTATCAATAGTAATCAGGAGTGATAATTAGAGCCTAAAATAACATTTCATAAAATCGATCAAAATTACACCAAAACGCGGGGGGAAATTTTAATTATGCACGGTTCGACCGATACGCGATTACCATGGGTCAATTCGTTGAATTGACTAAGAAACTGGAATCGGCCGGCGTTGCCCACGAGATGATCACCTACAGTGGGGTCCCACATGCGTTTACCGTTTTTGGTAGTAAGTGTTATCAGGAGGCTGCCGATAAAAAATCCTGAAAACGCTTTACGGAATTCCTTGCGGATACGTTGAAAAATTGAAATTAATTAATCGGTAGATTTGGAAACGAAATCATAATTTCATTCGGCTAATTTTTGTTTTTTGAAAGTTTGATCGGTTCCCGTCCGGGGGTAGAAATTCTATGGCGCTCGAGCAACGATCCGTCCTGCCGGTAAAGATCGATTAACGCCTTGAGATAGTTGGCAAGGGTTCGAACAAGAGAGCTTCTGATTCAACTGGACTTCAGCGAAGCAGAAAGGTCATGCCTAAGCAAATTGCCAATAGGGCAATTGATGCGAGAGACGAAGACGCTATTTGTCTAACTGAAGTGATAATTGTTTGTCGTTGGACAGAGATGATTTTACAATAAGTTGTGAGGCACTAGTCCTCGCTTGACACTTGCCAATGAAAGGGAGGTTTTTATGAAAAAAATTAACCTGAATATTCTCTTCGTTATTTTAGCCACCTTTTCGGTTACTGTCCATGCGGAACAAAGAGCGGAAAAAGCCTTGGATGCTATTGTTGAGATTCGAATCTCGGTGCCGGAAAATGCCCGCACAGCAGAAAGATTTGGGACCAATCGGGTGGCAAGTGGTGTTGTCATTGATAAAACCGGACATATCCTCACCATTGGTTTCCAGACGATTGAGGCCGAGACAATTGAAATAGTCGGAAAAGATCGCAAAACAGTCAATGCAATTGTTGTCGCTTATGACCGCAATACCGGCTTTGGTCTGCTGCGGGCAACTTCGCCGCTGCAAGTGACACCCATGCCGCTGGGCAGTTCATCAGAAGTCAAGGAGGGTGACCCGGTTCTGACCGCAAGCTATGGAACCCAGGACGCAGTCCAGGGGGTTAGAGTGGTTGCCCGGAAAGAATTTGCCGGTCCATGGGAGTATCTTCTGGAGAATGCTATATTTACAGCCCCTCCGATTGAACGATTCAGCGGTGCCGCTCTTATTAATCGCGATGGCCACCTTGTTGGTATTGGGTATTTGTTTTCTCAGCTTACGATTGCGGATCTGGGAGTAATGCCAACAAATATGTTCGTGCCCATAGATGTGTTGAAACCGATTCTCAGCGACTTGAAGCGTTCAGGGAGTTCCGATCTACCTTTGCGACCTTGGCTCGGTGTTAGGACGCAAGAATTATACGGGCGCTTATTTGTAGAGCGCGTTACATCAGGCAGTCCCTCTGAAAAGGCCGGGATCAAGACCGGTGATATTATTCTTTCCGTTAATAATCAAGATGTGCATGGGATGGCGGATTTTTACCGAAAGGTCTGGGCCCTTGGCAAAGCTGGCGTTGATGTGCCTCTACGCATTCTCCAAGGTATTCAGATTCGGGACATTGTCGT
This sequence comes from Desulfobacterales bacterium, assembly GCA_030601425.1. Taxonomy (GTDB): domain Bacteria; phylum Desulfobacterota; class Desulfobacteria; order Desulfobacterales; family JAHEIW01; genus JAHEIW01. The sequence goes on from JAUVTR010000191.1 coordinate 3,420, forward strand.
CCATTCCACTGCTCGCAATCAATATAGGCAGCCTGTGCAGAAGAAAAAGCAAACCGGCGTTGAATTGTGATAAGCGCTGGAATTCGGCTACTAATGCTTTGCGCCCTCAGAAAATTTTCACTACCCACCATCAGAATTATTCTGCAATCTTTATCTTTCGGTGAACACTATACATGGTAAGTACGGATTCGCGAGCTAAAATAAAGATATTACCAACATATCGGTCCTTTTGAATCTCCAAAATTCTTGTGATATTCGTTTTAAATCTCACGTGTAAAATTTTGCCACTTTCGTTACTACCCGTGGTTGCATATTAGGTTACGCAACCCACACTCTAGCTAAATTGTGGATTTCGGCTATTAATCTTCAATCCAAAATTTATATGGATATCTTATTCAAATCTAAAAAAAATGTTTATCTAAAAAGTGTGGATCTTATCTTCCCTGTGGTAACTACTGGAAGTTTGGGTTTTTCCAATTTTGAAAAGGATTGGAAGATCCGGATGGCTGAAAATCAAGTATCTTTCTTGATGCCGGGATATTTGGTGTTCAGCAATTTTCTGCTTTTAGCTGCCATATCTTTTTTACGGGCAGACCATTTATGCACTTTTTTAAGCACCTGCGCGGCCATTTTGGGAAAGTCCTCCTGGCAGTTTACCTCAATCTCTTTAGGTTTCGCGTCGGCAAAAATCGCCCGGCCGACAGGTGTGCGGGTAATAACGGTTGTCCAACCCTCTTCGGCACCGATGCCGCCGAAGGACACATCGGCGTACTCGGCGGAATAATCCGGACAGAAGTAACACGCAAAACGCTTCATGAATTCGAGCTCATCCAGCATGATGGTTTTTACTTCACCGCTGTTCAAGTGTACGATGAGCTCTTCTTTAATATTTATTTTTTTGACATCTTTAAATTGAAATCCGCCGATTTCAGCAACTTTTGCCTGTTGTTCTTTTCCAAAAATGAAATTGCCCGAACAGAACAGCCCCAGGCAAAATTTGATGGTATCGGAAGGGATAATGTTAAGGGTTTGCATCCTTCTAACGGCCTTTACCTGACAGGGGGTGCCTACAAAGGCAACGCGCTGCAAACCTTTTTTGATCAAAGGATCAAATCCTTTGATCTGCGAGTAGATTAAATAATGGTCGCTGAAGCTGGTCATGCCATGGGATGTATCAAAGAAAAAACCGGCGGCACTGATAATATCTTCTTCTGAGACGGCCAGAAACGGTTCACGCTGAAACGGGCCGGATTGTTTGGTCACAATGGCGCCGTCGATGCGGCCGCGTTTTAACAGATGCAGTAAAAGGGCCGTCACCACACCGCCATCGGTGGCTTTTTTGCGAATTTTTTCATCTGTTGCCCGCGCAATACAGGTTCCGATGACGCGTCCGATGGGCGGGGCCCATCCCAGTCTTTCTTTTGTCTCTTCATCCAGGTCGGCAATTTCCGGGCAAATGGCATTGCAGAGCCCGCATTCGATGCATTTGGCTTTCTCCGCATATCTGGGTTTGCCTTCCTCATCCAATTTCAATGCGCCGTAATTGATAGCCGTACAAAACATAACGCACCCGCCGCAGCGATGGCAAAGCCCCGGTTTTTGAACTTCTCTAACCAAGTCGGTAAATGTTTTCATTTCTTCTCCAGCTTTCACGTGATTGATGATCTTATATTGAAAAAGGTTTCAGGTTTTTGGTTACCTCTTTAAGGTGTCAGGTGTCAGTGTTCAGGTGTCAGTAAACAGATGACGGATGACAGAAAACAGAAGTCAGATAGGGTGCTTCATCCTCCAGTTTTAGCCATCTGTCGTCTGCCCTCTGACCTCGGTCTTCTGACACCCGAAACCTGACACCTGAAACCAAAATAAAAGAGCGAGCACATCCAAACTGGGCTGTAATCAACTATACGTAGTCTCGGATGGCACGTCTACGACTAAACACGTTTGAATCATGGCCATAATTTGACCGGTTTCGAAGCCTTTAAGATGAATGGCCCCTGAGCGGCAGGAGGCCACACATATCCCGCAGCCCTTGCAAAGGGTAGGTTGAACTTCAGCCTTGCCGGTATTTTCATTGAATTTAGGCGCCGAATAAGGACAGACCTCCACACAAACTCCGCAGCTGCTGCAGAAATTCGGATCCACTAACGCAACTGTTCCGCTTACCGAAATCTCGAGCTTTGATAAAACTGTAACGGCTCTGGAGGCAGCGGCCTGGGCCTGAGAAATAGACTCCTCGATGGGTTTGGGTGCATGCGCCAGGCCGCAGACGAACACGCCGTCGGTGGCAAAATCATTGGGCCGCAGTTTGACGTGGGCTTCTATAAAAAATCCGTCCGCGTTTTGAGATACTTTGTACATTGGCGCCAGAGGGTTGGTTTTTTCCGGCACCATGGCGCTGGCCAGGACCAAAAGTTCGCTGTAGATGACCATCTGGCGCCTTAGAACGCGATCCGCAAACGTAATTTGCAGTCCATCATCGGCTGAGCTGACCGTGATTCCATTATCGTTATCATAGCGGATGAATTTGATTCCCTGGCTGCGCGCTTCGCGATAAAGGTCCTCGCGCAGACCATAAGATCTCAAATCCCGGTACAAAATAAAAATATCCATAGCGGGATTTTTGGATTTGAGACTCAAGGCGCTTTTTAAGGATTGGGTGCAGCATACTTTCGAACAGTATGGCCGCTGGGGAATACGCGAGCCCACACACTGGACAAATACCGCTGTGCGACAGGAATCAAACTCATCTCCGTTCAATAATTTCTTCTGGAGCTCCAGGCCGGTCAGCACCCGCTGGTCCTGACCGTACAGATAATCGTCCGGTTTAAACTCTTCGGCACCCGAAGCGATCAGGGTGACGCCATGTTCTAAAACTTTGCTGTCACCGTTGGTCTGAATCGTGGTTTTAAAATTTCCGATAAATCCATCGACGCTGTCGACGCTGGCGTTTAAAAATATCTCGATGTTTTCAGCGGATGCAACGTCATTTATCAAATCTTTCAGGAACGGGGCGACGGGCTCTGCCTGCCAGGTTTCATTCAAATTGCGTGCCTGGCCACCCAGTTGCCCGTTTCTTTCAATCAGGTAGGTTTTATATCCTTGTGCAGCCAGGGTTTTGGCGGCTGTCATGCCCGCAACGCCACCGCCGATGACCAGTGTGGCCTGGTTGATTTCCATCCTGGGTTCTACCAGGGGCTCATGCAGCGCCACCTTGGCCACCGCCATTTGAAGTAGGTCCTTGGACTTTTCGGTGGCTTTGTCCATATCGTTTTTGTGAACCCATGAGCACTGGTTGCGAATATTGGCCATCTCGAAAAGATATTTATTCAACCCCCCGTTGCTCAAGGTTTCCTGGAAAAGCGGTTCGTGGGTTTTGGGGGTGCAGGCAGTCACCACAACCCGGTTGAGACGATGCTCTTTAATCGTTGCTGAAATCTGGGTCTGGGTATCCTGCGAGCAGCTGAACAGGTTTTGCTCGGCATAGGCTACATTGGGCAGAGTTTTGGCAAACTCTACCACAGCCGGCACATCGACAAACCCGGCAATATTGGTCCCGCAGCAGCATACAAAAACACCGATTCGCGGGGGCTCGCCTTTGATATCGATTTCTTCGGGCAGCTCTTTGGTCTTCGTCAGAGTCCATCTGGCATCCGAAAGCCGGATTCCGACCTTGCCGGCAGCGGCACTGGCATCGATCACCGAAGTCGGAATATCTTTCGGCTCTGTGAAGGCGCCGCAA
>JAUVTR010000254.1 GCA_030601425.1 Desulfobacterales bacterium
ATAAGGTAGGATATCTGATTTTATATTGATGGGTATATGGATTCTATTTCTTTAGGCCTTAAGCCCTGAGCCCTTTGCCCTGAGCCTTACACCTTGAGCCCTGCGCTTTTATCTTCTATCTTATACCTTCTTATCCCTATATAAATCAGAAAATAAATCCTTTTAAAATCCCAAATCCGCACTCAGAAATCCCAAATCGAGAGGCCATGCGCCCTGCGCCATTTTCATATAGAAATTACTAATTGCCTGTGTTAGTACCTCATTTATTGAAATCACATCATGTTTGCACATGATTTATGTCATAGCCGGATAGAATATTTAAGGAATTCTATCGATTTTAATAGAAAAGACAGAGCAAAGCGATACCACAAATCGTCAATATTCAATTTTCCCGGCTTGCCTATGTTAGCGTTAAGAAAACTTGCCGATTATAAGGAGGATTTTATGTCATCTAAAGTTATGGTTATCATTTCGACGGCTGAAAAAGCGAAAGCGCTGACCGGAATCATGTATGCGGTAAACGCTCAGAAACACAAATGGGTCGACGATATCAAAGTCATTTTTTTCGGCCCTTTTGAAAACCTTCTGTGTGAAGATGAGGAGGTCATAAAGGCCGCTTCAAATCTGCTGGACTATGAGACGCCGATTGCCTGCAAATTTCTGTCCGATCGCGACGGAATCAGCGACACGCTGGAAAAACTGGGGGTGAATGTCGATTATGTTGGAACCATTATCTCCGGCTTTATCGAGGAAGGCTATGCACCAATGGTGTTTTAATGGCAGCCTCAAATCCAGACTTGGAAAGGTTTAAATGTCGTCCCAAACACAAACGGCGGGTATCATACTGGCTGCCGGCGCATCGGTTAGATTCGGGCAGCCCAAGCAGCTCATAAAGCTAAGGGACAAATATTTAGTTGAATGGGTTCTGGATGCTGCTCTCGATTCCCGGCTTCAAACCGTGGTGCTGGTTTTAGGGCACGAGCATCAAGCCATCCTGCAGGCTTTGGGAACGAAGGCCGACCATCCCAAGTTAAAAGTTGTGATTAACCACAACTACCGTGACGGCCAGAGTACCTCGCTTAAGGCCGGCCTGTTGAGCGTCCGGCAGACTTTCGGATCGGTGATGTACTTGCTGGGCGACCAGCCGATGATTAATACAGAAATCATTGATTACATGCTGGATCAATTCCGGCAATCAGAAAAGGACCTGTGTATCCCGGTTTGCAAAAAAAAAGGGGGTAATCCGACTGTTTTCAGACGGCCGATTTATGAAGAACTCATGATGATCAACGGAGACATCGGCGCCCGGAACATTATCCGTAAAAATTCCGAACGCGTACTGTATGTGGAGATCAAAGATCCATTGTGTTTTTTCGATATCGATTCACAGGAAGATCTGGAAAACCTGATGACCCGCATGCCATGAGCAAATAAAAAGGGCATCCCGAAATAATTCTACGGGATGCCCTTTTTTTAACAAATAGTTTCTGCTAGACCACAGTTACGTTGGTTGCTGCAGGACCTTTTTGGCCTTGCTCAATGTCAAAGTTAACGCGATCGCCTTCACTAAGAGACCTGAATCCGCTCGATTGGATTGCCGAATGATGAACAAACACATCCGGACCATCTTCTTGCTCGATGAAACCAAAACCCTTGCTGTCGTTAAACCATTTAACTACACCTTCTGCCATGGCGGCACCCTCCTTTCAAAATATTTTCCTCGTTCCATACTTAAGGTTGCCACAATGACAAATAGATCTTTCCTTATAGAACGAAACCGACCTGTCAATTTTCAACAGGCCTTTACAGATTATTTTTTACAATAACACTTATCTCAAAAAAATCAAGCTTTGAATATGTTCTTTTTTCAATTTAGTCAAACATCGCATTTGGTATGAATAATGCCAGTTGGGGGAAAACGATTAAAAGGATTATGCTGACGATGCATGCCAGCAGGAAAAAAGAGACGCTTTTAAAAATGGTGCCCAGTTCGATATCCGGGGCCAATGCCTTGACAACATAGATATTTACGCCCACCGGCGGTGTAATGGCCCCCATGGTCGTCACCATCGTCAAAACAATCGAATACCAAATAGGGTCGAAACCGAGAGCCACGCCCAATGGGAAAAAAATGGGAATGGTGAGTACCAGAAATCCCAGCGAATCCATAAAGCAGCCGCCAAGCAGGTATATAACCAGCACCATGACTAAAATTACGTAAGGTGAAACAGGCAGGGAGGCAGCAAAATCCGCCACCATGAAGGGCAGCCGGGTGACCGCCAAAAACCGCCCGAAAATGATGGCCCCGGTGACCAGCATGTAAACCATACAGGAGATTTTTAGGGTGTCGCCGATGGAGCGAATAAACCCCTTGAAGGTCAACTTACGGGTTGCAAATGAGACAACCAGGGTAATCAAAACGCCGGCCGCACCGGCTTCGGTGGGTGTGAACACGCCGAAATACAGACCGCCGATAACCAGAACGAATATGGTTACAGCCTCGATGACCCCCAGTAGTGATTTCAGTTTCTCCACCAGGCTGGTTTTCGGGCCGGCCGGTCCGAAACCCGGATAAATCCGGCACAAAACAATGATCGTAACGACAAAGAGCAGGCCGAGAACAATCGCGGGCAAAATCCCGGCCAAAAACAGCTTGACGATGGATTGTTCCGTTTGCAGGCCGATAATGATGAGAACGACGCTGGGCGGCATGACGGTTCCCAAGGTACCGCCGGTCACCACCGTTCCGGTGCTCAGCCGGGTGTCATAGTTGTACTTATTCATCTGCGGCAGCGCCACCGCTCCCATGGTGGCCGCGGTGGCTGTATTGGATCCGCAGATGGCGGCGAACATCTCATCCGCCGCAATGGTTGCGATTGCCAGTCCACCCCGCCAGTGCCCCACCCATTTGTAGGCCGCATCGTACAGTCGTTCGGCGATTCCTGCATGAAATGCGAGATAACCCATCAAAATAAATAGGGGAATTACTGTCAAACCATATTTTGAAAATGTACTCCAGAGATCTGTTGCGATCATATTCAGGGCTGCCTGGGGGGTGATAACATAGGAAAATCCGCAGAAACCGACCACCGCCATGGCGAAACCGACCGGCATGCCCAGAATAAAAAGTACGATCAGAAGAACAATAATTCCAAGAATCCCGACGAATGCGGCATCCATTATGTTGCTCCGTTATTTGAGAAAAACAACTCGGCCAATTCAACTAACAGGACCAGTGAAAGTAAGAAACAACCGAGGGCGACGCCGTAAGTAAACGGATAGTATATAATCCTGAGCGTTTCGGTGACTTCACCGCTTGTCCGCAATGTGTTCGCCAACTTTACAATTTGCCATCCGCCCAGAGTAAAAAATATCATGCATATGACACAATTAATGCCACTGAGAAATTTTTGTACCCGTTTCGGAAAGCGGCTCACCAGTATATCAACCGAAATGTGGGCCTTTTTCGCCTGGGTATAGCCCAGAGCAAAGGCCGTCACCACTGCGCCGAAAAATCCCATCAGCTCAAAGGTTCCCTTGACCGGAACCCAGACAAGGCGCGAAAAGATATTAGTACAGGTTATCAATATCATTGCCACCATAAAGGTGCCGGCAACGAAAATAAAGGCATGGTTCATAAGGCTGCTGATTTTTTCAAGGATTGACATGCCCGAGTCCCCTGGCGTATCGGAATTAGTTATCTGCGCAGAAAACGGACTGCGAAATGCCGATCATTCCGCAATCCGCTTTCGGTATTGAACGATTGCACCCGTCTAAGGCATCTGTTTTATTTGGAGTGTTTTTCGACAAGTGCCTTTATATCAGCAACGATCGCTTCGGCCGGCAACCCTTTTGCTTTGGCTTTCTCGATCCACTTGGCCGTGATGGGCTCAAGCCTGGCATCCCATTTGGCCTTTTCGGCCGCGGAAAGTTCTATGACTTCAACTTTTTGAGACTTTACAGACCATTCCATCGCCTCTTTCACGTGATTGTCCATGTAATTGCCGGTCCACTTCGTCTGTTCGACCCTTAGATCAGAAAATACTTTTTGAACATCCTTGGGCAGAGAATTCCATTTGTCCCTGTTCATCACAACGGCAAAAGGATAAATGACAGTATCTGTTTTGGTTACGTATTTGCAGCTTTCTGCAAACTTGAAATCCTTCATGACTTCCAGTGAAGAATAGAGTCCCTTGACAATACCTTTCTGCAGGGCTTCAACGGTTGCCGGCATGGGCATTCCAACCGGATTTGCCCCCCAGGCGCCCAGAATTTGAGCGGCCCCACCGGAAGCTCGCAGATCCAGCCCCTTGATATCATCCAGAGTTCGTACCGGAACCTTAGACATAATATTGGTGGGCGCCGTGGTAAACATTGCCAGTACTTTGACCTTCGCGAAGGTGTCCGGTTGATACTTTTCCCACAGGTCCCACAATACGAGACTCCCCACACGGGCATTTGGAATCCCCACCGGCAAACTGGTGGCATTGGTGACGATGAAGCGGCCGGGCTGGTAAGCCATGCAGAGATTGCCGATATCGGCCTGCCCGGCGATGACGCCGTCCATCATGCTTTTCGCACCCAACAGGGTGCCTCCGGGAAAAGTATTGACGACCACCTTGCCCTTCGTTCTTTTTTCAACCTCTTTTTTCCACCGTTCCATCTGCACGCAGGGAAAAGTTGGTGCCGGCGGGAAGTTGGCATAACTGAGTTTGATGGGTTCGGCCAAAACCGGAGCCGGTGAAAAACCAACAGAAATTAAGCTTAAAACAAAAATAACCAGAATAAAAAACCCAAATTTTCGTCTCATTTTTCAGCCCTCCTTTTTAGAGTTAAAAAAACAGTTGGGAGCATGAAGCCACGACCCCACAAAACCACACCTCCTTCTTTACCCGTCATCCGTCTTACCCCTGCCAAAGAGAAGGTCAACCGGCAACGGGTCAATCTATTCCTCTATAACGCACTCCCCGGTATCCTCCTGACCCACCTCCTGGCCACAAAGATCCAGCCCTTTTTTCTCCCGGATCGCCGCCAGAATCTTTTCCGGGGTTATGGGCAGATCCTTGATTCGCACCCCAACGGCATTGTAAATGGCGTTGGCGACGGCCGGAGCCGTCGGAACGCACCCGGGTTCTCCG
>JAUVTR010000144.1 GCA_030601425.1 Desulfobacterales bacterium
CAGCATACGACCCGTCAAGTTTATTCAGCAGACCTCATCGAACAACAAAGCGGATTGTTGGTCTTTCATATCGAAGCCGATGGATTCTTAAGGTACATGGTCCGTAACATCGTCGGCACTCTGGTGGATGTAGGCATGCAAGAGTTAACATCGGGTGATTTTAAAAGCGTTCTGGATTCCAAGGACCGCTCTCAGGCCAGTGCGACGGCCCCGGCTCATGGGCTGACTTTAGTAAAGGTAATTTACTAGTGTAGTGTCCCACAAGTAATTTACAAAATACGGATTGGGTTTATTAATGTTAATTCGTTTTATTTTAGGTGTCAGGAATAAGTAGGTTTCGGGTGTCAGGTGTCAGAAATGCTTAGTTTTCGGGTGTCAGGTGTCAGTGTTCAGCTTCTGACCTGGCGGTTTCAGCTCTGTCAATGCTGACACCTGAACACTGACACCTGGTTCCTGAAAAATACCTGACACCTGAACACTGACACCTGAAACCATAGACATGGTGTTGTTTAAAGAACTCAACTGAACTAAAATATACCACACGACTTTTGTAACATTTTTGTGGGACATGACACTAGTCTGACTTTACCAATATCAGGGTTGATGAAGCAGATGGTCGATGCTATAGGGGCTGCTATCGAATACACAATCGTAGTGGAGTCAACGACCACCCGCATAGCGGGTGGCTTGAATTTTCGGCCATAGGCCGGAAAGGCAAAAGCACGTCAGTGCTTTAAACGTTGCGGTTGGAACCGGATGCTTCGCACCCGGTTTGAAAACAACCAATTATATTAAAATCCGTGGAGAAAAGGATCATGTAAAATGGCAGATTTTAAACAACTGAGTGAACAGGAAAGCCAGGAAATGAAAGCGCAGTTGATGGAGCGCTATCGTAAATTTCAGGAACGCCGCATCACACTCGACATGACCCGTGGAAAGCCGTGCACCGCGCAGCTGGATCTGGCGTTGGGTATGATGGAAGGCGATACGGGCAAAGCTTATCTCACGAAAGAGGGTCTGGATTGCCGCAATTATGGCGGACTCGATGGCATTCCGGCGGCCAAGACGTTATTTTCGGAGTACGTGGAAGTTGAGCCGGAAGAATTAATCCTGGGCGGAAATTCGAGCCTCAATATGATGCACGACACGATTCTGCGAGCCATGGTAAAAGGAGTGATGGATGGCGCCTCTCCCTGGGGGCAGCTCCCGAAAGTTAAATTTTTATGCCCGAGCCCCGGATACGACCGTCATTTTTTTATTTGCGAATTTCTGGGTATCGAAATGATCCCTGTAGACATGCAGGAGGATGGCCCCGTAATGAGCCAAGTCGAAGAGCGGGTGGCCAATGACGAGTTGATCAAAGGGATATGGTGCGTTCCCAAATACAGCAATCCGACCGGGGCGGTCTATTCCGATGAAGCAGTCGAGCGCCTGGCTGAAATGAATACCAAGGCAGTTGACTTTCGTATTTTTTGGGATAACGCTTACGCCGTTCATCATCTGGCGGACACACCTGTCCCGTTAAAGAACATCCTGGAAGCCTGTAAGCAAGCCGGTAACCCGGAAAGAGTTTTTATATTCGCATCAACCTCCAAGATCTCCTTTGCCGGCGCCGGTTTGGCAATCATGGCAGGCAGTCAAACAAATATGGAATGGGTAAAAAATCAGATGGCCTTTCAGACCATCGGCCCGGACAAAATGAACCAGCTGCGACATGTACTGTTTTTCAAAAATGCCGCCGGCATCGAGGCGCACATGAAAAAGCATTCTGCGATTTTAAAGCCCAAGTTTGATGCCGTTCAAAGCATCCTGATTAAGGAACTGGCAGACAAAAAAATTGCCAATTGGAGCAAACCGCAGGGGGGTTATTTTGTAAGCATCGACACCATGGAAGGCTGTGCCGCCGCAGTCATAAAAATGGCTGCTGATGCCGGTGTCAAACTGACACCGGCCGGTTCGGCTTACCCATATAAGAAAGATCCCTTGGATCGAAATATACGCATCGCGCCGTCTTTCCCGCCATTAGAAGATATCCAGGCTGCCATGGAACTGGTCGCAGTCTGCATTCAACTTGTCAGCATAGATAAGCTTTCTATGTGAAACTACCTTGGATTAAAAACGAATGGACCGATTGCGTATTTATGGCAAATAAAAACCCCGCCCTGAGAAGGGACGGGGTTTTTATTTAGAGAAAAAAACCTGCTTATCTGCCTTTTCTCTTGGAAGCTTTCAGCGGGTTAATTTTTGCTTTGGCTTTGGAAGATTCAACAGCCACATGGGTGGCCATGTTACAATTTCCATTTTTCCATTTAATGGAAGGATCCGGACAGGCGGTGCAATACCAACCGGATGAAAGTTCGGTGCCGCGATTGCAGCCATTGCACTGCTCGACGACCTGATGACAAATTCCGCCACTATAGGAGCAACCTTTTGCAGTCATAAAAGTGCACTCCAGGCCTTTTTTAATTGTTGCGCAAACCATCGGAATCACCCCCTTCCAGCGCTAAGTAGTAAAAAGATTAAAAACATATGTGTCTAAACCTCGGCAATATTTGTGCCAGTTTAGATTATCCACAGAAAAAATTTTCCGGAATATAATGGGTCAGCGGTTGCTTGTCAATAAAAATTTAAAAAAATTGAAAATCAGCCTTGTTATGATAAGATAGCCGACAATGGAAGGAAAGATTACGGGAACGACGTCTCGGAATTTCAAGATTTAGTTTGAGGAGATTATGGATTCAGCATCTATCATTACAGATATACCAGCTCTGGGTGAAACCAAAATACCTTCGCCGGTTCAAAATCGGGCTAAAGGAGCTAACGGCATCACATGCGTGTCAGATAATGAACGCGTCCTTATTGATGTCAGAGAGCTTAGCCTTGTCCAGCTGCTTCAAGATGGACAGGCGCCGGCTTGTTTTGAACTGGCCGGACCCAGAAACAATATTTTTTTTGATCCCAGCAAACTGCGTTGCGCTCTGGTGACCTGCGGAGGATTATGCCCCGGATTAAATGATATTATCCGATCAGTGGTTTTAGAACTCCACTGGGGCTATGGCGTTCGTAATATATATGGAATCCGATATGGGCTGCAGGGATTTATTCCTAAATTCGGCCACGATGTCATCGACCTAACTCCGGACTTTGTCGTCAATATACATGAAAGAGGCGGGTCTGTTCTGGGATCGTCCAGAGGGCCGCAGGATGTTGAGGAAATTGTCGATTGTCTGGAACGAATGAATATTGGTATCTTATTTATGATTGGAGGGGACGGGGCCTTGATGGCGGCAACCCGTATTGCAGACACCATTCTGGAACGGAACCTGAAAATAAGCGTGGTCGGTGTTCCTAAAACCATCGATAATGACATTTACCTGGTATCGCGCTCATTTGGTTTCGATACCGCCGTTGATGTCGCCACCCGGGCAATAATGAGCGCGCATAATGAAGCCCAGGGTTACCCAAACGGCATCGGTCTTTTAAAGCTGATGGGCCGCCACTCCGGATTTATTGCAGCCACGGCCGCACTGGCCCAACAGGATGTCAATTTTGTGTTAATCCCCGAGGCCGATTTTGATCTGCAAGGGCCCAATGGTTTGTTAGCGGCGTTGGAGGCGCGCTTGGCGGACAGAGAGCATGCGGTCATTGTTGCGGCAGAAGGCGCAGGTCAAATATTTTTTACAGACGAAAAAACCGAACGCGATGCCTCCGGCAACATCAAACTCAAAGATATTGGGATTTATCTGAAAGAAATTATCCAATCCTATTTCGATGCCAAAAGAATCAACATCTCTATCAAATATATCGATCCAAGTTATATGATCAGAAGTTTGCCGGCAAATGCCAACGATCGCGTATTTTGCAATTTTTTGGGCCGCAATGCCGTCCATGCCGGCATGGCCGGCAAAACAAACCTGTTAATCGGGCACTGGAACAACAACTTTGTCCATGTGCCCATGAAGACGGTGGCCGGGAAGCGCAAACAGATAGATCCGAAAGGCCGGCTGTGGCGCAGTACTTTAGAAGCGACGGGACAGGGATCACTTAAGAATGATTAGCATTGGTGTTTGGTGTTTGATTTTCTAATCGAAATCAAAAGACTCATATAAAGAAGTGAACTATAGTGACTAAAGTGAGCTAAAGTGCCTAAAGTTGAGGAATTCTATCCATTTTATTAAAAAAGATGGAGCATAGCGACACCATAACTTTAGGCACTTTAGTCATTTTAGGCATTTTAGGCACCATCTTGTTGTTATTGCTCTAATTCGACGAATTTCCTGCCCTTAATCCTTAAAAGATAAAGCTGTTTTTGCGCCTCTCCATTCTCATCAAAATAGGTCGGTCCGGTGACTCCCGAAAAATCTGCCAGATTTAAAAGCCCATTTCTCAACTCGCTTTTAAATCGAAGATCGGGTTGAATAAGCACGCTGAATACCATCATGGCCGAATCATAGACAATCGCCTCAATAAATCCCGGCTTCTCCTCATAAGTATCTTCGAATGCTTTAACGAAATCCTGAACCACGGGTGCCGAGCTCCCGGCAAAAAAGCCATCGGGCATGATGGCGCCTTGAGCATATCGAGATGCCATTTTAATCAAAGCATCAGAATGCCATAGATTCGTGCCGATAAGATAAACATCTTTGACATCATAAAATGCCAGCTGCGGAATAATCAGTCCGGCCGTCTTGGGCGAATCCGGTATGAATATCGCATCAAAATCAACAATTGCCTCTGGTTCTTCCTCTTTATTTTGCTCCCGATTTTCATCCCCGTTATCCAGATCCAGCGACTGGTCCGGATCTCCCTGTGCTCCCAGCTGGTTATTACCTTCTTCAGAGCTCAATTCAGCAGCTTCTCTTAGATCCTCAGGAATTTTATAGTACAGCCCGACAAGTTTTTTAATGGGATCAGCAAAATCGGTGTGCTCCGGGTTGTAAGCTTCAAGGCCGACTACTTTTCCTCCATTCTCAATTAACTGATCCCAGAAAAGGTTCATAAATGTGACGCCGTAAGTTTCATCCGGATAAAGAATAGCAAAGCGATTCAAACCGAGTGAAGCGATGGTGTAATCGGCAATGGATTTTACCTGCATTTCAGGGGTAATAAAGTTCCTAAAAACATAATCGCCGATAGAAGTAATGTTGTTTTTTTGAGTTAACGTAATGATTGGGATTCGGTTTTCTTGAGCCTCATATGCGGCAACCTCAGCAGTCACAATCGGTCCGATTATAGCAGCGACCTGCTCGTCAATCAATTCCTGCATTGCCATAACTGTCTGCTCAGGGCTGCCGCCTGAATCTTTGACAACAATATTCATCTGAGGACCATCGGTTTGGGTGCTAAACCGATCCAGGGCCAGTTCAATGCCTTTCAAAGCCCGAAAGCCTACGGTCTGATAAGGACCGCTAAGAGGCAGCAGACAACCGATGGTATAGCGACTAAACAACGCGCTTTCTTTGATCTGTTTAATCAGATCTTCAGTCAGAGATGCATTTTCGTGCTCAGGGAATTGATCCAAAAAATTTTCCATGGCTATTAGCGCATCATCATATTTTTCCTCCATGGCGTAATTCAACCCCAGTTGAAACATCAAATAACCCGCCGGCATCTTTTTATCCATGCCATCCAGCAGTCTCACAATTTTTTCCGAATCAAGTTGAGCGATGGATGCTTTGATTTTATGGATTATGGCGTCCTGTTCCAGCTCCGAGGCCATTTGCTGGGCCTCGACATAATATTTAAATGCATCAAACGGTAACCCAAGCGCCAGGTAGGCATCGCCCACCAGGGCATAGATTCGGAAAACATGCGGGGTGGAATCGACACTTCGAATAACATCGGGTGCCTGTTGGATAACCTCCTGATAGTTTGCCTCACTATAAAAGGAAAAGAGCCCCTCCACCCGGGCATCCGGGTTAAACGAACTTCGAGGGTATTCTGAAATCAGACGATTATAAGCCCGTCGGGCTTCATCATATTTTCCCAAAATCGAATTAATTTTGCCGATTTTCATCAGGGCAGCAGGTGCCAGAGATCTGTCCGGATACTGATCCAAATATGCACCATAGGCTTCCAGGGCCTGTGGATAGTCTTCGGCCTCAAACATTTCCTCAGCAGCGATAAAAAGCTCATCTTCAACGCCAATTTGAGAGGGTTCGGTAGGAACAGGAGGCTTAGGCACGCAAGCGCCCAAAATCAAAAAGATACACAATAGAAGTGTTGCTCGATTTTCCTTCATTGAAAATAACTGTGTCCTTAAAACATAACCATAACCCCAATTGCGAGTTATTCGTTATTGGTTAAACGTTCTAGAGGAATAAGCTAATCTCTTATATATCATCATCCGTCAAATAATAAAATATCAGGTTTCAGGTGTCGGGTGTCAGGTGTCAGTAAACAGATGACGGAGGACAGATAACAGAAGTCAGATAGGATGCTACATCCCTCAGTTTTTACCATCTGTCTTCTGTCGTCTGACCTCTGACACCCGAAACCTGAAACCAAGTGTTTTTTACTAATCTTCATCCCGATACCTCTGCTGCACCGCACGAAGAATATCGAGACTTGAAAAAAATATCTCAACCAGTTCCGGATCAAAATGGCGACCGGACTCCTCTTCGATCTTGGCAAGTACTTTGGATTCATC
The DNA here is from genome assembly GCA_030601425.1 of Desulfobacterales bacterium. GTDB lineage: Bacteria > Desulfobacterota > Desulfobacteria > Desulfobacterales > JAHEIW01 > JAHEIW01. The sequence continues at coordinate 6,650 of JAUVTR010000144.1, forward strand.
CCAGGCTTCTTTATAAACCCGCGCGGACGAAAGCGCATCGTACACATCTGCCAGCGCGACAATTCTTCCATCCAGTGGAATTTTATCAGTTTTTTTCCCAATCGGTCGACCCTCCGGATCGCCATAGCCTTTCAGAGCCTTGCCGGTTTTAATGTCCACGTGGCCTGGATAACCATTTCCGTCCCAGCGTTCATGATGGTTTAAGGCAACCTGGGCGGCGGCTTCATCAAAATCCGACTGGCGGTCTGAAAACAACCGGGCTCCCATCACCGTGTGTTGTTTCATAATTTCATATTCTTCTTCATTAAAGCGACTGGGCTTTTTAAGTATCAGATCCGATATGGCAACTTTGCCAACATCATGAAGCATGGCCGCCATCCGCAGAATATCCCGATGCTTATCAACCTCCTTCCGGCTCAAATTCCGCCTTCTGGCCCATTTTTCATAAAGTTCCACCGCATAACCGCCGACGCGGTTTACATGGGCACCGGTTTCTTTGGGATCCCGCATCTCTGCCATCCGAATCATTCGCAGCAAAATAGCGCGGGTCATTTGAGCACGTTCCAGCGCGACCGCCGCGATACTGGCAAAGTGTAGCATCATCTTCTCATCATTTTGAGAAAAGGCAATGAGATTTTTGGCCTCGTCTTCGGCATTAATAATTTGAAGAATGCCGATGATATCGTCATTATGATTTTTCAATGGAATCGTTAGAACTGACCGGGTGGTATAGCGCGTTTTTTTATCGAACTCCTTGCTGAAATGATACGGGCAGGTGGGATCGATCGAGTACACATCCGGCAGATTAAGCGGTTTGCCGGTAGCGGCCACATAGCCGGCAATGCTTTCCTCATTTATCGGCATGTGAAAGGTGGAATAGATAAGCTTTTCACCGTCGGCAAGACGCTGTTGCAAGGTGTCATTTTGTGTATAGGTGAAGTGAAGCAAGTCCTTTTCCCGGATATAAATGGAGCCGGCATCTGCATTGACAAACCGCCGTGCCTCGGTAAGAATCCTTTCCATCAGAATATCCAGATCCTGGACCCTACTGAGATCAATCCCCAGCGTCGCCAAGGTATCTAACTTCTCCTTTTCGCTTAACATCGCGGCTCCTTTTCTGTTAGGGTGATTGAATTCATATCAGGTTAAACGGAAAAATACTCGGTAAAATTGAAGTAACCTATGTTTATTAATATAAAACCACAGTCGATACAATATGAAACAAAAAAATCCAATTAATAAATAGAAGTCAAAATTCTTTTAAAGTAAAACGCATTTTGGTCGAAATTAAAACTAGGATAGTCATGGATACAAAATATTTCCAGAGTCAACGACCACCCGGTTTGAAAACAACCCATCATTCAAATGGCCAAATTGCAGGATTGAAGGCACCTAGCGTGCATTCTTAAGATTGCAATCGGGAGCAACATATGATAAATATTTATAATATCACCAAAAAAAAGGTTTAGCCAAGGAGTATCCACAGATGAAATACCTAAAGATATTTATTTTGATCGGTTTCCTTTTATTTTCAGTAAGTGTCTCTGCTGAATTCTACAAATATACCGATGAAGAGGGAAATATTCGGTTTACGGATGATATTAACCAGGTGCCGGAAGAGCAGCGTTCCAAAATCCGCAGTTACGTTGAATCGGAAAATGAAGAGGTATCCGAGCAAGAAGAAGCAACACCAGAAAGTACAGAAAACCAAGAACAACCGAAGCAACAGGCAAATTTTCCGGATTTATCAGAGGATGATGAAGAGAAAGAAAGCTTTGAAGATGCTAAAAACCGAATCGATACAATAAAGCAGGAAATCGATCAGGAATACGCGGCGTTATTGAAAGAAAAACAACAGCTTGCCAAGGATAAAACACAAGCTAAAACCAGAGAGCAAATAGTCGAGTATAATAAAAGGGTTGAAAACTTGAATAAACGCGTAAAAGCCTATGAGGAAAAAGGCCAGGATTACAAAAATCAAGTTGAAGTCTATAACGCAAGGATTAATAAACAAAATTCCGAAGATCAAACCCAATGAGATAAGGCTTTCAGTAAGAATTAACCCCAAATAGAAAATCGTTTTATTCACCTCCACCCGTTTCATCTCCTGAAATGCCAGTGTCATGTCCCACAAATATATTACTATTGTCGTGTATTTTACTTAAGTCCGGTTGAGTTCTTGAAT
>JAUVTR010000089.1 GCA_030601425.1 Desulfobacterales bacterium
TCTGGAAAAGCATACAGAGATTGGCTGGAACCCGCATTGACCTTAAGCTTTCCAGTGGTAAAGGCAAAAAAGGAAAAACATTAAAAGAATTGACCGGCTCGATACTGAGCTTTGCGGATAAAGATCAGGACAGCGGCAAAACCCGGGTGGTCGTTAACCCGTATTTTCTGGAAATGTATGCGGAAAGTTTTGTGACCAACATTGATCTGGTATTCAGAAGCCGCTTGAAATCCGACGTCAGCAAAGCATTTTATCGTTTCTATCAAGGTCAATATGAGGTAAATTCGGAAATCGAGATCATCCGGTTGGCCCGCGCCGTAAATCTAAATATCGAGCAGGAGATGAAGCGATTAAGATCAAAGGTTCGGGAAGGATTAAGGGAACTTCAAGAGAAGGAATACCTGGAAGCCTATGAAATCACACGGGATAATCGGGTGAGTGTTACAAAAACCAGAAATACAGCCGCAAACTTTGAGGGTCAGATCCTGGGCAAAGCCAATCTTTCATATCCGGCCGATTAACCCGGACCGCTTACAATTCTTAATCAACCTGCCGATGATAGGGGTGCCACCGCAAATTCAGGCCGCTTTCGCTTTAATAACCTGAAAGCTGTTCAACATTCGCTTAAACGTTTCGATATCTTTTTGGAAATAAACCTGATCTGCTGCTGTAAAGCGTAAATTAAAAAATGTGTCCTCTTTAATGAAGCCGTAATAAAGGGTTTTAAACTTTGACCCCTTTTGATCATTGTAAGTAAATAAAATCTTAAACCCATCATGCCCCTGTATTGCCGCAGGCATATTGTCGAGTACCGCAAAATTCAGTATATTCTGGTCGGATGCGATTTCATCAACAATGATTTGGGCAGCCTCTTCAGGCAGCATGTCTGTTTTTAATTTTTTCTCGGTATTGCGAAACGATCTGCTGATAGGGCGATTTTGCACCATAACATACTGCAGGAAAGGGCTTTCTTTGGTCACAAACAGATATCGATTGTTATCTATTTTTCGCCATCCCGCGGGAATTTGAATCGTAAAACTGTATGAAGCCGGCTGGTAAATACCGCCGGTGTTGGCGCAAGACAAGCAGCTTGCAGCAAAAATAAAAAATGCAACCCATGCTATCTTTTTCATTATCCTTCTCCATTTTGTGCGCATTGCTTTAAATATGCCTGGATATAAGCTTTATCCGGTGAGTCCGGTGAAAGCTGCAAACTCAACTCGAAATATTTTTTGGCAAGCGCACGGTGTCCTTTTTTATAATGGATTACCCCGATGGCTTTGTGCGGATCCGCGTATGTTGGATCCAGAAAAATGGCCTGGTTGTAAAACTTTATTGCCTTCCGGGCATCGTCGGGCTGCCCTCGTTGTCTGTAAATTTCACCCAGCATGAAATAGGCCCGGGTGTCATCCGGGTTGATCCGTAAATATTTTTCAACTCCGCGTCTGGCCGCTTGAAAACGTCCGATCCTGAGATCCTGACCGGCATTATCTAAAATTACCTTTTCTATTTTTTTAAGAAATGTTTTGCTGTTTTTAGTTGCCGGTCTTCGGACCGCATATCGATCATCAGGAAGGTTTTGCAGATTATTAATTCGCTCCCTGACCTTGGGGTGGCTCCCGAAAAAGAAAGGCTCCTCAAGACCCTCGCGCTCAATCTCAGTTACTAAATAATCAAAAAGAACAAGTGCCTCTTTCGGAGCATAGCCTGCTTTAATCATCAGGTCAATTCCTAAGCGGTCAGCCTCTTTTTCAAGCTCACGCGTGTATCCGCTGACAGCTGCCAGCGACCCTGTGAAGCCCAGATTCCTGGCCAGTTCCTGCAACCCTTTGTTGGCCATCAAGGTCTGTTGAACGGTGGTCAAAAATGACCGCCTGTCCTTAAACCGTCTGAAAACTCGCAGCGCATGGCGCTGGGTGCAATGGATCATCTCGTGCGCAAGCACAGCTGCAAGCTGGGCTTCGTTATCCATTCGGGCCAGCAGTCCGGTATGAATGTACACAACTCCGTTGGGATAGGCGAACGCATTCAGGTAGACACTCTTGATGACCTTAACCCGGATCTTCAGATCAGCCGGCATAGACTGAGGTTGAAGTTTCGCGATTATCATATTTAAGTAATCTTCAAGTTCCGGATTCGGGTAGATAAAGCCCGTGCTTTCGAGAACGCGTTGTTCTTCTTCGGACTTTTGCCAGAGCATTATTTCGTCCTCGTTGGCCAGGATCTTTTCAGACACAAGAGACGCATTTGACCCAGGCGGTGTTGCACAACCGGTTGTTAGTCCTAAGGGCAGCAGGAAAAATAATAATATGAAAAATTTGCTTAGCCAGGTGGTCATTTTTGCCTTTTAACGATGGTTTCAGTTTTGGAAATCGATACTGTTAATTCAATATTTAATATAAATCCCGGCAGGTTAAGTTGTTTTCTGTTTCCCACCGGGACCGGGAAATTATTTATCCCGTTTATTAAGAGCAAAAGGTGTGCCTTCCGGCCTTCGCCCAGGCTTCCGTCTTCGTCAAAACTTCGCCGGACAGGTCGGCATGCTAAACTCAACCTAAGCTCATCCGCGCGCCTGTCTTCCACGGTAGGCCGCTATGGAGAAGGGATGGGCGGGCTGTAAGTTTTGCTTGAGCTTTTAAAAATATTGACGGATATTAATTTGTAATCGGCAATATTTACCTCAAACTTTAGCGTGTTCTTTACGGGAAAATGCGGAAATCAATGGATAAGAAAGACGAGGCCGTAAGGATCGGTGGGGATTTTTATACAATACTTCTATTCTTCTACATATAAACAAAAAATCTTTTTTTTTCTTCTTATCATTTTTTTGTTGTCTTTTAATAATTTATGGTTAATATATTCGGTATCAACTATTCTATTTTGATGAGCATTGGAGGGCAGATTATAGAAAGGAGGAAAGAAAATGAAAAAGCTAGTTGTTTTACTGTTCATCGTATTTTTGCTCGCCGCATGTAGTGACGAATTTTACAAACACGATTCCATTTATAAAGACTGGGATCATATTAAATTTAGCTGGTGGGGATACAATAACCCGACGGCCGAAGATGCAAAAATGTCTGATGAAGGCGGTTGGTGGGGAGAAGAGATACCCTATATTCCTGCCGAATAATTGCATTCTAATTGCGCATGGTTGGCTGTCTCAAAGACCGCTTAACATATTCTTTTCTCTTTATGAGCAGAGAAGCCGTACATTCTCAACGATGTTAACAAATACGCTGTTGAGATGAGCGCTGTGTCTTTGTGTTATCCCGACCCGATGATCAGCCACAGCCGATTAAAGTAAAAAGGGTGGTACATGGTAAATTATAAACTTTGGACCACCCTTTTTGGGTTCTGACTTAGAGAAATTCCCTTCGTATCAACCAAAACATCCGATAATGCGATACGCCGTATACGCGTGTAATGAATCTCGCGTCAAAAATTATTTCAGTCTCCGCATTTGACATATCTTAACGACCCGCATCAGCTTCTGTCACACTTTTTTTGTCAAATTCATAATAGCTCCTACTATATATTGTGGTATAATTTTCCTTGACGCACAATTTGCATTTACATATACTTTGCGCTATCTAGAATGTTCTCAACCTGAGCTGTTTGGCACTATAAGTTCTTAAGGCATCAAACCCTCTTTTAGATCTTTGAGGTATAAGAGATGAGTTTTCCACGGAATTGGATCGGAATCTTCTCGATCTTTTTTATCCTCACTATTCCGGCAGCCTGCATCCCCAATAAGCAGATGACCGTCGGGTCTGCAGCAATCCTTCTGGAAGATGTCGCCAAATCTGCAAACAAACAATCCGATCTAAGAGTCATCCGCGAAGGAATGCCCGCCTACCTCATGTTGGTCGACGGCATGGTTGAAGCCGTACCGGATAATGACCGCCTGTTGATCACCGCAGCCCAGGCCTATGCCTCATTCGCCTCAGCCTTTGTCGAAGATGCGGACAGAGATTACGCCATCGCGCTATATGCGAAAGCCAAAAAATATGCCCTGCGGTCACTCGAAATACGGGGCCTGAAAAACCCTGTTTCAAAACCATTTAACGAATTCGAAGCTGAGTTAAATAATCTGGGCAAAGACGATGTCCCTTATATATTCTGGACGGGAACGTGTTGGGGTAGCTGGATCCGGCTGAATTTAGGCTCCATGGCCGCCCTGGCTGAACTGCCCCGGGTGGAAGCATTAATGAAACGGGCTTTAGTGCTTGATGAGCAATTCTATTACGGCGGCCCGCATCTGTTTATGGGCATCTGGTTCGCCTCCAGGCCCAAAATCGCCGGCGGCGATCTGGCAAAGTCACAGCACCACTTTAAAAAAGCCATCGAGTTAAGCCAGGGAAAGTTTTTAATGACCCAGATCTATTATGCCGACCAGTACGCCAGGAAAACTTTTGACAAAGATTTGTTTGTTTCCACCCTTGAGAAGGTATTGGATACCCCGGCCGATCAGATACCGCAATTGACTTTGCTCAACACAGTGGCTCATAAAAAGGCAAAAGAAATGCTCGAACAGATCGATGAATATTTTTAGGAGATGAGCGCATGATCCGATCCGCAATGATTAAAATTGTAGGACTCATTTTCGTAACTTGTATTCTTATGGTGTCACCGGCCAATAGTACGGCAAAGACGCTTGTGATTAAATTGGCCACCCTGGCCCCGGAAGGAAGCTCGTGGATTGAGACGTTTAAATCCATCGATAAAGAGGTGCGGGAAAAAACCGACAAGCAGGTGCGCTTTAAGTTTTATCCCGGCGGGGTGTTAGGGGACGAAAAAGATATGCTTAGAAAAATGCATATCGGACAAATTCACGGTGCAGCCCTGACTTCTGCGGGCTTGTCCGCCATCTTTAACGAGATGGATGTGTTTCAGATCCCTTTTCTTTTTGAGTCCTACAATGAAATTGACTACGTTTTAAAGGAAATGGATGCATTTTTTCGAAAAGGTTTTGATAAAAACAATTATATCCTCCTGGGCTGGTCTGAGGGTGGTTTTGTGCGGCTGATGTCGACCACACCGGTTGCCACACTGGATGATCTTAGAAAAGTCAAAGTCTGGACCTGGGCAGATTCACCCATGACCAAAGTGATATTTGACGAAGCCAATGTTTCGGCCATTCCCCTTTCAGTGCCGGACGTTTTAGTGGGTCTTCAAACCGGGCTGGTGGATTTGGTTTACGCTCCGCCCATCGGTGCCATTTCCCTGCAGTGGTTTACCAAAATCAAATACATGACCGATGTCAACCTGATCTATCTCATCGGGGCCGTGGTCATGAAGAAAAAAGTGTTTAACAAAATCTCCCCGATCCACCAGAAAATCCTCATGGATGTCTGCCAGCGCCGGATGGCGCGATTGAAAATAACCATCCGCAAGGAAAACCAGGAAGCAATCCAGGTGATGATCAAACATGGGGTAAAAATCATTACACCTTCACCGGAACAGGTCGCCGAGTTTAAAAAGGTATCCGCTAAAGCCATGCAGCGGATAGAGGGAAAGAGCTTTTCCAAAAAGGTCAGGGATGAGGTCACTGCAAACATAAACACCTACAGGAAGAAAAATCAACAATGAGCAGATGGCAAAGATGGGATGAAACCCTCGGCCGGGTGGAAAAATTTTTTGTGGTCCTCATGCTGAGTGCGATGATTCTGCTGGCATTTTTACAGATTGTACTCCGAAACGCTTTTAGCAGTGGAATTTCCTGGGGGGATCCCCTGGTGCGATATCTGGTTTTGTGGGTGGGGTTTATCGGGGCCAGTTTAGCGACCAAAGATGGCAAGCATATCATCATCGAGGTGTTTTCAAGGTGGTTTTCCGGGCACGGCCGCCGGTATCTCAAAGCCACCTCCCATCTGGTGTCAGCCTTTATCTGCGGCCTGTTGACTTTTGCCGGCTGGACGTTCGTTCAAAACGAGGCCCAGATAGGCGGCACCACCTTTCTGAATATTCCGGCCTGGATTCCGCAAATCATCATTCCCGTCACCTTCGCCCTGATGGCCCTGCGATTTGCATCCCGCTTTTGCGCAGAGCTTTCGATGATTTTTAAACCCGACAGTTATAAGGAACACGGAAACACGTCATGATTCTGCTGGCCATTCTTGCCGCCCTCCTTTTTATGCTGATCGGTGTGCCGGTTTTTGTGGTGATCTGCGGGCTGGCCCTTTACCTGTTTTTTGCCGGCGGAATTGATCTGTCGGCCATCATCATTGAGATGCATCGCATGGCCACCACTCCGGTGCTGGTGGCCATCCCGCTGTTTACCTTTGCGGGATATCTTCTTTCAGAAAGCGGCGCACCCAAACGACTGATTCGGCTTTCAAATGCCGTTCTGGGCTGGCTGCCGGGAGGGCTATCGGTTATCGCTCTTATCTCCTGCGCAGTATTTACGGCCCTGACCGGTGCCACCGGTCTGACCATCATTGCCCTGGGCGGCATCCTGCTGCCGGCCATGACACGAGGGAAGTATCCGGAAATTTTCTCGCTGGGATTGTTGACCACCTCGGGGACTCTGGGGCTGCTCTTTCCTCCCAGCCTGCCCCTGATCATCTATGCCATCGTGGCCAAAGTCAGAATCGATCAGCTTTTCGTTGCCGGAATCCTGCCCGGAATTTTGCTGGTGGTGCTGCTTTCGGTTTTCAGCATCACGCGGGCCGTAAAGGCCGATGTCCCCAAAACCTCTTTTCAAGTATCCGAAGTTTTCAGCGCCTTAAAAGAAGCGCTATGGGAGCTGCCCCTGCCGGTGGTGGTTTTGGGCGGAATTTACAGCGGAAAGTTTGCAGTCAGTGAGGCCGCAGCCATTACGGCCGTTTATGTGTTAATTGTGGAAGTTATTATTTATCGGGATATTCGCTGGAAAGACCTGCCGGAGATTATGAAAAAAAGCATGGTCCTGGTGGGCGCGGTATTGATTATTTTAGGGGCTGCCATGGGTCTGTCCAACTATCTGATCGATGCCGAAATCCCGATGCAGCTGTTGGACTTTTTCAAGACCCAGATCGAAAGCAAAATACTGTTTTTGATCGTATTAAATCTGTTTCTCCTGGCGGTAGGCTGTACCATGGGTATCTTTTCGGCCTTGGTCGTGGTCGTCCCGCTGCTCTCACCGATTGCACAGGCCTACGGGATCGATCCCATTCATCTGGGAATTATCTTTTTAGCCAATCTGGAAATCGGAGCCTCTATCCCTCCGCTGGGCATTAACCTTTTTATTGCCAGCATCCGCTTTGATAAACCGGTGTTAAGACTCTATGTGGCCTCGTTGCCCTTTATCGCCATTCTGCTGGTGGCCTTAGCTCTGATTACTTACATCCCCTGGATGAGCCTTGTATTGCTCAACTAGCTTGCCTAAAAATTTATAAACTTTCCCGGCTGCCTTTCCAAAAACAACGACCAATATTATTCCAATCACGGGAACAATGATTGTTGCCGCCGGTCAAACATCACCGGTATCTATGGGTAAAACCGCAACAAGCATTAAAAGTTAAATGGTCAAATCGTCGAATCGTTAAATAGTTTAAAATGGATTGTATCCTCTGACTAATTGACGATTCGACGAATTAACTAATCGACTAAATCTGAGTAAATCTGCGAAATCTGCGGACCTGAACCTCTGAACAACGTTGACAGCCCTTAATTTAGTGATAATATACAAACGTTATGGATGAAGCTCAACATGAGGAATATGAGGAACATACTGGAGTCAGCCCCTACTGGTGGATCCGGCAGATTATTTTGATTGGTATTGCCGGGTTTTATCTGGTCCTTGGAATTCAACTGCTGGTTTCCGCCTACCAGCTCAATGAACCGGCAACCTTCATCTTAACATTTTACGCATCCAACTTTATGATTCTATTCAGCGGTGCCCTGCTGGTGGGCTTTATCTACCGCCTGGTGCTCACCTATCGTCGCTCAAAAAAAGCGCCTCCGCAATCCCCCACCTTATAAACGAAGGCTTCGACTTTATTCCAACGGTTTGAGGTCACCCAGCACAGTCGGTATCAGCTCAGAAACCGTGGGGTGAATATGCATGGCCCGCTGTATTGCGGTATAAGGCTTTTTGGCGTACATGATATCCAGAATGGAATGGATGACCTCATCACCTCCGACGCCTAAAATTGCCGCACCCAGGATCTCCTTGCTCTTCGCATCCACCAGGATCTTCATAAATCCCTGGGTTTCGCCTTTTTCAATGGCGCGGCCGATGTTGGCCATGGGCCGCTTGCCCAGCAGGGCCTTGCGTCCTGACTGTCGCACCTCCATTTCGGTCAGCCCGGCACGTCCCAGCGGCGGATCGATATACAGGCCGTAGCAAACAATACGGTCGCTTACCCGACGGGGGTCATTATCCAGCAAATTGGCTGCGACGATCTCAAAATCATTATACGACGTGTGGGTAAAAGCGCCCTTTCCGTTGCAGTCACCCAGCGCCCAGACGCCGGGCACATTGGTGCGAAGTTGATCATCCACCCGGATATAGCCGCGCGAATCTATGTCAATGCCGGCTTTATCCAGGCGCAGGTCATGGGTGTTGGGCACGCGCCCAACGGCCAGCAGCAAGTGTGAACCGGTCACCGCCTTATCGCCTTTTTCGCAATCCAGCTTAACCTGTAATTTGTCTCCAAGTTTTTCAGCGGCCAGACACTCGGCGTTGAGCCGAATATTGATCCCTTCATTTTTTAAAATTTCCTTGACCGTTTGAGAAACATCCTCGTCATCGCGTTTAATTAAGCGTGATCCTCTTTCGACGATGGTCACCTGACTGCCAAACCGCCGGTACATTTGACCGAACTCAAGGCCAATGTAGCTTCCGCCAATGATGATCAGATGCTCCGGCAGATAATCCACCTGCATCATACTCGAATTGGTAAAATATTCTACATCATCAAGCCCGGGCATTGGCGGTACAAATGCACGGGCACCAACGTTGATGAATATCTTGTCGGCTTCCAGTTTCTCATCGCCGACGCTTACGGTGCGGGGGCCCTCGAAGCGCGCGTGAGCTTTAAATACGGTCAGGTTGGGTATTTTTGCCATCCACTCCGGAACCTCATGATTAGATCGGCCGACGACGTCATCTTTGCGTTCTTTGACCTTCTTCATATCCACGGTAATGGTACTGTTAATCATCACCCCGAAGTCAGGCGCACGTCTCGCCATGTAAGCAGCGCGTGCACTGGCCACCAGGGTTTTGGTGGGGATACAGCCCGTATTGACGCATGTGCCGCCGAATAGCTTGCGCTCGATTACGGCCACCTTCATTCCCGCACCGGTCAATCTTGCGGACAGCGATGGCCCGGCCTGACCGGTGCCGATGATTATGGCATCAAATTTTTTCATAATTCTTACTCCTGATTATCATAAATTAAACCGATTCATCGCCTCGGCGATGACGTTGAACTTCAGCGATTGAGAGATGGACGGATCAATCAGTTTCCGGCAAACCTTCAACAAACTCAAGCGGAAAGGCGAACAGAATTCCCTTGCCAGGCTCATTTAAATCTCCACAGAAGGACCGGATAACTTTGACTGCTTCCCGGAGAACAACTTTCTCCCGAACCACCGTAAGCAAAATTTTATTAGAAGATTCGAGGTCCTTTAAGACTTTATTGATTTGCTTCATCACCGGCGAAGTCGCGCGGGTTTTCATTAAAACTCTTCCCATACCCGTACTATCAATGACCGTTGACCCCTGAATCCCAATCCTGGCAAAGCCCTCCAGAATACCCGACAGGTGTTGCGTCTGTTCCAAAACATTTACGAGCAAATACATCGAATTCCTCCTTCTTCTCTGTTTAATGATTTAAGATTTAGGACCTTCTAATCCAATTTCACTATTTCCCTTTGCGCTATAGAATCAGCAGCTTGACCCCCAGGGCTACACCCAGCCAACACCCGGAAACCACAACCGCTATCCATGCGGCTCTCTTCCAGGGAGGCGAAAGCCACCTCCGTTGTAAAATAAGGCCGATAGAAATGACGTGAAGCGGAACCGCAAGATTCAAAGCGAGAGCGTGTAAGGGCTTTATCAGCGATCCCTGTGATGACGCGACGAGCTGTCCTGCCAAAGAGCCGGCAGCTGCGTTGTAAAGAACCCTGACGAGCAAAAATAGACCCACGAGAATTACAAGGTTCGCTATGGCTCTGAGGATCATCTTGAACATAGGCTTTGAGAATAATAGAAAGTTAACGTCGCGCAACATAATGGGGTCAAACCTTGATCTTTGACTTTATTAAATTATATTTACGCTCCAATTCAGTTGATTTGGTAATTTCAAATTTTATAATGCTTGCCCGCCGACTTACAGCCGAATAGGTAATCCCAAAAAGCTCTCCAATTTGACTGTTCGTATACAAACCCGTCTCCCTTAAATAATGAAGCAAGAGATCCCGATCTTGGATATCCTTTATCAAAAATCGTTCTGGTTCGTTAGATTTTATAATATCGCAATTTAATATTTTAGCTGCCTTTTGGATCAATTTAAAAAGATTTTTGTCTTTAATTATCCGATTCAATTGGGGAAGCTCTGCATCAGGATCTTTTGAAAGATAGTTCGTTTTGATTTGCTCTAAAAACCGCTTAGTTCCAAATACCAGTCCATAGTGCAGATTCTCCCAAATTTGGTTTTCCTCCTCGGAATATTTCTGAACTTTTTCGCGGTAAGCTCTATGAGGGTCCTTCTCCTTAAACAGTGAAAGAATCAGTTTTGTGTTTAACCATTCAGGGTGATTTGCATCGTACGCATAAGCTCGATAGCTGCTCCAGGGGTAGGCAGCAAGGCGATTTGAAATACCGGCTCGCAAGGGGTTGCGATGAATATAGCAGGAAAGTTGCATCAAGTAAGCTTCATTTTGAACTAGAATGCTTTTGAATCTGCCCTGAAATAGATGTCCAATCCGCAAATGTCGCAGATTAAAACGCCGGGTGTAGGTCGTTCCAAGCCAATGCATGCTTTTGGAAAGATTGGCTTTGCGGGTGCGCAGCAAAAGGTGGTAGTGATTGCCCATGAGAACATAGGCAAATATATCAACATCAAATCGCTGCGACACCTCGCCTATAGCTTTTAAAAAAGAGAGCCGATCATTATCTCCCAGAAATATGTCCCGCTGCTCATTTCCCCTCGACAATGTATGATACAGGGCTCCCTCATATTCTATGCGCAATGCTCTGGCCATAGACTTCAGTTATCAAAACTCGCTATTAAAAGTCAATCACCTTAATCAATAATCAAGGTTTGACCCCATTTTAGATCGCCTGTCATGTCCACTATTTATTTATATGGTGCACTTTGAATTTGAATTCACCTCTTTAAATGTTTAATCCGTCTCTGTTGGTTTTAATATTTTATTAAGCCTTTCCTTAACAATATTCTCATCACCATATTGGTCTTTGAGTTGTCTGCGAAGTCTTTTAATATGCCAGGTTTGTAACCCAACGATACAGATAAGGATAATTATGACGAGCAAACTGATCTTATGTTTGGCAATAATTAACTCAAGAGTTTGCAAAGCTATCTTGATAAAACCTGCTCGTTGTATTTTCTCAGTTGCGAAAAGCGGAACGGTTTTCAATATATTTTTTTGATCAGAAATTATGGCGTCCCCTAATTCCTGATCGAGCTGGATCGGGGCTTCTTGTTGATCAGGAGATTTTATCTTAAAAGAAACATTTTCTTTCTGACTGACAGGAATGGTTAATACTCCATCTACTTGAGGTGCAAGCCCGACCCGGTCCTTGACGCCTTTTGTAACTGGAAGATATGATAAGATTTGACCCTTGTGAAATAGTCTAACAGTCACAAAATTGCTGAATCCAAAATTGAGTAGCTGCAGGGCCTCCTTTTCTCGAATTGCTATCTTTTCAGCTCCCATCACTACAGCTATGAAACGTTGTTTTTCTCTTTTAGCAGTTGCCAACAAATGGTAGCCCGCCTCCTCAACATGACCGGTCTTGAGGCCATCGACAGAGGAGTCTCGCAAAATAAGGCCATTGCGATTGTGAAGGGTATGGTTTTCATGCGAAAATTCTTTTAATCTATGATATTGAAGTGCTTCTGGATGTTCACGGATGTATGCTTGAGCAAGCATCGCCATGTCGTAGGCTGTAGTATACTGATCTGGAACCGGCCAACCATCAACAGTTTGAAATTTGCTATTCTGTATTTTTAGACGCTTTAACGT
>JAUVTR010000136.1 GCA_030601425.1 Desulfobacterales bacterium
GTATGTCAGCACTGCGGTTCTACACTAACGGAGATTCCGCAAGCTACCTGCCCGATCTGCGAAGAACCGTCTGCGAAATATAAAGAAATAAAATGATGGAAAACGTGGATCCCCGGGGTCTATTAATTCACCACAGACCCACACGGAAAGACACGGACAAAAAAAATTATTAGGTAATATGCAATAGATAAGAGTGTTTTACATTACTTTTTGCCACAGATTAGCATGCACTTTTTATCCAGCAAGGCAGTATGACAGTTTTTGTCCGAGCAAGTCGCTCGGACAAAAGATCTGTGTGAGTCTGTATGGGTCTGTGGCTAATTAATCAAATCATTTGGGATTCTTCGCAACAGGATTACAAATACTCGAATAAGAGACCAGCGGGCGGTAAGACTAACAAATATAATCAGGGGTGGGATAGGAAAAAAAGAAGGAGGCTTTCCACCACTTCGGCCATATATTCAAAATCCAGTTTGTCCATGGTGTCGGCAGGGGTATGATAATAGGGATTGCGGTAAAACGCCGAGTCGGTCACCATGACCGCCTTAAATCCCTGATCCCAGAATGACGCATGATCGCTGAGTCTTACCGCCGGCATTACCCATCCGTTGAAAGGGACGGTCAGCTTGATTACCGGAAGCTGTCTATTTTTTTGAAATTGTTCAACCAGCCGCCTGGCAAAATCCCGACTTTTAAAATTATTGACGATACCGATAAAATTGCCTTCCTTGGGGTAATTCATAAACATCAGGGGAAAGGGGTAATCCTGGCAGCCCGAATCATGACAGGTATAGCCGACCATTTCCAGACAAATCATGCCGTCAATTTGCTCTTGGGCCTTACGCGCCATCTTCGCATACACCCGGCTGCCCATATGACGGGTATTGTAAGCCGGCGGTTCTTCCAGCGCAAATGACACAAATTTCACCGCCAGATCGAGCTTTTCTTTACCCGTCAGCGCAGCTAAATGCCGGGCCGTTTCCAGCTGGACGGCAATGGCGCTGGCATTGTCATCCGCCCCCACGGTACCGCTTACAGAATCATAGTGGGCCCCGATCATAAAGCGGTGTTTTGGATGCGCACTGAACGATATTTCAGCAACGATATTATCAACCGGCAATTCTAAATATGAATACGTCTGTTTGTCTGCCGTAAGACCAAGGTCTCTGTAAAAAGACGCGATATAAGCAGCTGTTTTTTTAAGATTCTCAGGAACACTGACGCTGCGTTCACCGATGGTCACCGTCAGGGTATGCAGATGATCCTGAAGCCGCTGTTTGGTTTCCTGGATATCAATCATAGCGCTTGCCCCGTTAACAGCAGAAAGGTCTGCAACATAAAGCAAGCCCAGGAGGATGACAATGATAATCGTCCCGGCTTTCATGATAAACAACTGTCAAATTACGAAAACAGATTTGTAAATTCCTATTCAACCATGATTACATTTTCTTTTTCATCAATTCGAAAGTCAACTTCCAGAAATTTTTCACAGATAAAGATATTGGATCGGATGTGCCCGGTAATTTTTTCGGTCTTGATTTCCCCTCCGCAAAGCGCCATCAGCGGAATCAGGTTGTCCGCCAGGTGACGGTCCACCGCCGCTCCGGATTTCAGCGCATCCAGCAATCTGCCGCCGGCCGCAGCACCCACATCTTCGGCCCGCCTGCCCTTTTCCCCCAGGGCATCGGCTCCCATAAAAACGTTTCCCTGCCGGGAAACCGCCCACAGGGTAATAACCGTTCCTACTGAAACAGTATAACAGTATACTTGTTTAATCTTCAAAGGATAGCGCTTGGCAAGGATATGAGATACGCCTTTAGCCTGGCGCCCGGCAACCCTGGCACCTTTCAGCTTAACTGATGCCACCGAATTGCCCTCAATCCGATCCAGCGCGGGTTGCGTCGCCAATTTCATCCGAGAAACATTCTTTCTTAAATGGGAATAAAAAGAATCGAAATTTTCACACTGGCTCAAACAAAACCGGGGTGTAATCGTCAGGTCTAATTCACCCTGGCCTTGGGGATAAAATCCTCGCCGGATTTCGTTGATCTGTACGGATGCGAATTTGTTTAAAAAGGGCAAAATGACATGCGCAAAATAGTCGACCGGAATACTCCATTTCGTATCTGTGCCTCCCTTAATACAAAGCCTGATGGCATCATCGGCAAACATGCAGGGCAGCAGGATCGACTGCAGGAGGAGGGTTATGGACCCGGCGGTACCGATATCCAGAACCAATTTGCCTGAGGTAACCGGCTGCGGGTGAAAGGTGATCCTGGCCGCACCCAATCGGGCGCCCTCCACCTGGGCCGAAGCCAGCTGTTTGAGCGCATCTATACAGCATAAGTGCTGGGCTTTGAGGCCAGGCTTTGGTCGGTTATGGCGCACTTTTTCAATGACAAACGGTTTGCCTGTCAGGATAGAAAATGCCAGGGCCGTGCGCAAAATCTGCCCGCCGCCTTCCATATAGGAGCCGTCGATCTCGATCATAGGGATTACCGCTTGTCGGTTGAAATTTTAACCAGCTGGTTTATTATGGTAATCGTGAAAAAATTTATCCAAAAAACGATTCACCCATGGGATTTGAAACCTGAAGAGGCCATTGCACTTCAAACGAAACTTGCCCGCCGGGTGATTCGAAAATCGCGCTTCAGGCCCGACGGTATGATGACAGTGGCCGGGGTGGATGCCGGCTACCGCGACGACATCGCCCATGCAGCGGTTGTTGTAGTGGACCTGAAAGATCTGAGGACAGTTGAAAAAGCGGTGGCCGCGAAACCGGTTGCGTTTCCCTATGTTCCCGGAATGCTTTCGTTTCGAGAAGGGCCGGTGATTCTAAAGGCGCTGGGCAAATTGAAATCGCCGCCTGATCTTCTAATGATCGATGGTCAGGGCGTCGCCCATCCCCGCCGTTTCGGCATTGCCAGCCATATCGGCCTGCTGACCGATATCCCATCCATCGGCTGCGCCAAAACCAAGCTGGTGGGAGATTATGAAGAACCGCACCGCTCTGGCGGAAGCACTTCATACCTTACAGACGGAAAAGAAACCATCGGGGCGGTCGTGCGCACCCGCACGGATGTAAAACCCGTATTCGTCTCAATCGGGCACCTTATGGATTTAAACGACAGCATCCGGGCTGTTATAAAATCCTGCTGCGGCTATCGCCTCCCTGAACCCATCCGCAGAGCCGATCATCTGTCGCGAAAACAAATTAAAACCACAAAGAGCGCAAAGTTCACAAAAGTTATATAAATTTGCTTTTATGAAATCATTCTTTGTGTGCTTCGTGATCTTTGTGGTGATTAAAGCTTTCAACGAACTGTTCATAAATCCCTGTGAGGGATGAATAAGGCCGTGCTATTTCCCCTGGTTCATTAAATCTTCAATTTCTTCAGCTTCTCTCGGGATGGTTTCCGTCAAATCAATGGGTTCGTTCTTGGTAATTAAAATGTCATTTTCAATCCGGACCCCAATAGCCTCATCCCGTATATAAATCCCCGGTTCGCAGGTTAAGACCATTCCGGGCACAAATTTGCGATACTTATCACCATAATCGTGAACGTCCAGCCCAAGATGATGGGAGGTGCCGTGGGGAAAGAATTTTTTATAGAGCGGTGAATCCTCAGACTGCTTTTTGACTTCTGCTTTTTTCAAGACACCCAGTCGAATCAGGGCAGCCTCCACTAACTTGGACACATCCTTTTGATATTTTTCCAACGTATTTCCCGGTTTGAGCATTTTAATGGCAACCTTTTGAATTTTTAAGACGGCATTGTATACTTCTTTTTGTCTTTTAGAAAACTTGCCGTTCACCGGAACCGTTCGAGTTACATCAGAGGTAAAATTCGCATATTGTGCGCCGAAATCGATGAGTATCAGGTCTCCGTCATTGCATTGTTTATCATTTCTAACGTAATGCAGGGTGCAGGAGTCGATCCCTGAAGCCACGATGGTTTCAAAGGCCGGACCCCGTGATCGATTACGCATAAACTCGTGGACGATTTCGGCTTCGACCTCATACTCCCACACCCCGGGCTGGATAAAACCGAGCAGGCGCCGAAATGCCTTTTCTGTTATGCCGCACACCTCTTTAATCAGTTCGATCTCCAGAGAGGATTTAACGGCTCGCAAATCGTGCATAATGGGTGCCAGGCGTTCATAATTATGCAATGGAAAGGCCTGCCGGCACCATCTAACAAAGCGCATGTCCCGGGTCTCCACAGCAACTGCTGCCCGCAGATGCTCATTGGTGTTTAAATAAATATTCTCAGACTGGACAACCAAAGTCCGCAAAATCGCATAAAGTTCAGAGGTCCAGTGGATTGTCTTAATTCCGGAGATGTCCTGCGCCTGTTCTTTGGTGTATTTTTGTCCTTCCCAGGTGGCAATCTGTTCGTTGGTTTCCTTTATAAACAGGATTTCCTTTTGCTTCTCATCAGGAGCGTCCGGACAAATAACCAATACGGTTTCTTCCTGATCTATTCCGCTTAAATAAAAGGTATCTGTCTGCTGGACAAACGGATGAGTTCCGTCGGCGCTGGTCGGCATGAAGTCATTTGAATTGAAAACAGCAATCGAATTCGCTTTTAGTTGTTTAAAAAAACGCTGCCTGTTTCGGACAAACAATTTGGAATCAATCTTGTGATATTTCATAATATCTTTCCAGTGGACGTAAAAGAGTTAATTAGTGCCCATCCGAAAATAAAATAATAGCAAGGATGGCACTAATTATTTTCCAATTTGGAAATGAGCAATTTTTTCGATGAGATAGGCCGCACAAGCCCGCCCGCCTCGCCTGAGCGCTCGCGATGGCGGGCAGGGGCTTACGACGAGGCGTACTTATCGTACGTCGAGGAAGTAAGCCCGCGGAGAATGCAGCTCATCGGGAAAAGGGCCATTTCCTGATGGAAACTAACTATAGATCACCATAACATCTGTATCCAATTTTGATTTACATAAGATGTGGAGTCCGTAGTGTCAAGGAAACATTCACATATCGCCCATCACTGACTTTCGTCAGCAAGTATAGGAATGCAGGGTTCTGGTAATAAATTGGAAGGAAAAAATCGCATTGAAGAAAACGCAGAGAAAAATTTGGGTAGGGACCCATAAAAAAAGCGCCTAAAGTTGAAAAGCACATCATCCATTTCTCAACTTTAGGCACTTTTGCTAATTTTAGATACTTGTCATTTCAAAATGATACGAGGGGATAAACTTTGATAACCGCATCAAATTTTAATTTTTTATCATCTTCACCGATTTCAACCCCTTCCTGCCCCTCGACAATCGTTAATATATTCTTTAACGGATAACTATACTGCAGCTTTTTATCTTTGACCATCACACTGAAAAATTCTTCATTGGCATCGACCAACTCTGCTTCCTTAATTTCAGAAGAATTATCGTAGTTAATCCCGATCGCCTTGCCCTTGTACCTTTTGAGCAAGCCCAACAATTTCGCATGATGGTTGAGGCTTGCCTCGGTTGTTTGTGAAGCAGTTTCATAAACCCCGGTGCTGGCAACCTGGATTTCCTGAGCGGATGCTTCAGCTTTCGCCTGGGCTTCTTTTTGCTTTTTCAATGCCTCCGCCCGGGCCGTCTTCTGTCTTTCGGCAGATTTGGCTTTGGCCTGAGCTTCCGTTTTCTTCAGCGCCTCCGCTTTGGCTTGAGCCTCTTTTTGCTTTTTTAAGGCTTCGACTTTGACTTTGGCCAGCTTTTTCATTTTTAAAGCCACTGCTTTTGCTTTGGCGGCTTTTTCTTTTTTTAAAGCTTCGGCCTTAGCCTGGGTTTCCCGCTGCTTTTTAAGGGCTCCCCTCACCTGGGTCTCCTGTTGTTTTTTCAGAGCTTCTTTCTTGGCCTCGACCTCCTGGTTTTTTGCCGGAACGTTCTCTTCGGCCGGTTCCTTGGACATTTCTATCGTAGCATTCGGGTGGGTCTGCGCTTTATCTTGAACCGGTGCGTCTTTGACCATCGTTAATTCCAGCTTTTCTTCAAGATGTATTTCTTTTTCTGCCGGCTTGTCTTCGGTGCTTGCCGGTTCAGCGACTTCTGCTGCGGGTGCTTTCGCTTTGGTCAACTCGGTGGCCCCAGCTTTATCCGGCTCGGCGACCTCAGATTTGGCTTGCTCAGGCTCCTTTTTCTTCTGGACTTCTTCCGGTTGGATTGCAGCCGCCGGCTCATCTTCGGGTTGTTTTGCCGCCGAATCGTCTTTTTTCTGATCGCTGTTTTCTTCCTCAGCGGTGTCCGATTTACCCGTTTTGTCAATCGATTCGACAGCCGTCTCCGGATCGGTCGGAGATTCAGCGGGCTTCTCGACAACCTCCGGTTTTTGCGGCTCGGCCGGCTTGCCCGGCTTGACTTCTGATAAAAAAAGCTCTTCCGCATCCAGCGTATCGGTTACCATTTCAATCGATGTCTCAATGGCTTCCATCTCAATTTCGTGATTGTCCGCCTCCTGATTTTCTTTCGATTTCGTCGCGTCTGCAGATGGGGCTTCCGATTTGTTTTCCGAAGCCTGATGTTCGACCGGGATCGCCATTTCAATAGTATCTTCAGCAGGATCGGGTCTCTCAACAGTTTCATTATTAGCCGGATCATTTCCGGCCGCAGGATCACTCTGCTCCAATATCGCCTCCGCCTCTTCTATGGCTTTTCTTTTTTGCTCATCCCGGTCGGCCTGCATCTGCACGGCATGGTTTTTAACGAAAATAATCCCGCACTGAGCGCATGCTTCCGAAAGATAATGATTAACAAGACCACACTGCGGACACGTCATCTGGTTTGATTCCATTTTGGAAAACTCCTTTCACTCTGCGAATGAAATTCGGATCAATCCGGCTTTTCTTTACGTAGAATATGCTGAGTGTTGACGCCTATTGCCGGATTATAATGAGATTATCGGCCCAAGGTTGTTTTTTCTTAAATAATATATCGCTTGATTGAATTTTCGATTCAGGAAACTGAGATATACAGGCGAAATTAAAAACAATATTTTATATGATTCCAGTATATTATAAACTCAACCGATAAAAACGATTACCTAACATTGTATGATTGAAAGCACACATTTTTTATGGTATCTGCTGGCATCTTCATAGAATCGAATTTCGGGGAACATTTTCGCACGAATTTGCACGGTTAATAAACGAGGATGGATTGAGGTCGGGCTAGCAAATTACCTTGATGTTAAAACACTATTTTGGAAGGAGATACACTTATGGCAATGGAAATCAGCTTTCCGAGCGGCAAAAAAGTCGATGCACACTTCAAAGGGTTTACGATCAAGACCGATCAACCTGAAAGAGATGGCGGAGAGGGTACAGCGCCAACCCCAACTTTTCTGTTTTTAGCCTCACTTGGCACCTGTGCGGGTGCGTATGCATTGGATTTTTGTACAAAGCGCAAAATCGACACTGAAAAATTAAAACTTGAGCTCGAGTTTAAATCCAATAAAAAAAACCACATGATAGAAAAAGTCAGAGTTAAACTTACGCTGCCCCCGAATTTTCCGGAAAAATACAGACCGGCTATCGTTAAAGCGGTGGATCTTTGCTATGTAAAAAAGCACCTTCATGAACCCCCTGAGTTTGAGACTATTACTCAAAGCGCAGATTAATCTACAATGAGCAAGTTAAGACCTGAATTTTGCACGAGTCGGAGGCTTTCATATGCAAGGCATTTAAGGCTGAGGCTATAGTGAACTATGCCTCGGCCTTAACCCGCCCGCCTCGCCTGAGCGGCTCGCGATGGCGGGCAGGTAACGCAGCAGATGGAAGTCTCCGGCTCGCCCGCCCTGTTGGGTCGTAGCTGAAAGCGAAGCCCAAAGGGTGAAAAGTGATGAGATAAAATGATTTTCATCCATTATACCTGATCAGTATTTTGTTTTACTTCTAAATTTTGCTTGATATGCTGTCATTAAACATAACCCCAACTTCTCCTTAATTTTCATGCAAGATTCAGGTAGGAACTTAATCCCTTCATATATAACTAGCCATGCCAAAGGAATCCGGTTTTAATAAAACCGCAACACCTGTTACCCAGCTAACCCTGTTAATAGTGGTAACCACGTTTTGCCGCCTGGTGCTCAATACGGCGCGCCGATTTGCCTATCCCTTTGCCCCGGCATTAAGCCGCGGACTGGGCGTGCCCCTTACGGCAATTACCTCATTGATTGCCGTTAATCAGGCCACTTCGATTTTAGGCCTTTTCTTCGGGCCGGTTGCGGATCGTCTGGGGTATCGCTTAATGATGCAGGCCGGCATGGCATTGCTGGTAGCCGGTATGTTTGCGGGGGGCTTCTTTCCGTTTTACGGTGTGATTCTGGTGGCTTTATTTCTGGCCGGTTTAGGAAAAAGCATGTTTGATCCCGCCCTGCAAGCCTTTGTCGGTGAGCGGGTTCCGTTTCATCGCAGAGGCATGGTAATCGGATTCCTTGAATTTAGCTGGGCCGGGAGCACGTTGCTGGGAATTCCGGCCATCGCACTTCTTATCGACCGACTGGGATGGCGAGCGCCGTTTTTTGTCATGGGCGGTTTTGGTCTCCTGGGGATCCTAGTTTTAAGAGTTTTAATTGTTAAGGGCGGGCAAAAAGAACCGCAGAAACATTCCGTGGTGCTGTTCAAAGATGCATGGCGCCCTCTGCTGCGAGAAAGAGCAGCTCTGGGTGCTCTTTTGTATTCATTTTTGGTCAGCGTGGCCAACGACAACTTATTCGTCATCTACGGTGCCTGGCTGGAAAAAAGGTTTAGTTTGAGTATTGTGGCATTGGGCCTCGGGACAGCCGTAATCGGCATTGCGGAATTAATCGGTGAGTCCATGACCGCCACTCTGGCCGATCGCCTGGGATTAAAACGATCGCTATTGGGGGGTCTGGTGGTTTGTCTCATCTGCTACGGCATCCTGCCTTATCTGGGTCAGACCCTGGGCATGGCTCTGGTGGGTTTATTTCTGATTTTTTTATCATTTGAGTTTATGATGGTTACCAGTCTATCTCTTTTCACGGAATTATTGCCCTCTGCACGGGCAACGATGATGGCAAGTTCTCTGGCAGCTGCCGGCATCGGTCGGGTGGTAGGTGCTTTAATCGGCGGCCCTATCTGGCTGGCCGGCGGCATATACGCCACATCGCATGTTTCGGCAATCCTCAGCGGTTTGGCCCTGGTG
>JAUVTR010000182.1 GCA_030601425.1 Desulfobacterales bacterium
TGGCAGCAATCATGGAAGCCGGTCAATGGGCGCCGAGTCCCATGAACGCCCTGCCCTGGCAATACATCATCATCACCGATGCTGAAGTAAAGGCTAAAATCAGAAAAGTTTCCGAAGAGGCCAAACAGGCTGTCCTCGACAATAACGGACCGGGATTTGCCGCCAAATACAATATGGATTTTTTGGAACAAGCTCCCATTTTGGTCGTGGTGGTGTTTGATCCCACGAAAAAGGGGTTGGGGGACTTTTTTAATCAGAAACACGGCGCTTTGCAGGCTGCCTCGGCCTGCGTTCAAAACATGATGCTGGCCGCTGCTGAATATGGACTCGGGACATTGTGGTTTACCTGGTTTGATCCCCAAAAAATGCAATCGGTTTTAAATATCCCGGACAATCTCGAAATTGCAGCGATTATTCCCATCGGAAAACCCAAAGGAGAGATTAAGGCGCCTCCCCGAAAAGATCCGATAATCCATCGGGAACAATTTAAGCCGTTCGCATAACATTATATTTGTTGAGTTTGGGGGAATATCAAAGCCGGCGGACTGCAATCTTGGTTTTACGGCTGGAAACTCACTTTGTCTTTGGAGACACGCCGGCGCTCCTCATCCCGGATTTCGCGCCGCAGGAGTTTCCCCACTTTGGACCTGGGAAGCATATCTCGAAACTCGATATATCCCGGGACTTTATAAGGAGCCAGTCGGTCCCGGCACCATTGGAGCAGTTCGCTGCCCCCTACCCCCCTGGCATCTTCCTTCAACACCACGATCGCTTTTACGCGTTCACCCACTTTTTCATCGGGAACCCCGACGACACAGGCGCCAATAACCGTTGGATGGTCTTGAAGTGTGGCCTCGACCTCCGAAGCAGATATCCGGAAAGCCTTATGTTTAATGATATCGGCTGAACGCTCCACATAAATAATCTCGCCGTCATCATCCTGGCGGACGTAGTCACTCATGCGGTAGTAGATTTTCCCATCGATTTCCACATAAGACTGTTTGGTTTCTTCCGGTTTATTCCAGTATTCTTTTACGGTATAGGGTGATGTCACCAGAAGTTCACCAATTTCGCCGACGGTGACTGGTGCAAGCGTTTCAGGATCAACAACGATACATTCCCTGCTTTTTAATGGAAGACCCAGGGTTGTGGGTTTGGGATCTTCATTAATGCGGCTGTAAGTCACGTGCCCGGCTTCGGTGGAACCATAAACCTGATAAATGGGAATACCGAAACGCTCTCGCCAGCGGTTAAATACCTCAATTGGCAAAACATCGCCACCGCAATAGCAGTAGCGTAAAGAACTCAGGTCATATTTCTCCAGGCGGTCATTTTCTAAAATCATCCGGTACAGAGTGGGGACCCCAAGAAACCAGCGTACCCGTTTGCGCTGAATGGTTTCAAGAATCGCATCGATCTGAGGCACCGGCATAAGGGCTGTGGCGTTGCCCTTGTTCAGCCCCAGGGCGATAAAAAGCCCTAATGGCATAATATGAAAAAGCGGGTTAACAGCAATATAAACATCCTCACCTTCCTTGAGATGGTCTGCAGCCACATCATCGGTTATATCATTTACATAAGACACCATCCCGATGTGATTGCCGGGAACGCCCTTTGGAAAGCCGGTCGTTCCACCGGTATACAAAATGTAGGCGAGGTCTTTCCAGGGATCCAGGTCAACTTGGGATTTCAATGGTGGACGATTCAGAAGTTTTTTAAATTCGAACACCCCCTCGACCCGCTCCACCTTGCCGGTGGGTATTTTATCAAAAAGGACGCCGAGATATCGCTTCCAAGCAGACAGAAGATCAACCAAATTTGTAACAATGATGCGTTTGAGCCCGGAATCGGCAAACACTTCTTTGGCGTAACAGAAATTGGTGTCCTGACAGATGATAGTTTCTGCCCCCGAATCCTTGATCATATAATCGAGTTCGTGTGAAGTATAAATTGGCGCAACCGGTACAATCACGGCGCCAATTTTTTGGATTCCCAAAAAGGCAACGACCCATTGAACACAGTTGGGGATGTAGATCATTACCCGGTCGCCTTTTTTGACACCTAAATCGACCAGGGCACCGGAAAATCGTTCGCTCAAGTCCCTTAATTTCGAAAATGAAAAGTGTTGTCCCAGATAAATGACGGCTGTTTTATCCGGATAGCGTTCACTCATCTGATCAAAACGCGTAAATGTTAATTCATTTTCTAAAGTTGCCGTCGTTTGACTCATTCTCTAAATAACTCCCTGTAGGGCTCCTCTCTTGTTTATATTCCGAAATAGGCCGACCTAACATCCGGATTATTCATCAACTCGTCGCGGGTGCCTTCCAAAACCGCAGCTCCGTTTTCCAGAATAAAAGCATAATCAACAATAGGCAAGACAGGGCGAGCATACTGCTCGGTGATAATAATTGAGACCCCTTTTTCATCCCGAATTTCTTTGGTCGCCCGCACCAGCACGACTTGCATCAAAGGACTCAATCCCAGCAGGGGCTCATCCAGCAGTAACAATTTCGGTTGGGCCATGAGCGCACGCCCGATGGCCAGCATTTGCTGCTCGCCACCGCTTAAAAAACCGCCAATTCGTTTCTGAAGCTTTTCCAGGGCTGGAAAGACCTTAAACACATATTCCAGAGTGTCTTTCGCCTGGGCAGGCGTCGCCAGATAGCCACCAATACGCAAATTTTCCAAGACGTTGCACTCTTTGAAGATTCTGCGCCTTTCCGGGCAGAGTACGATTCCGTTTTTCGCCCGTTTGCTGGGCTTCAGACCCATAATTTCATTGCCCAAATAAGTAATATTGCCCAAAACACTAATACGTTCACCTCCGGCCATTTCTTCTTTTTTGCGAATATCTTCGATGATACCGGATAAGGTGTACATCAGGGTGGATTTACCGGCACTGTTAGCGCCAAACACGCCGACAATTTGATTTTCATCACATCTGATGCTGACGTTGTTGAGGGCCAGCATGTTTTCGTAGAAGACCATCAGCCCATTTGCTTCAAGCATGATCCATTACCTCCTCAACCGCTTCGGATCCGAAATAGGCCTCTTTAACTTTCTCGTCCGCCATGACTTCTTCCGCGGTCCCCTCAATGAGCTTTTCACCGAAATTTAAGACCATAATCCGATTGGCAACACGAAACAGCTCCCTGAGGCGATGTTCGATCATAATCAGGGTGATGCCTTCCATCTGCAAGCGTTCAACCAGTGGCACCATGCTGGCGATTTCGCTCATGCTCAATCCCGAAAAGACCTCATCACAGATGATAATTTCCGGATTCAGTGCCAGACAGCGGGCAAGCTCCATGCGTTTTAGATAGCCGGTGGGTAAATTGGAGGCTTTTTTATAAGGAACAAACGATTCTCTTTCAAAACCCAGTTCTTCTAAAATATCGATACTGACCGTATTGCGATCACCCAGTTTGCCACCGCCTCTCCAGCCTCCGGTTCGTTTAGCCCGGGGGGAAAAAAGCGGAATCACCAGATTTTTATAAGCCGGAAGGCTATAATACGGTCGCATGATTTGAAAGGTTCGGGTGACCCCCATATCGGCAATTTTGTGGGCCGGCTTGCCGGAGATTTTTTCCCCCCGAAAGAAAACCTCACCGGCGGTCAGCTCGATAAAACCGGTAATGCCGTTTATTAGGGTCGTCTTGCCGGATCCGTTCGGACCGATAATACCTAAAATTTCGCCTGCATGCAGGTCGAAACTGACCTCATTTAGAGCAGAAATGCCCCCGAATGTTTTGGTCACCTGATTAACTTGAAGGATGGGTGTTGATGGTGCGCTCATACTTTGATCCATTTTTCAAATTGATGATATTTGCGTTGACCGTAAACCATGATTCCTTCACTGCGAAAAATAATGAAGGCCAGCAGAATCAGGGCATAAAATACGATGCGCAGTGTCCCGAACGCCCGCAGCAGCTCAGAAATGGGCACCAGAATGAAGGCACCCAACACCGGGCCCACCAGTGTGCCGGCGCCGCCGATGACGGTAGCCGCAATGGGCAGGATGGAAAAATCCAGCGCAAAGGTTGACAGCCCGGCCCACATGTATAGGTGAACCAGGTAGGCGCCTGCCAGGCATCCGATCGCAGAAGAAATAAATACCGCTATCGTTTTGTAATAGGTAATGCTTATCCCCGAAGCCCTCACCGATTGATCATTGTCTTTAACCGCCCTGAAGACCAAACCGATATCCTGGTTGACCAGTCTGCGGGTCCCAAAAAGGAAAAAAAGAACTATCAAAATGATAAAATACTGCTCCACCCAGCGATTCGCAAAACTCTCTATTCCCAAAATCCCGTCGGTCCCGCCCAGGATATCCAGTGCTTCGATGACCCGGGCTAAAAGCAGTGGATACATCAGGGTAACGATGGCAAAATAGACCCCCCGCAGTGGAAGGCAGGGAAACAAAAGCAACGTACATATGAATGCGCCCAGCAACGTGGCAATGGGGATGGTCAACAGCGGTGGCAGTCCAAATGAGGTGTTTAAAATAGCGGCCAGATAACCGCCCGTTCCGATGAAGAAAGCGCCCCCCAGTGAAACGAGCCCCACGTAATGAGCCAGAAAATCGAAGCTCAAAGCCAGCAAAGCGTATATGCAGACAATGGATATCACCCGTTGCCAGTACATGGAGGGCACAACCAGAGGCAGAATCAGGATTCCGCCGATGAGCACAAGTCTGGGAAAAAACAGGTAAGACAGCTCGCGCCAGGACATCAAAGCATATAGCCCTTCGGAACGAACCTTGATGCCCCGGTCCAATCTTTCTTTGCGGCGCTGCCCGGTAGATTCTTTCATACTCTTTCTTCCAGTTCCTTCTGACGGCCAAAAAGTCCTGAAGGTCGCAGGATCAGGGTAATGATGATAGCCGATAACGCAACCACCATCTGGTAATGGGCCCCCAGATAAACGACGGTCAGAATCTGAGCAAACCCGATTATAAAAGCAGCCAGCACAGCACCCATCCAGCTTCCCAGGCCGCCCACGATACAGACAGCGATAGCCAGAATCAGGACATTATAACCGGCTTCCACGACAATACTGCCCAGCGGAAGCAACACAATGGCGGCCATGGCCGCCAGCATAGAGCCGAATCCCATGGCTGCCAGCGCCATCCGATCGGAATCGATCCCCAGCATCATGGCGGCACGCTCGTCCTGGGCCACGCCGCGCAGGGCCAAACCGACACGCGTGTAATGGGTAAACAGCCATAATATAGTCACCACCGCCGCGCCGATGCCAACGACCAGCAACCGCTGGTAATCCACCGGTACTCCGGCAATCTCCGTGCTGCCTTCGATAAAGGCCGGTAGCATATAGGTCATGCCTTTAAAACCGCCCCAGCGGAGTCCTTCCAGAATTGCCAGCCCCATGGCGTAAGAAGCAATGATTTCCGAAATTTCCATGCCCCGGATGCGAATCAGCACAAACTGGTAAATCAAGGCTCCGATAATTCCGTTCGCAACCAACGCCAGAATAATGCTGACCAGATAATTAAGACCCAGGGAATTTACGAAAGTCCAGGTAATAAAACCGCCGAGTACATATAGAGCGCCATGGGCAAAATTAGGCAAACGGCTGACGCCGTAAACCAACGCAAAGCCCAGAGCAAAAAGCGCCAGCGCCACACTGTTTATAGTTCCGTAAATCAATATTTGCATGCTATTTTCAGGATGAAATTTTTGTAACAGCGGGTTGAGGGCGCAGCGCAGGCGACACCCTCAACCCGACGAGCAGTATAAACTTTTATTTTTTCATCCAGGGAGGCAACTGGATAGTTCCTTTGGCGATGCTTTTAGGATAGACCACCACCCGCTTGCCGTCCTGCCACTGTAGAATGCTTCCCACCGCTCCTTTTTCTGGATCTAAAGCCGGAATGACCTGGTGGCTTTTGGGATCAAAGCGCAATCGTCCGTAGACACCCATAATATCGGTTTTTTCCAGTTCCGCCACGACTTTATCCGAATCGAGACTGCCGGCGCGCTCAATGGCATCCCGCAATACGTAGATTGCCATGTAGCTGCTGGAGGTGCCCAGGCCCTCAGGTTCCACCTTCCACCTTTTGGCATAGGCGTTATAGAATTTCATGGTCCACGGCGTCGCATCGGAAGGGGCATTGCCGGCGTTGACCACATTGCACAGGGTATATTGTCCTTTGCCGCCTGTGGCTTTCCAAAAGCCGGGTTGTTCGGCTGCAGCCAGGGTGGAACCGAACGGGAGCGCGGGGATTTTCATGTCATACCATTGTTTCAGCAAGATAGCGCTTTCCGGCATATCCATCCAGATATTGATAATTTCCGTTTTGCTGTCCTTGGCTTTGAGCAGTCCCATGGAAAAGTCAGTCGCCCCGGTGGGATAAATCTCCACTCCGGTAACATTCCAGCCCTTTTTGGTGGCCACCGAGTTCATAATTTTGGCCGCACCGCGGGCATGCGAGACATCCTGGGCAATAATAAACAGGTTGTTGAATCCGTATTTTTCCTTCAGTGCGCCAAAGTTCGCAAACATCTCACCCACCAAATTCTTGGCCTCACCGTGAATACGAAACATATATTTATATTTGTCATATTCTTTGGCCACCATGGCATGATATTTAGGGGTCAAAACACCTGTGGTCAGGATAGATACTTTTTTGTATTTGCTTAAAAGCGGCATGGCCGCCAAAGCGGCCTCGGAACGAACCGGTCCGCCAACGATAAAATCGACCTTTTTATCCAAAATCAGCTTTTCCACTGCCAGAAGAGCTTCGCTGACCGGTACCCCCGGCTCCAAATCCCTGGTATCGATGACCTCAACCTTGAATGGTCGCTTTTTACCGCCCACGTTAACGCCACCGGCAGCATTAATTTCCTCAATGGCCAGGGTCATGCCTCTCTCTGCAGCCCATCCATAGAGGTAGGCAGTTGAAAGCGGCGCCCCAATTGTAATGGGTTTTTCAGCCAATGCCACGCTAACCGGCAGAATTAGAATGACAGCCAGAAAAAAGATCATAAGCATTTTTATATTCTTTTTAATCATGGTTAAACCCTCCTTTTCATCAAAATCAATAGGTTATGGGTTGGAAGAAAACGGTAAGACAGGTTTTACCCGCCCCTTACGGAACGATAATGGCGAGGATCGCACCCCCTAGGCAAAGATGCTAACCTTAAAATGTGAATAAAATGGCTGAACTGCAAAGATCGCTAAAATGTTTAATTTAATGTCAATCTGTAACAACACGTCATATGATCATCGTCGACGGTCTGATGAGGCGAATATATATGTTGCATTTTTAAAGGTCAAGCCATTAAGTTAATGAATGGAATTCATTGGCCTGTTAAAAGGTTTTGCTTATACACACAAGAAAAATGAACTGGACTCAAATTTACAAATGACTTATATTTCGATATCCTAACCCGGACAAGCCGGAACAAATTGCCACAAAGGCACCAAGACACAAAGCGAAACCTTTGGTTAATA
>JAUVTR010000034.1 GCA_030601425.1 Desulfobacterales bacterium
GACCTCTGACCTCTGACCTCTGTCTTCTGACCTCTGTAATCTGATCTCTGACATCTGTCTTCTGACTTCTGTCCTCTGTTCACTGATCGTCCTCATCCAGGCACTTTTGCACGGCGGTAACAATCGTATCATAACCTGTGCAGCGACACAGGTTGCCTGCCAATCCACGCCGAATCTCATGACGACTGAATTTCTGATCATGATGCTTTTCGACAAAAGCCGTGGCCGCCATAACAAAACCAGGAGTACAGATGCCGCATTGCACGGCGCCCTCATCGACAAAAGCTTGCTGTACCCGGGACAGTTTGCCGTCGCGACTTTCGCCCTCTACCGTCCGAATGGATCGGCCGTCTGCCCAAACCGCCAGGTAAAGACAGGCATCGGTGGGCACCTCATCGATCAACACAGTGCACGCGCCGCATTCACCCACGGCACAGCCCTGTTTAACACTGATCATTCCCAGCTGCTCCCGCAGTACTTCCAGCAACGATTGGCGGACATCTACACGAATCTCTTTTTTCTTTCCGTTCACAGTAAAAGTGATGGTACAGTTTAAGTTCACTGAATCGTACCTCCTGCATTTAAAATAGCCTGTTTGACAACCCGGTGGGCAAGTGTTGCGATAATCTGCAATCGAAACTCCCTGGCTGCTCGCCACGACGTCCGCGGGCTGACATCATTTACAACGGCTTCAGAAATATCATCCAGCAGTTGCTGTGATATCTTGCGGCCGCGGATCTTATTTTCGGTGTCTCTGCAGCGGATGGGCACCGGTGCAGCCACGCCGTAAGCCAGCCGCATATCTGTCAGGATTTCGTCTTCGACCTTACACACCGCCGAGCAACCGATCGTTGCAATATCCATGGCGCCGCGCATGGCATATTTAAAAAAATGACCGTAATAACCGTCGTAGTTGGCGCGGGTTACGGTGATGGCTGTCATAATTTCGTGGTGCTCAAGGTCCACCCGGCTGGGGCCGAGAAAAAAATCTTCAAGGGGCAGTTGCCGTGATCCGTCCTGGCCTTCAATTGTTACCCCTGCATTGAGGGCAATAAGCGGTGTCGCACTGTCGGCGCTGGGAACGCCGTTGCAAAGATTGCCGCCTATGGTGGCCATGTTGCGCACCTGGGGCCCGCCAATGGTGAGAATGGCTTCCGAGAGGACCGGAATATGCTTGCGGATCAACGGTGATTCAGCCACATGCGTAAAGCAGGTCAACGGCCCGATGATCAGATCTCCATCATCGTTGCGGTCGGTAAAATTGAGCTCGGCGATGTCATGAATATCAACCAGATGATGAAACTGTCCTTTGCCCTTATGCAGTTTAACCAGCACATCCGTGCCGCCGGCAATCAGATGTGCTTCGGGATTTTGTTTTAAAAGCCGAATCGCTTCTTGTATACTGTCGGCCTTGGTATAGCTTTTAAAATTAAACATTCAGCATATCCTCCCGAATTGCACGATGAGCCCACATCATATCTCTTTAATGTTTTCAATGAATTGATATGTAAATAAATCCGAATATCGAAACACGAAATACGAAATAAATTAAAATATCGAATGACCAAAATTCAAAAAAAAGAATTTGCTGAAGATCCGTTTCGGCCATTTCTGATTTAGAATTTTGATATTGTTTCGAGTTTCGGATTTCGGATTTCGAGGTTTCCTATTAAATGTTTTTCTATTCGTCCAATACCTTAATCAACATGTGGCTATGACGAGGCCGGTGCACTTCACAACAGCCCGGCCTTTTTAAAATATTTAAAAAGGGTATGCGGCGTCATGGGCAGCTCGTTAATTTTCACCCCGGTGGCATCCCAGATGGCATTGCGGATAGCCGGCGGTGGTGAAATGATGGGCGGCTCGCCCAGTGCCTTGTTACCGTAGCCGGAAGTGGGTTCGTAGGTTTCGATAAACTCGCAGCCAATGTCCGGTACGTCCACAACGGTGGGAATTTTGTAATCCAGAAAATTATTGTTGTAAATATAGCCGGATTCACGGTCAATCAACATCTCCTCGTAAAGCCCGGCGGCAATGCCCATGGCCACACCGCCATGTACCTGACCCCGGGCCATTACGGGATTAAGAATGACCCCGGAATCGTGAACATTGTAAATTTCCTTGATATCCACACTGCAAAGCGGCACATCAACCTCCACCTCGACGAAGGTACATCCGAAGGTGGGGGCATTGGTACGGGTTTTGTGGGAGACTTCGGCAGTTAACTGGGCTCCGTGTTCCTTGTCATAATAGGCATCCAGGGCCACCTCCTTCAGCGAAACCACTTTGCGGGATGGATCCTTACGATCCACAATTTCCCCATTTAAAATGTCGAGTTCCCCGCCAAGGATGCCGGTTTCCCGACCGGCATGTTCAAGAATTTTGGCTTTCAGTTCTCTGGCCGCTCGAAAAACGGCGTTGCTGGCCACATACGCCTGGCGTGAAGCATACGCACCGGTATCAAATGGTGCCACATCCGTATCCTGGGTGGACACCACATGCACATCTTCAAAAGGAATACCAATGGTTTCCGCTGCCATTTGGGCTACAATAGTGTCCAGACCCTGCCCAATTTCAGTAGCGCCCACCTGAATATGAAGAGAGGCATCCTGGTTAAGAATGATACGAGCACCGGCAATCTCCAGACATACCGGATAAGTTCCCGAAGCGTAGCTGAAACATGCAACGCCGAGTCCGCGGCGCACCGGACCGGTTTGGTTCTTTGGCCGAGCAGCACGCTTTTCATCCCAGCGAATCAGTTCCTTGCCCCGTTGAAGGCATTCGATTAACCCACAGCTGACAAAACGTTCACCTGTCAGGGGATCAACATCTCCCTGCAGCGCCACATTTTTGATCCGGAATTCAACCGGGTCCATACCGATTTTGTGCGCCGCCTCTTCAATGATGCAGTCCACCGAAAAGATTATCTGAGGTGCTCCGTAAGCCCGCATGGCACCGGCCGTGGGCATATTTGTGTAAACGGTTCTGGCATGGTAATGCAAGGCTGCGCGGGGATAAAGGGAACGGGATTTAGCGCCGGCGGCACCGGCCACCGAGTGCCCGTGGGATGCATAAGCACCGGTATTGGACAGGGCCTCCATGTCAAGGGCCACCAATGTTCCGTCTCTGTTTACACCAGCCCGCATCTTGACATCAAACGGGTGCCGGGTTCGGGTTCCGATCATGCACTCTTCCCGAGAAAGATCTATTTTTATCGGCCGTCCTCCCAATTTCAGGGTTAAAAAAGCCACCATGGGTTCAAGGATGACATCCTGTTTGGCACCGAATCCGCCGCCGATATACGGTTTGACTACTCTGATGCGACCCCACGGCACACCCAGTGCCTGTCCGACGATTCTTCTGGCGATATGCGGAATCTGCGTCGATGAAACCACCACGATATGTTCCAGATCATCCATATAGGCATAGGCAATATGATTTTCGATATGACAGTGCTGGCACATCTGCGTGCGATACCGGTTCTGCAGCACAATATCGGCGCCGGCGAGGACATCTTCGATCTTCCCTCCCACCGTATATTGAGATTCACCGATGACATTGTTCGATCCGGCATGAATCTCGCGGGCGTCCTTGGACAAAGAGGCTTCCAGCGTCATCAGGGGCTCATACTCCTCATATTCCACCTCGACCAGCTTCAGCGCCTCCTGCAGGATAAGGCTATTTTCGGCTACCACGATGGCGATTTCATCACCCCAGTAGCGGACATGCTGTGTCAACAACAGACGATCTTCCACATCCTTGTGAGCAGGGTCCAATGAATACGGGTGACCGGCAGTGGCAAATTTAGTTTGGGATACATCCTCATAGGTATACACCGCTTCGACACCGGCTAAACGCTTCGCCTTGCTGCTGTCGATTCGCTTGACGCGACCGTGAGCGATGGTGCTGCGCAAATATTTAGCCACCAGCATTCCGGGAATATAAAAATCATCGGTATAGCGCGCCCGGCCGGTAACTTTGGCCACCGCGTCTACCCGTTTGACTGATTTGCCTATTGCCATTGGAAATGTCTCCTTATTGACTATTGAATATTGACAATTGAATATTTGTGGAGGTCGCCTTGCTCCACCATTTTTAAGAGCATATAATTAGAAAGAATTCCTAAAATAGACAATTATCAATTGAAAATCGTCAATTTCCTTCTTGTGTAATCATTTTATCCGAGATAGCGTTGCACCTATTCATTATCTCAGTTTCATCAAATCCGGTCAGTCTTCCTTGCTCCACCGCTATTTTGCCATTAACGATGGTATATTCGGCTCCATGATTGTAACCTGAAAAAATAATGGCGGCTAATGGATCTGTGAGAGATCCGCTGTATTCCAGTTTGCCCACGTTAAATATGGCCAGATCCGCTGCCCAGCCCACCTTGATTTTACCGACGTTTTCAAAACCCAGCAGCCTGGCACCGTTTTCAGTACCCATCTTCATGACATCCAATGTAGACATGGCTGCCGCACCGTAGTGAACCCGTTGCAATAGCAAC
Source organism: Desulfobacterales bacterium (assembly GCA_030601425.1). GTDB lineage: Bacteria > Desulfobacterota > Desulfobacteria > Desulfobacterales > JAHEIW01 > JAHEIW01. Next base: position 4,508 of record JAUVTR010000034.1, read on the forward strand.
GCATTGCGAATTTCTCCCAGCATATCGGATGAATCATTGGAGGCGCTGCCATCCACCGCCAGCGCCACGTTGATCCCGAGGGGCAGCATCTCTTTGACCCGGCAGATTCCGGATCCCAATCGCATGTTGGAGGTCGGGCAGTGAGCGATGTGCGTGCCGGTGTCCGCCAGAAGTTCCAGCTCCTGATCATTAAAATGGATGCCATGGGCATAGGAGACGTCGTTGCCGATAAACCCGCAGTCCTCCATCAACTTCAACGGTTTGCACCCATAGATTTCAAGACAGAATTCGTTTTCATCCCTGGTTTCCGCCAGATGAGTATGCAGTCGAACGTTGTATTTGCGTGCCAGTTTGACCGTCTGCTTCATCAGTTCTTCGGTGACGGAAAAAGGACTGCACGGTGCCAGGATGATTTTACGCATGGCCAGTTCTTTTTCGTCGTGGTACTTTTGGATGACCCGTTCGCAATCTTGAAGAATTTCATCCTCGGTCTGCACCACACTGTCGGGCGGCAGCCCCCCGTCCTTTTTGCTCAAGGACATGGAGCCCCGGGTGGGAGAAAGCCGCATGCCCAGGTTTGCAGCGGCTTTAAATTGCATGCCAATCAAATCCCCGCTGACGTTTTGAGGGTAGACATAATGATGGTCGGTGGAGCTCGTACATCCGGTCTTTAGCAACTCCCCCATGGCAAGCAAAGAAGAGTAATATACCGCCTCTTCGTCCAGATATTTCCAGATGTCATAAAGGTAGACCAGCCAGTCAAAAAGCTCTGCGTTTTGAACCGCCGGCAGGTTGCGTGTCAGGGTCTGGTAAAAGTGGTGATGCGTGTTCACAAAGCCCGGTACCACCACACATGTAGAACAGTCGATCACCCGATCGACCGGGTCCAAAATATCAGAGCCGATTTTCGCAATGCGATTTTCCCGGATCAGGATATCATCACCCCGCCGTGATTCCTCATCAACAGATAAGAATATGTAAAAGCAATTTTTCAGTAATATGGAACTCATTGGTTACTCTCAGCCAAATAGAAAAATTTCCAATTCGGATTGGATCCTATCCTAAATTTATATTTTTAGACAGGATCTACAGGATGTATTTAAATTTTCTTTCACGGTTTCCGGATGAAACCGTAAAAACACAATCCGTCTGCGGCGGAAACCTTCTAGTTCAGAAACCATGTCAGGCGATAGTTAAAAACTTTTTATCGATATTAGTGCATGTTTTGTAGCGAAGTCACTATAACCCAATATTTTAGTTACTATGGTAGGTTCACTTTTTACTGACTACTGTTGATTCCGCGAAGCGGATTAGGTTTCATCACTTTCTTCTGGAAAGTGATGAACATAAGAGAATCCAGTAAATCCTGTTAATCCTGTCTTAAAAAAATAAAAAAAAGGATCCATTCTACTATAATTCATTCATGCAAATATAGGCAAATCTTTCAATGCCGTGAACATGATGGCCATTTGCACGGCATGCAGCAAATCAATCGGCCTTTCTGCATCCGAAAGAAAGGTCGCTTCTTCAGCAGCATACATATTTAAATTAAGCCGCGCCCGGATATCCCGGGTTTCATAGATCAGGTGGTCTTCATGCCGGGTTAAGGTTTCCAGTTTCCCATCCACTCTGGCTTTCAACGCGCCGTTAACAAACATGTAACCGTTTTGTTCGTTTTCAAAGCTCTTTTGGGTCAAATAAAACTTGGGTTTGACACGATACGGCGCACCGCTGGTGGGGCAAAAGGTGGTGCAGTTGCCGCACTCGTTACAAAAATCACCCAGGTTAATAATCTGAAACCTCTGGGAAACCCGCACTTTTTCAGCATTCTCGATACGGATATTTTCCCCGGAACCCACGGCCTGCTGAACACGAAATTCAATCGGATCTAACGTGTAGGCAATATTGGCCCGATTGGGGCAAACCGTGGCGCAAATATTACAAAGCACATCACATTGCAGACAACGTCGGGCTTCCTGCTGTGCGGATTCTTCGTCCAGCGTTTGTATCACCAATCCAAAATCAAGCCTCTGGTCCGGAGAGATCTCGGGCATCTGCGGGCCGAACACGCGTCGGGCCTGGGCGATTTGCAGGGTTTTCACATCGGGATTCCGGTCGGTTTTGCCGGCTGGAAGCTCAAATTGGACTGCTGCCCGCCGCCTGATGGTTTCAGCCACACGCTTGCCATCGCCAATGGCTCTGATCAAGGTGGAGGCACCACGCACGGCATCACCGCCGGCAAATACATTGGGCAGCTGGGTTTCAAGAGTCTCGGGATCGGAATGCAAATCTTTTTCCGGGAAAAAATCCAGCTCTACTCGCTGGCCGATGGCGGAGATGACGCTGTCCACTTGGATTTCAAATTCGGTACCCTCGATTTTAATGGGTCGCGGTCGGCCGCTGGCATCGGTTTCGCCGAGCTCCATTTTGAAGCAGACGTTGGATTTCACCCGTCCGTCTTCCACCAGGAGGCATTCCGGCGCGGTGAGCTCGATCAGCTCGATGCCTTCATCCAGTGTGGCTTGAATCTCTTCAAAATCAGCCGGCATTTCTTCTCGGGTCCGACGATAAACGATACTTACCCGGCCGGCCGGACCCACCAGCCGATTGGCAGTTCGCGCAGCATCCATGGCCGAATTGCCGCCACCGATCACCGCTACATTTTTGCCCAGCTCGGGAGCCTGGTCGCGGTTTACCGCACTTAAAAAACTGATCTGGTCGTGCACTCCCGGTGCATCTTCACCGGGAATGCCCAAATTCAATCCGCTTTGAGCACCAATAGCAATATACACGTATTGATAGGTGTTTCTCAGCTCTTCAAACCGTTTCAGGTTTATTTTCGAGCCGTAATGAATCTTGACCCCCAGGGCGACAATGCCTTCGATGTCTTTTTTCAGGCTGTCGTCATCCAGGCGAAAGCTGGGAATGCCGTCGGCTGCCATACCGCCGGGGATATCCTTGGTTTCGTAAATATTCACCGCAAATCCGTCTAGAGCCAAAAAATAAGCGCAGGCCAGTCCGGATGGGCCGGCGCCGATGATTGCCACTTTGAGTCCATTGGGCGTTGCCGGTTTACGCGGTATGACTTGATCCTGCTTCTGGGCGATAAACCGCTTAATCTCCCTGATCAACAGAGGACTGTCATAGTTCATACGGGTGCATTTGTACTGGCACAGATGATCACACACCATCCCCTGCATATTGGGAAAGGGATTGGTTTCCAAAATGACATCCATGGCCTTCTGGTAATCGCCCATAGCCGTGTAGTACATATAACCGGGGATATCCTGACTGGCCGGACAGGTGGACACACACGGCGCTTTTACACAGTCAAATGCGGTAAGCTCCCGCGGGGTTTTAATATTTTCATAGGGAAAATTGGATTTTTGATAGGTCTCATCGGCTACCACAGCCGCAGCATAGGTTTGAAGGTTTTTCAATACCGCCCGGGCTAAATCCTTGGTTTGGGCCTTGGTCGTAATAAACGAATCTATTGAATCCGCGCCGGCTTCCGCAAAGCGTGTTGAAATTTCCTCAAGATACTGGCCCAGACGTCCGTAACCACCGGGCTTTAAGATATCTGAACAAACGGTTACCGGCCGCATATTGCAGGCCAGAATATCGCCCATATTGAAGCAATCGGTTCCGGCGGAAAAGCTGATATCCAGCTGGCCGTTAAATTCAGTTTGCAGACGCTGCGCCAGATGAATGCTGATCGGATGCAGGGCGCGCCCGCTCATGTATACCATTTGTTCGTTCTCAGGCAGGTTCTGATGACGGTTTGTTGTTTCAAGCGTATTGGTCAGCTTCAGATTAAACTCAACGCCGGCTTTAGCCGCACATGTCTGCAGAGATTCGATCAATGCAACGCCGGCTTCGTATTTCAAATCATGTTCAAAGGCTAGATCCGGCACTTCCACGTCAAAGCCCAATTCGTCGTTCAGGATATTTCGCAGTTTTTGCGGACCCAGCAGGGTCGGATTCAATTTGATGGTGGTGTGCAGCTTGCGCTCTTCGACAAAATAGCGGCCGATCTTTTCGACCTCATCAGGTGGGCACCCGTGCATGGTGGATATGGTGATATTGTCTGCGATCCTGTCGGGAATTTCTAAATCCCTGACTCGCGGATAAATCTTGGACAGGGTGTCGACTTTAGCGACTTTTTCAACCGTACAGTCGGCCATTTTATTCAGAAAAGTTTGTACGTTTCGATTCAGGATGCCTTCCAGGTTGTAGCCGACACTCATATTAAAGATAAAGCCCCGTGAGTTGGGTTCGCCCCAGCCGAATTTGTCTTTAAGAATGTGCAGGACAATCCATGCGTTAAGATATTCGTTAAAAGACTGCTCCAGTTTGAGTTCCTGGGACCATTCGCAATTATAGCCCTCATCTGTCATGTCGATACAGGGCTTGGTCACTTCCAGTTCATCCAGGGTTTGGACCGTTTTTAGCTCCAAATACCGGGCGCCGGTCAGCCAGGCACTGATAATATTCTGGGAAAGCTGCGTGTGCGGACCCGCCGCGACACCGATCGGAGTCTCCAGAATCTGACCGTAACGCTGCATTTTAAAAGCATCGCCGCTCTGCGGAACGAAGAAAAGTTCCTTGCGAATCCCGAAGATCTGTCCCTGTTTTTCTTCTTCCAGGATCCATCGCAACAGCCTGTTTATCGGGCAGCAGTTAAATTTATCACCCATGAATTATCTCCATTAATAAAAGTGACTAAAGTGATCTAAAATGCCTAAAGTGCCTAAAGTTATGGTCTCGCTCTGCTCCATCTTTTTATAAAAAAGATAGAATTCCTTAACTTTAGTTCACTTTAGCTCACTTCCAACTTTAGTCACTTCTTTATATCCTTGGTTGTCCTTTATTAACCAGCTCGGCTAATTTTTCAGCCGGATTCTGAAATTTACTCAAAAAGATCATGCCGGCAATAATGTAGGGCTTGTATCCGGCCTGCCTGTACTGGGACACCCGGTAACGCTCAAAGACCGAAGACGCCACTTCGCCTCTTTCGCAACTTACACCGCTGATGTCTGCCGGCAAACAGTGCATATACAGGGCTTGGCCTTCCCGGGTGATTTGCATCAACTTCTCGGTGCATTCCCAATCGATATATTTTTTGTTGGTTTCCAAGCAGCGCTTTTCAACCTCTTGGAGTGCCTGACGATCACCGCCCTGCAGCAACCGGGTTCGTTCTTCCATGACGCTGTAAGGCGCCCAGCTTTTAGGATAAACGATGTCAGCGTCTTTGAATGCCTCTTCCATGCTCATCGCCTGAGCGAAGGATCCGCCGAACTGCTCGCTGTTTTTTTGCGCAACTCCCACCACCTCCGACATCAGGTTGTACCCTTCGGGATGGGCCAGCACAACGTCCATTCCGAACCGTGTCATCAGACCGATAATGCCCTGCGGAACCGATAGCGGTTTCCCATACGAGGGTGAATAGGCCCAGGTCATGGCAATTTTTTTCCCCTTGAGATTTTCAACGCCGCCGAAATAATTAATTAGATGAAGGGCGTCGGACATCGTCTGGGTAGGATGATCGATATCGCACTGCAGGTTGACCAACGTGGGTCGCTGAGGCAATACCCCCTCCTGGTGTCCTTGATTGACCGCCCGGGCGACTTCTTTCATGTAAGTGTGGCCTTCACCCAGATAGATGTCATCACGGATACCGATGACCTCCGCCAGAAACGAAATCATGTTAGCCGTCTCCCGTATGGTTTCGCCGTGGGCAATCTGTGATTTTTCCTCATCAAGTTCTTGAATCGCCAATCCGAGCAAGTTGCAGGCACCGGCAAAACTAAAGCGGGTGCGGGTGGATTGGTCCCTGAAGATGGAAATCGCCAGCCCGGTTTCGAACATGCGACAGGAAATATTGTCCTGACGCATGCCACGCAATATTTCCGCCGTTTGCAGGGTGGCGGCAATTTCATCTTCAGATTTATCCCAGGTGAGCAAGAAATCGTTCAGGAACATCTCCGCGCTTTTTTTCTTCGACAACGATTCAATGCTTTTTAATATTTCGTTCTTATCCATTGTTTGGGGACCTCCGGTTTTGAAAAGTGACTAAAGTGATCTAAAATGCCTAAAGTGCCTAAAGTTAAGGTGTCTCTGCGCTCCATTTTTTTAAAAAAAGATAGAATTCCTTAACTTTAGGCACTTTAGCTCACTTCCAACTTTAGTTCACTTTTGTTTATTCATTTTTTGCCATAACTTTCGCCCCATCTCCCGCGAAAAATTGAGGATTTCGTCCTCCTCCACCGTAAGCAGCTTTTTATTTTCAACAATCAGTTTGCCGGATGAAATAACACTGTCCACATGACGGGCGTCGATCCCATAGATAAAGTGACCGAAGAAATTGTTCTGGTTGATATCCGTAGGGGAATCATAGTCTAAAATGACCAGATTATTGTCTCCATCACCTTTAAATCCGTTGTCTCGAATATAGTTGTGTACTTTTCGAAAGCGGCCGTAAACAGCGGCCATGTCAAGACCTTCAATAGCCTGACCGGTTAAAAAGGCGGCTTTTGCACTTCTGAGCATATCGCTGTGCATCCCATCGGTTCCCAGTATGACATTTTCTCCCAAATCCCGGTAATCGGCCACCCCGACGTTATTGTTCAAATTACGCTCGGTGTTTTGCACGACATAGACATCGGACTGGCGAATCAGTTTTTTTTCTTTTTCGTCCAGGTGAATGCAGTGAGAAAAGATTGATTTTGACAGCCCCAGCGCACCGGCATCCGTATAACGCTCCACCACGCGCTTGTTGTATTGCTTCAAGCAGGATTCCTGATCGATCGCATCTTCGGCGACATGCACATGAAGGCCGGTGCTGTGCTTGCGGGCCAAATCTACGGCTCTGTTGAGCAAATCATCGCCAACGGTAAAGGAAGCATGCAGGCCCACATGGCCCTGACGACCGGAACTTAAAAAAGTGTCGGTTTCCTGCAAGCCTTTTTCTCTGGGGCCTTCACCATCTCTGTCAGATATTTCATAACACAACAAATGGGATATGCCGACACGATCAAAGGCTTTGGCGATGGTTTCCAGCGAATTATCAACAGCGAAAGGTGAGGCATGATGATCGATGACAAGGGTCACACCATTTTTGGCACAATACAACGCTGAAACCAGCGCGCTGGCTTTGATCATTTCCGTATCCAGTGATTTATCCAAATGCCACCAGATATATTGGAGGATTTCTGAAAAATTATGCGGAATTTTAGACGGCGCTGGCATCCCTCTGGCCAGTGCTGAATATATATGGTGATGGCCGCAACCAAAAGACTTGGTGACCAGCCGGCGGCGGCAATCCAATATCTTTTCATCGGTGCCCAGATCACCCTCCGGCGGCAGCGCATCCAGAAACCGGATGCCACCGTCATCACCGGGCGAAACCGCCAGATGGGTGGACTGAAACGCCAGTGTTTCCCAGTCGATATAGGTTGCATCTTTTAAATACAGGGTCATTACGATCTACCTTCCTTAAACCTTAGAAGAAAGTATTCTCTCTAACCATAAAACTAATTCATATAAACTGGAAATCCGAAGCACGAAATACGAAAATCGAAACAATATCAAAATTCAAATTTTTAAATGTTCAAAACTGAAAAAATAATCATCAACTGAATACGATGATATCTACGATTTTGTTTAGGATTTTTGTCATTTGGTATTCGAATTTGTTTCGTATTTCGAGATTCGTATTTCGAATTTTTTAACGAGATGATCAACAATTCCGGAGTTCAGGTATTAATCCTTGTAAAGATAAAGATCATTTGAGCTTCATCGGCAATTCATAACGGACGATTTTATCATATTGATAAAGGGCGTTGGCGACTGCTCCGGCAGTCGGAATGTTACCGATCTCCCCTACCCCTTTGGCACCGTAAGGCCCCAGGGGATCTGGGACTTCCACCATTTTAACGACGATATTGGGTACATGTTTAATCCGCGGGATTCCCATCTTGCCGTAGCGTTTGGTTTTCAGTTGACCGCTTTCCATGGGAAGGTCTTCGCTGAGGGCATAGCCAAGCCCCATGACGACCGCCCCTTCGATCTGGCTTTCAAAAAGAGTGGGGTTGATGATTCGCCCGCCGTCATGAGCCGCCACCACGCAATCCACTTTTCCGGCATCGTCCAGGATCACCAGATGGGTGGCATACCCATAAGAATAATGGGTAAGGACATCGCCCGGATCTCCAAGCCGGGTGGTCCAATCGCAGCTCCAACGGCCGGTGTAAATCTTAGCGCTCAATTCCGCCAGGCTTTTGGTTTTTAAATCTTTTTTAAGGCCCCGGGCAGCATCGATGATGGCATGGCCCACCTGAAAAGTAGCACGACTGGCGGTGGTCATGCCGGCCCGGGCTTTGGATTCGGTGCTGACCTTGACTTCGACGATATTCGGGTCTTCGATGTCGATTTCTTCACAAAGGATCTGCTGGGCGACGGTATCCACGCCCTGGCCCATTTCGGTCCAGCCGTGCTGCAAAACGATATGATCTTTAGACTTGATTTCGATTTTAACGTGACACTCCTCAAACACGCCGTTACCGATACCGCAATTTTTTATTCCGCAGGCCAAACCGGCTGTTTTGGCTTTGTAAAACTCATCTTTAACCGCCAGCAGCGTTTCTTTCAAACCAACGCCCTCGCCCAGAATCTGTCCGGTGGCCGTTTTTTTACCGGTATCCAGAACATTATCATAACGGAACTGCCAGGGATCAAATCCGCCCCGGGCACACAGCTGTTCGATACAGCTTTCCATAGCAAATGTGACCTGATTGACACCGAAGCCTCGCATGGCGCCGCAGGGAATATTGTTGGTGTATACGGCTTTGGATTCGATATCCACATTCGGTATGTAATAGGCTCCGGTGGCATGACCGGCGGCCCTTTCCAGCACTTCAGCCCCCAGGGAAGCGTAAGCGCCGGTATCACCCACAATACGTGCAGACAATCCGGTAAGCTTGCCGTTTGTATCACATCCCAGGGCGTATTGCATATGAAAGGGGTGGCGTTTGGGATGCATGCGGATGGATTCGGGGCGGCTCAAACTGGCCTTGACCGGTTTTTGCAGATGGAAACTAAAAACGGCCACATGCCCCTGAACGGTCAAATCTTCTTTGCCGCCGAATCCCCCGCCGGTGGGTACCAGCTTAACGCTGACCTTATCACTCGAAACGCCGAGGATGCGGGCGATCTGCCGCTGATCTTCATACACTCCCTGGCTTTGAACCCATAGCTCAATTCTGTCTGAACCCGCCGGCAGCGCAATCGCGGCCTCGGTCTCTAAAAAACCATGTTCCACTCGCTGGGTCTTGAAAGTCGCTTTCACCACATGGGCTGATGACCTTAAAACCGAATCAATATCTTCGCCGCGTTGAATATGTGATACGCTCAAAAGGTTCCCGGATTCGTGGACTTTAATGGGGCTGCGTTCGGCGGCGTGCAAATCCGTCAAAGGCTCCAGGACCTCATATTCCACCGAGATGGCTGCTACGGCCTGGCGGGCAATTTCTTCATTTTCTGCCACCACCCCGGCCAGGACATCACCGATGTAACGGGTGGTTTCTCCTCCAGCAATCATTACCGGCCAGTCCTGGTGAATGACACCAATGTAACGTTCGCCGGGAATGTCATTGGCCGTGAAGATCCGCACGACACCCTCTATTCTTTCCGCTGCCGAAACATCGATCTGGAGTACTTTCGCCCGGGGATGGTCGCTAAATTTCAGAGCGGCATGCAGCATTCCATCGATGCGTATATCATCGATAAACTCGCTATGGCCGATGGCTTTATTATAGGCGTCGTATTTGGGCTGAGACGAGCCCACCTTGCCGGTGTTTGATAGCCTGAGCTCCAGATTCTTTCGGATATGCTCGGCCGCCAGTTGGATGGCATCGATGATTTTAATGTAACCGGTGCAGCGACACAGATTAAATCTGAGGGCATGAATGATGTCGCGCCGGCTTGGATGAGGGTTGGTCTCCAAAAGTATTTTGGCCCGCAACAAAAAACCTGGAGTGCAAAAACCGCACTGCACAGCGCCTTTGGCCACAAATGCCCGCCCAAGGGTTTGGCGCAGGCTTTCCGGAAAGCCCTCAATGGTGACAATGCTCGCGCCGCTTACCTTCTCCATGGGTGTAATACAGGAAAGTACCGGCTTCGCATTCATCTCTACCAGACAGGCCCCGCAGGTCGCTTCCCCGCTGCAGCCGTTTTTTACAGAAACAATGCCGGCAGTCTCTCTTAAATATGTTAACAGTGCCATCTTGGGGTCACCGTCATAGGATGCTTCTGAGCCGTTTAAATTGAATTTTATCATTGGTCCCGTATCTTTTTGGGGTTCGGTTCTGTTGATAACTATTGATTGATCACGAAGCGCACGAAGTTCACGAAGGTTGTAGAAGCTTTTCAATAGAAGTTAATTTTCGTGTTCTTCGTGGTCTTTGTGGTTTAAACATTTTTTTTCGCCTCGTCCGGATCAAGACCTCTATCGGTAAATACGCGTGCCGGCATTTCCCTTGACAGCTGCTTTTAACAATTGCGGGCTCGTGATGATCACGGAAGCGCCGCCATGTTCGATAAAATCAAGGGCGGCATTGATTTTCGGCAGCATACTGCCGGAAGCAAAATGGCCTTCGGCCATAAAGCGCCTGGCCTCCTTAACGCTAATCACGTCCAGCGCTTTTTGATCGGGCTGGCCAAAATTTAAAAAGACGTTGTCAACCGCCGTGGATATCAACAACATTTCAGCTTTTAGCTGTGTGGCCAGCAGGCTGGAGGCATGGTCTTTGTCAATAACGGCATCGCGGCCCTCGAGAGTTCCGTCATGCAGGCGGGTCACCGGTATCCCCCCACCGCCGACCGCGACGACACAAAACCCTTGATTGATCAGGGTTTCAATCGCGCCTATCTCCACGATACGGACGGGCACCGGAGACGGCACCGCGCGCCGGTAGCCCCGGCCGGCATCATGGATAACTGTCCAGTCAGGATGATCTTTTCGCAGGTTTTGAATCTGCTGATCGTCGTAAAATGAACCGATGGGCTTGGCAGGATGGGCGAAAGAGGGATCCTCCTGATTGACCTCGACCCGTGTAATGACGGTGACAGTTTTTTGGGAAAGCTGTCGCTTTTTAAATTCATTTTCCAGGGCCTGCTGGATCTGGTAACCGAGGGCGCCCTGGGTATCAGCCACACAACTGGCCAGGGGCACAAAATGCAGCCCCTCATGCAGGTATGCAATTTCCGATCGTCGTAAAATAAAACCAACCTGGGGCCCGTTCCCATGGCTGATGACAACCTCGTAGCCGTCCTCGATGATATCGACGATATGGTAAACCGTCTCACAGATGGCTGCGTACTGATCATCAACACTCTGGTGTTGAGGATCTTTTATCAAGGAATTGCCTCCGATGGCGATGACGACCAATTTGGGCATGGATCTCACCCTGCTGAAACGCTTCTAGAAGCCATCTCAAAAATAGGATTTTGGTTCAAGATCGCGGCGGGGCCGAGTTTCCCCGCTGAGCGGGACTTCCCGCCTGATCAAATACCCTTAGTGGGTCGCAAACCGGAGGTCCGCCTGAGGCGAATCGAAGGATTTGAAGCGAGGCACCAACAAAGATATTGGGCCAAAAGACATTTTTGAGATGGGTTCTATTCATCTTGGCAAAATATCAATCCCGGGCAAATTTATCAACGTACATGGCCGGTATGACCGCGTACATTGCTGCTGCCTGAACCAGTTCACTTTTCCAGGTCTTCTCGTTCGGGGCGTGGGCCTGGTCCTCGTGGCCCGGACCGAAACCGATACAGGGAATTCCGGACAGCCCTGTAATGGCCACCCCGTTGGTGGAAAAGGTCCATTTGTCGACAATGGGTTCTTCACCGAAAAGATGCTTATAGCCGGCCACAAGCGTTTGGCACGCCGGATGATTTTCTTCCAGGGCCCAGGCCGGAAAATAGGAATCAGTAGGATACACCAGGCCGGTATAAGATGGCCGGTCATAATTATACATGGAAACCTGGGCTCCGGCTGCTTTTACGGCCGGCAGATCTCGAATTTGCTGTAAAGCGTACTCACCGGTTTCGCCGGCCGTCAGGCGTCGGTCGATGGAAATGGAGCAACCGTCGGCCACCGCACAGCGCGACGGTGAGCTAAAAAATATTTCCGAAACCGTCAACGATCCTTTGCCAAGGAAATCATCCTCCTTCAGGTGGGTGTGCAGAACCTTGAGCTCATTGAGAATCGGTGCCATTTTGAAGATGGCGTTATCCCCCCGTTCAGGTGCCGAGCCATGGCAACTGACCCCGGTGGTAGAAACTTTTATTTCCATTCTACCGCGTTGGCCCCGATAAATACGACAGGAAGTGGGTTCGGTGGAAACAACGAATTCGGGTCGGATATTGTTCTCGTTAATAATATATTGCCAGCAGAGGCCGTCGCAGTCTTCTTCCTGAATGGTGCCGGTAATCAGTAACGTGTAATCATCTTCGAGATGTAAATCTTTGATAATTTTTGCGGCGTAGACCATGGCGGCCATACCGCCTTCCTGGTCACTGGCGCCACGGCCGACGATGATTTCATCGTCCTCATAGCCCTTATACGGATCGTATTCCCACTGATCCGGATCCCCCACGCCCACTGTGTCCACATGGGCATCCATGGCAATTAAGTGACGGCCGTTGCCGATATACCCCAGGATATTTCCCATGGCATCGATCTCCACGCGATCGAAACCAACCGCTTCCATTTCTTTTTTGATCCGCTGAATAACCTGTTCTTCCTGGCGGCTTTCACTGGGGATCACGATCATATCCCGCAAAAATTTTGAAATTGCAGGTTTATATTCGTTGGCGCAGTTCAAAACCTCTTTAAAATCAATTTTCATATAAGATTCTTTCATCCTATTAGGTGTCAGGTGTCGGGTGTCAGGTGTCAGATTTCAGAGGGCAGATGTCAGACGACAGTAGACAGAAGTAGGCCAGCCCTCTGCGGCTGCCAGGAGCCAGCGACCAGAAGCCTGACACCTGAACACTGACACCTGAAACCTAAGGCTTTGTACCCTACAAAGCCTTAAGCAATCCGGTTTTGGCGTTGAATTCCTCGATCAGGGCATCGATTTGATCTGCACAGGCGGGGATACTTTCCCAGTATTGATCGTCATCCCACTGCTTTTGAATTTCTGCATAGGTTTTGCCCTGTTGCTCGACCCAGGTATAATATTTGAGGTTGTGAATGCGCTTGCGCCCGTAATAGGTGAGCTCTTCCATATTGTCGATCGCCAGCCCCCGAAGATGTTGCCCAAAAACGGCGGCAGCATCGCTTTCCGTGAATTCTCCGCGTTCCTGATTGAGTTCTTGCAATCGGCTGGCGTACATCTCCATGGAATCGGTCAGCACCGTCATCACAATATCATGTTCACCCAATTCATAGTATCTGGCGAATTTAATGGCACTGACCAGGTTCCCGATGCTGGATATTCCCAGCAGGTCCAGCATGTCAATCAGCGATTCGGGAACGCCTTTTGATGCGAGATATTTTTTGCCGGCCGGCTCGTTAAACAGGCGCATCAAGCTGATAGGCGTCTCATCATCAACGGCTACCACCAAATCGAGGTTTTTAATGTTGTGAATCCAGGGCACATGCTTATCGCCGATGCCCTCGATGCGGTGTTCGCCGAATCCGTTTCGCAGCAAGGTCGGACACTGCAGCGCTTCGCTGGCAACGATTTTACTCATCGGAAACTGTTTTTTAAGAAAATCCCCACAGGCGATAGTGCCGGCTGACCCCGTGGCCGACATAAACCCCCGGAACTTATCTTCAGGACCCATAATGCGCTCGAGCACTTCCAGCACAGCCGGCCCGGTGATCTCATGATGCCAGAGGTAATTGCCGAATTCATCAAACTGGTTGAAAATCACCAGGCTTTGACCGGATTTTCGCAGTTCCCAGCATTTATCGAAAATCTCTTTTACATTGCTTTCGCTGCCGGGGGTCTTAATAATTTCTCCGGAGACCGTTGCGAGCCACTCAAAACGTTCACGACTCATCCCTTCGGGCAGTATGGCAATGGATTCACAGCCCAGGATGGTGGAATCATAGGCCCCGCCGCGGCAGTAGTTGCCGGTAGACGGCCACACAGCCTTCTGGGTGGTGGGATCGAATTGACCGGTTACCAATCTGGGAACCAAACAGCCGAAGGCCGCCCCCACCTTGTGTGCGCCGGTGGGAAACCATTTCCCGATGATAGCTACAATCCGCGCATCGACACCGGTTAACTCCTTGGGAAATTCGACGAAATTCACATCGCCAAACCCGCCCGCGTGGGCGACCGGCTCATTATGCCAGCTGATTCGAAAAAGATTTAAAGGATCGATGTCCCACAGCCCGATATTTTTCAGTCTGGATACAATGGCACCCGGAATCCGGCCGGGGTCTTTCTGCTGTTTAAAGGTTGGAATGATGATGCTTCTTTCTCTTGCTCTTTTAATGGCTCTTTGGAGCCCTTCGGAAACAATGGTTAAATCTATCACGGTCAGTTCTCCTTTA
>JAUVTR010000020.1 GCA_030601425.1 Desulfobacterales bacterium
ATCAGGACCGGCACATCGCTTACCACATCCAGATTGTTGATATCCGCTAATGCTTTTTGAACATTCGCCTCCCTGGCCAGATGACTCACCATAACGACCGGCACCGATCCGTCGGTTTTCCTTCCTTTCTGTTGAACCGACTGAATGCTGATATCATGATTGCCTAGAACGCCGGATATTTTTGAGAGAACTCCGGGACGGTCGAGTGCCGCAAATCGAAAATAGTAATGCGTCACGATTTCATCCATCGACATAATTTTTTTGTTTTGAATATGATCCCTTTGAAATGAGAGGGCAGGAATTCTGCGTGTTGTTCCAGCCATTAGATTACGGGCAATATCAACCACATCACTGATCACAGCACTGGCTGTCGGCATCATACCGGCCCCCCTGCCATACAGCATGATTTCGCCTACCGCATCACCGCAAAGCATGACCGCATTTATCGTACCGTTGACATTGGAAAGAAGGTTGCCAAAAGGGATCATGGTCGGATGTACCCGCGCTTCTATTTTATCGCCCCGGTTTTTACTGATCGCCAACAGCTTGATGCGATAACCGAAATGCTCAGCAAACGCGACGTCCAGCGCCGTGACCTTTGTGATGCCCTCAATATACACATCCGGTAAATTAATTTCCATGCCATAGGCAAGCGCCGTCAAGATGGCGATCTTATGGGCCGTGTCGATACCCTCGATATCCAGGGTCGGATCCGCCTCGGCATAGCCTTTATTCTGTGCTTCCGTAAGGGCATCGCTGAATGCGCTTTTTTCGTCCGTAATTTTGGTTAGAATATAATTGCAGGTTCCATTCAATATGCCGGTCATCGATTGGATGCGATTGGCAACCAACGATTCCCGCATGGATTTGATAATCGGCATGCACCCGCCTACGGCGGCCTCAAAGGCGAGATCCACACCTTTTTCTGCTGCAGCTTTAAACAGCGCATTGCCCTGGCTGGCCAAAAGCGCCTTGTTGGCCGTGATGACCTGCTTGCCGTTTTCGATGGCTTTTAAAATAAGTTCTTTGGCAATTCCTTCTCCGCCGATCATTTCAATGACAATGTCGATATCCGGATCATTTACAACCGCGTTTGCATCGGTGATCAGCACACCTTTATCAAATTGGATGCCTCTATCTGTCTCGATGTCGATATCGGCAACTCGTTTGAGGTTCAAAATTGCGCCCAGCCGTGCGCCAATTAACTGTCGGCTGTCTACAAGAAGTTTTGCAACACCGGTACCTACCGTGCCGCATCCGAGTAAACCTACGTTGATCTGTTTCATTTGCTCAAATCTCCTCTTAATCTTACTAAATATATAAACTGCCTTAAGGTATCAAGATAGCAGCAATGGAGCGATCTTGATTTTGGATTTTGGAATTTAGATTTCGGATTGAAACTGCTGGAAGTTGATGCTCAGCTGTTCAGCCGGTCATTAAATCCAAAATCCGAAATCTAAAATCCAAAATATGAATAGCTCCACCAATCCATTTGTACCAAATTACATTATCTTCCTGATTCCCCTGATGGCCTGATTAATCCGCATGGGGTTTTCGATCAATGCAAAGCGAACATACTCGTCTCCGTATTCTCCAAAACCCAAGCCCGGTGATACGGCAACCTGGGCCTCCGCTATGAGCAATTTAGCGAATTCCACCGAGCGCATTTGAATAAATTTTTCAGGAATCTTTGCCCACACAAACATGGTACCTTTGGGACTTTTGATATTCCAGCCGATGCGGTTTAATCCATTTACCAGCGCATCTCTTCTCTCTTTGTATGTGTCGCGGATTTGTTCAACACAGTCATAGTCCCCATTTAACGCAATTATAGAGGCAATCTGGATGGGCTGAAAAATTCCATAATCGAGGTAGCTTTTTATGCGGCGTAAAGCCGCAACGATTTGTGCGTTGCCTGCGCAAAAGCCCACTCGCCATCCCGGCATGCTGTAGCTTTTGGATAAAGAGAAAAACTCAACACCGACGTCTTTAGCTCCCTTTGCCTGAAGAAAACTTGGCGCTTTATACCCGTCGAATACCAGGTCCGCATAAGCGAAGTCATGTATGACCATAATGTCATGTTCCTTGGCATAATCGACGATTTTTTGAAAAAAAGTCAAATCAACAACCTCAGTGGTGGGGTTGTGGGGGTAGCTGATAATTAATACTTTAGGCCTTGGCCATGTTGTTTTGGTTGCGGATAGAAGATTTTCAAAAAAATCGGCTTCCGGACCCAACGGTATCCCTCTTACATCCCCGCCGGCGATGATGGCTGAATAAGGATGAATCGGGTAGGTCGGATTGGGGGTGAAAACAACATCTCCCGGCCGAATCGTCACCAGTATTAAATGCGACATCCCTTCTTTGACTCCGATGGTTGCAATTGCTTCTTTGTCCGGATCGATGGAAACCCCGAATCTGCGATCATACCAGCCGGCGATGGCCATTCGCAGTTTGGTAATCCCCATCGAAGCCGAGTAGCGGTGATTATGCGGCTTTTGAGCGGCCTCAATAAGTTTGTCGACAATATGTTGCGGGGTACCCAGATCCGGATTCCCCATTCCCAGGTCAATGATGTCTTGACCCGCCCGTCGGGCCTCCATTTTAATTTCATTGACCGTCGCAAATACATAAGGCGGCAGGCGATCGAGTCTGGCAAACGTAAACATATGCTTCTCCAATTTGAGTTCCCAAAAATTGTTTTGACTTTTATGCCGGATCAGATTAATTTTCAAGGGTTTTTCTTATAAATTGTAAACCTTATCAAAACACGATATTCTCAATCGCAAACGTTCGGACCTTACATTGACTTTAGATTAGGGTCTAAATTCAGAATTCAGGAGATCAATATGAAGGAGTCCTTTACATATGCCGATGCCGGTGTCGATATTCAGAAGGCCAATAAGCTGGTGGATACCATCGGTAAGATTGCGAAACAGACTTTCCGTTCCGGTGTTATCGGCGAGATCGGTGGATTTGGCGGCCTTTTTTCGCTCAATCTTGCAAACCTGGATAGACCGGTATTGGTCAGTTCGACCGATGGGGTTGGAACCAAGCTTAAGATCGCATTTATGCTGGATAAACACGATACGGTTGGCATCGATCTGGTGGCAATGTGCGTCAACGATATCATAGTTCAGGGTGCAAAGCCACTTTTCTTTCTCGACTATCTTTCGATGGGAAATCTCGACAACCAGCGCGCTGTGAATATTATTAAAGGGATTGCCGAAGGATGCAAGCAATCTCAATGTGCGTTGATAGGTGGCGAAACCGCTGAAATGCCCGGTTTTTACCAGACCAATGAATATGATCTGGCCGGGTTCGCTGTCGGAGTTGTGGACAACAGCAAAATTATCGATGGGACCGAAATACGTGTGGGGCATAAACTTATCGGCATCGCCTCCAGCGGCTTACACAGCAACGGGTATTCGCTGGTTCGCAAAATTTGTTTTGAGCTACTCAAACTAAAACTCGACCAGAACATACCGGAGCTTGGTAAAACCGTTGGCGAAGAATTGCTGACACCGACAAAAATTTACGTCGCAACAATAAATGGTCTTCTAAAAGACCTTCCGATCCATGGAATTGCGCATATCACCGGTGGTGGCATTTCTGAAAATCTCGTTCGGATTGTGCCGCAAGCGTGTAGTATTTTAATTCGTGACGAGAGCTGGGATGTTCCGCCCATTTTTCCTTTTTTGCAGCAGGCTGGGAAAATATCCGAAAAGGAAATGGTGCGAACATTTAATATGGGGCTCGGAATGATAGTTGTTGTGCCTGATCACGCAGCTTTAGATGTTTTGCAGCGGATCGAAGCGATGAATGAACGCGCATTTGTTATCGGTGAAATTGGTGATTGCAAAGCGACCGGCAAGCGCTTAATATGGGAGTAATGATGTCAAAAATGAGCAACCTGAATCCATTCGAGTACTATAGCCCCCAATTCTCCATGGTCATATAGATTTAATCGATTATCTCCAACCATCTCGGTTTGATTCTTAATGGTGTTCGTGGCTGATCCGATGTACATCTTAGGCATAGAAACATCTTGCGATGAAACCGCGGCGGCCGTAGTTCAAAACGGAACCGATATTTTGTCGTCCATGGTTTCTTCGCAGGTCGAAGTGCATCATCGTTACGGTGGCGTTGTTCCTGAGTTGGCTTCAAGAAAACATATTGAAGCGATTGTGCCGGTCGTTACCGAAGCGATCAACGATTCCGGGTTAGAAGCAAAACAGATCGATGCCATTGCTGCCACCCGTGGGCCGGGCTTGGTCGGGGCGTTGCTGGTGGGGTATTCGTTTGCCAAAGCTTACGCTTATACCATAGGTGTTCCGTTGATCGGGGTGAATCATCTGGAAGGTCATATCAACTCGGTGTTCCTGGAACCGGGACCCCCACCATTTCCATTTGTGGCGCTGCTGGCATCCGGCGGTCACACGGGCATTTATCATGTGACTTCCCACACCGCAATTGAGCTGATGGGACAGACTCGAGATGATGCGGCCGGGGAAGCATTTGATAAAGTCTCTAAATTGCTTGGTTTGGGCTATCCCGGCGGGAGTGTCATTGATAAGCTTTCAAAAGAAGGTAACCCGACAAAAATTGCTTTTACGCGTCCATATCTGAATAAATCCGACTTTGATTTTAGTTTTAGCGGGATCAAAACAGCCGTGAGTCTTTATGTTGGCAGGCATCCATCAGATTATAAAAACCGTGTTGCGGATATAGCTGCCGGATTTCAAGAAGCCGTCGTTGAGGTGTTGGCTTATAAAGTAATCAATGCCGCTCGAAAAAAAGGCTGCGAGCATATTGCTGTAGTTGGCGGGGTGGCCGCCAACAGCGGTTTAAGGCACCAGGTCCGGCTTCAGGCTGAACGCCAGGGGCTTGAAGTTCACATTCCCTCTATCCAACTGTGCGGAGATAATGCTGCGATGATTGCAGCAGCAGGCTATCACTACCTGAATGCCGGAATTCGAGGGAAGCTAAGCGACGACGTGTTCTCTAAATCAAAATAGAACCCCTAACCCGGACAAGCCGGAATTGACTATTCAATATTCAATCGGAAATATTCAATTATTGGAAGAGGGTGAAAATATCCCCATATAATTTTCTTGCCACAAAATGCACAAAAATAATTTCTAAGATCCTAAATACTGCTTTTTTAAATCCATGATTCTTTCCACCGATTTGATACCTTTTGCCTTGAGTTCCGGAGAATCTTTTAAGTTCCGTAAAATTTCTTTGTAGGCAGTTTCAATATTGGGGCCTTTGTGACAGATTAGGGTCATATCGATATCCGCCAGAAGGATCTGCCGGATGGCTGTTTTCACGTCATAATGCTTTTTTATTGCCCCCATATCCAGATCATCTGTCAGAGAGAGTCCTGAAAATTGCATACGTTCCCGCAAAAGCTTTGCGACGAGACGTTGTGAAAGACTGGCCGGCCATTGAGGGTCAATTTTTTTATATATAATATGAGATAACATAATACCGGCGACCCCACAGTCGACACAGGCTTCAAACGGCACAAGATCGCAGGATTCCAGCTCCGCCAAATCACCCTCAAAGGCTGGAAGATCCAAATGGGAATCAGAGACGGTTCTACCGATGCCCGGAAAGTGTTTGGCAACCGCCATTATGTTATTCTGTTGTAAATGCGAAATTACGGCCACACCCAATTTTGAAACCCAGGCAGGGTCGTGACCAAATGATCTGCCGGCCATTATACTGTTGATTTCTTTTGGCGCGACATCCATGACGGGAGCCAGGTTCATGTTAATACCGGCTTGAACCAATTCGGCTGCTGTCGTTTCGGCAAAATAGATGGCATCTTCAACACCCTTCATGGAAGCATTTCCCGGAAATTGCGTAAATGGCTTCTTAAGCCTTGCCACCTGTCCTCCCTCCTGATCAATGGCGATCATTAAGGGCGGTTGCCCATTTACGCGCGCACACTCTTGAACCGATCCGCAGAGCTTTTTGACTTGACTCGGCGTCTCGATATTTTGAGAAAAAAGGATAATTCCGCCAACTTTAAGGTCCCGGATGAGAAATTGCAAATCCTCATTAAACCGCTTGCCTTCAAAGCCGACCATCAGACGTTGGCCGGCCAGCTGTTCATCTGAAAAGTCTCTGATATTCATAGGATACAGTGGAGTTGCCTCGATTTTGGATTTTGGCCTGCGACGAGCTACATTCGGCCTGAGCTCATGTCGAAGGCAGTCGAATCGAATTTGGATTTCGGATTGAAGACGCTGAGGATTTGAAACGCAACTTTCTAGTCTACACTTAAATCTAAAATCTACATTCCAAATTATATTAGACCATTACTCCAGTGTTTGTAATTCGTCAACCGTTGCTTTGATTATAGCATATTTGTGCCGATAGGATGAGATGGGTCTAGTTCGACAGCATCGCGGGCAGAGAAAGACAGGCATGCGGATCTTCTTGAGATACCTGCAGTATATTGACAATAAGTTTGTCGACATTGGGTTTGCTTAGCGGTTTTGAAAACAGATAGCCCTGACCGAATTGACAGTTCATCTCAAGCAGAATGGCCAATTGCTCCTCTGTTTCTACACCTTCAGCCACCACGGTCATGTTCAGCCGATGGGCCAGCGAAATAATCGCTTCAACGATATTGCGGTTGCCGTCCGGTTCATTTTTTATTCTTGAGACAAAACTACGATCCACCTTCAGGGCATCAATGGGGAGGCGTTGCAGATAACTTAATGAAGAATAGCCGGTCCCAAAGTCGTCAATGACCAGCTTTATACCAAAGTCTTTTAAGCGGTGAACCAGCCGAATGGTTTCGTCAGCATCCTCCATGAGGGCTGTTTCGGTAATTTCTAATTTCAGCTGTTCGGGCGGCATGCCGGTTGTGCCAAGAATTTCCTTGATCTCATCCAGCAGGGTGGGGGATTGAAAATGCTTGCTGGATATATTGATATTCATTGTAAGTTTTAGCTGATCCTTTAACTGTTTTTGCCAGTGACATAAATCTTCACAGGCCTGTTGGGCAATCAGCTGGGTGATCGGAACAATAAGCCCGGTTTCTTCAGCAATGGAAATAAATGAATCCGGATAAATAAGGCCCAGTTGCGGGTGGTTCCAGCGGATGAGCGACTCGAAGCCCACAAGGGATGATGTTCGCAAATCCACAATGGGCTGGTAATGATTTTCAAATTCATTTCTGTGGATTGATTTGCGTAAATCCGTTTCTCTTTGCAGCAGGTGCGATGCTTTTTTGTGTAATGTTTTATCGAAAACCTTATATTGGGCTTTGCCGTTTTCTTTGGCGTGATACATTGCCGCATCGGAGTCCCGGATGATGTCTTCAGGCTGATTATAGTCTTTGGTATTGAGTACCACCCCAAAACTGGCCGGTGCAAAAACCTCTTTACCTTCAACCATAAAAGGGCGTTTTAATTCCTGCTGAAGCCTATCGGCCACGCCGCTGGCATATTCGCTATTTTCGATATCTTCAAGCAGGATGACAAATTCATCCCCCCCAAAGCGTGCCAGTGTATCAATGTCTCTGAGGGACGCCTGTATGCGGCTGGCAAAGGCTTCCAGAAGACTGTCGCCAACACTATGGCCGAGACTGTCATTTACCAGCTTGAAGCGGTCAATATCCAGATAAAGAACCGCAAAGCGATAATCATCACGACGCTTGGCACGCTTAACCGCCATAGTTAAATGCTCGATAAACAGGGCCCGATTCGGTAAATTGGTGAGGGTGTCATGGAAAGCCTGATGAGAAATTTGACGCTCGGCTTCTTTGAGTTCGGTAATATCGGCCAGGGAGACAACACTTTTGTCAGAGCCCGGGATTGCGGCCAAGGTGCATAGCATATCTTTTTGAATACTGTCTTTATCTATGAATTTGCAGTCGAAATTTGGAACAATTTGACCGGGTTCGAGCGGATCCGGGACAGCTTCTCCATTGCGTATTTTGCGTTGCGTCTTCTCATCGATAAAATGCAGCCAGGATTTTACATGTTCAATCTCATTTTTTTCAAAGCCTGAAATATTTGCAAATTCGGAATTTGCCAGAGATATGATCATATCATTTTCGACGATGATCGTTGCCGCTCCGGTGTTTTCAAAAATCGTTCGATATTTCATCTCAGATTCACGAAGCTCAGCGGTGCGCTCCCTGACCTTTTCTTCAAGGGTTTCGTTGGCTTCGCGCAGAGCTTCTTGGGATCGATTGACATTGTTGATTAACAATTGCGTAAAAAGGCTAATGAGCAAAATTATTCCGACGGTAATAAAAATAGTCAGATCGGGACTGGCTAAAATCGTTTTTTCAAAATAATAATAGAAGAACGAAACCCCTGTTCCGATAATGATCAGGCCCATATTATCGAGGTTGATATAACGCTTTTTTTTATTCATTCCCCGCCTCTGAATGATATAAGTATCTGGTATTATTAAATTAAAGTCGATTTTAACGGATTAATTTGTCGCTGGATCGCTATCAATGCTCTTCCGATCAAATCAAAAGATATACCAGATATATATCGGCCATTTTTTGTTAAAACTTAAGATAGCCGGTACCGATCTGAAAGCAGGCTTTTTATCCTTTGCGAGACTCATAACAGTGGCGCTCAAAATAGGTTGCCGTGGCATCATCAAATATGGCTTCATTTTCATGGATATATTTTGGTTTGCCTTCCCACGCCCCACAGGCCAGGACGACCGGCTCACCTAAAGTAAACTTTCTACCACAGGCCGGGCATCCTTCATCATTAAGGCTATTCAGCTTTTCAAGATCAATGATGGTCTTTAATCGATTCTTTGCAGAGGCTGCCATAAAATCCTCCTCTTCTTTTTCAATTCGAAGCACGATATTGGGTTACCATGATCTATACCGCTTTCCATAATAATGTTCCCAAATACGGAAGTGCGGCATAAGTGGTTGTAGAAAAAAACGTTTGAAAATCGGAACGTTTTTTTGACAACCACCATATAACCTAAATTCCCGGTGTCGGCATGTCAAGCTGACAATGCAGCTCTGCGTTAAGTTATAGAAATTACGAGACGTTTATTTAGAACAGGTTCTAACGTCGGAGCTGGTACTTTCGAACGGCTTGATTATGATCTTTTAAATTGGTTGAGAACTGATGGGTGCTGTTTTTTTTCGAAACAAAGTATATGTATTTTGTGTCAGCCGGATATAGGGCGGCTTCTAGGGACTCTTGCCCTGGATTTGCGATCGGACCGGGGGGGAGTGCTCTGATTTTGTAAGTGTTATAAGGCGTAAGGGTTTCAAGGTGTTTGCGATTCAGATTGCCATCGAAGTTCTTCAGTCCGTAAATAACCGTCGGATCCGACTCCAGACGCATTTTCTTTTTTAAACGATTGTGGAAAACCGAGGAAATCAGGGGGCGCTCAAAAGGTGCACCGGTTTCCTTTTCAATGATCGATGCCAGTGTTACCACCTGATGAAGTGAAAACCCAAGTTGTTTGCTGCGTTCTTTCCACTCCGGTCTAAAAACCAGCCAGAAACGCTTGACCATGGAAGATATGATCGTTTTTGTGCTCACATCTTTTGGGAAATAGTAGGTCTCCGGATACAGGTAGCCCTCAAAAGTTCCAGCGGTTATGCCGGATGCAAGTGCAAAAGCGGCATCGGTGGCACTCTCAATAAAAACGCTTTGTTCCCCAAATCCTTCTTTGGCAACAAGTCCGGCAATCTGGTAGATATTGAGCCCTTCGGGTATAGTGAGCTTGTATAGCTTGACCGTGCCTTTAACCAGTTTTTCCAGTATTTTAATGGGTGGCATCGAGGCAGACAATATATATTCGCCGGCCTTAAGCTGCTTATCATATCCTTTCAGACGGGCAACCATGTTGAACTTAAACGGACTTTTGATAATACCCGATTTGAAAAGGATATCTGTTGTGACGCTAAATGTTTGCCCGGATGGTATATTGACCACCCTATTTTTTGTTTCAAAGCTGGCGGGTTGGTCGGCATAGTGTCGTAAATTAAGAATGAAAACCGCAAGGCCACAGAGGCTTATGAATACAAGGACTGCTAAAATGAGGAGGATTTTTTTCAATCTTTTATAATCTCTACGTATGCTTGGGCCCGAATATCTGTTTCTTACTATTTTTTGATAATCTCGTAAAAAGTCAGAAAAGCAACCTTTTTACGAGTGTGTTTTGTATTTGGTGTTTAGTGTTTAGTATTCTAACATGCCAATATAGCACCATAATTAATATTTCAATTTTGCCTTTAATAAATTCGCAGCCCGTTTAATCGGTTTCAGGTGTCAGGTATTTTTCGGGAACCAGGTGTCAGTGTTCAGGTGTCAGCATTGACAGAGCTGAAACCGCCAGGTCAGAAGCTGAACACTGAAACCTGACACCCGAAACCTAAGCATTTCTGACACCTGACACCTGAACACTGACACCTTGAAACGTTATAGCTCTCAAAAGAAGAGGAAATAAAATTTTATGTAATGTTATTTAGGAAGCACCATACTAGCATAATAAAAATGACCGCCCGTTGTCAAAGAAGGATTACATCTGTTGCCTAAATCTTATTCGGCCGTAAAGAGAAATGACTTTTGCACCCAATCGTGGTATAAAAACATTCTGACGAGCGCTTCATTTTCCATATGAACGACAGGCATCTTGCCAAATATGGCAATTGCGTGCTATCAGCAAGCGTTGCGAAAATTCAATCTGGATATAAGGAGAAATCGTGAAATATTGGCGGCAACCCTTAGACAGGGATCGCATTCAGGTACCCTGCGGCATCATCCATATAATTGAGGAACGCTGTAAAGGTTGCGGATTCTGCGTTGAATTCTGCCCGCGCGGGGTGTTTGTTATATCAAAGCGGACCAATCCTAAAGGGTATCATCCGCCTGAAATTACCGATAGTTCCCAATGTGCCGACTGCGGATTATGTGCATTGCTTTGCCCCGATTTTGCCATATATGTTGAAAGTAGCCAGATGCCTGCGAAAGACCGTGACGTGACCGACGAGTAGAATTGAGTAATACCTGAATTTTGCACGAGTCGGAGGCTTCCATAGGCAAGACACTTAAGGGCGGGCCTCGACTGAGCTCTGCCGAAGTCAAGTCGTAGTATGCTACTTCGAGCCCTTAATAACGCAGCATATGGGAGCCTCCGACTCGCCCAAAGGGTGAAAAGTAATGAGAAAAATAGATTATCATCCGATTTAACAGATGAATATAAAACGTAACGTGGTGAATTTAGGTAATCCATCGTATTTAATGGTAAAACAAGTTTCTCATTAATTTTCATGCAAGATTCAGGTAATACTATGAGTGATAAGGGCCTGTTGACCGGAGAACATTTTCTGTTGGGAGACTATGCTGCTGCTGAAGGAGCCATTCTGGTCGGCTGCCGCTTCTTTGCCGGCTACCCCATCACGCCTGCAACCGAGATAGCCGAGCGAATGTCGACCCGGCTGCCACAGGTTGACGGCATTTATATACAGATGGAAGATGAACTGGCTTCTATGAATGCCATATTAGGGGCTTCATGGGCCGGTGCCAAATCCATGACGGCCACCAGCGGTCCTGGCTTTTCGCTGATGATGGAAAACCTGGGCCTCGGCATAATGTTGGAAACACCTTGCGTCTTGGTTGATGTACAGCGCGGAGGACCATCCACCGGTTTGCCGACATTGGTGGGGCAGCAGGATATGATGCAGGCCCGGTGGGGGTCCCACGGCGATTACGAAATCATTGCGCTTTGTCCCTCTTCCCCGCAAGAACTTTTCGATTTGACCATACGCGCTTTTAATTTGGCTGAAAAATTCCGCACACCGGTGCTGGTAATGACGGATGCTGAGATCGGTCATATGACGGAACGGGTTGTCATCCCTCAGCCCGAAGAGATCGAAATCATTAACCGACCTCAGGTTCGAAAAGGAGATGTGGAGCCGGACCATTTTCGGATATACCGCGATACGGACACAGACGGCGTAGAGGGCACCGTATCGCCCATGGCAATTGCCGGAGAGGGCTATCGCTTCCACGTAACCGGTCTGATCCACGATGAGCTTGGCTATCCAGCCATGAATGCCGAATCCAGCGAGTGGAACATTAAGCGCTTGGTCAATAAAATACGTGCACATCGCGATGAGATCATCCAACTGGAAGAACAAAACTTAGACGATGCTGAAATTATCGTGGTATCTTACGGAATTTCAGCGCGGACTTCCCAATGGCCAATTGAGCAAGCACGCAAAGAAGGCATCCGGGTGGGCTACCTGAGGCTAATCACCATATGGCCTTTCCCTGAAAAGCGGATTATAGAGCTGGCAAAAAGAATTCGAGCCTTCGTTGTACCCGAGATCAACATGGGGCAAATTTGCCTTGAAGTGGAGCGCTGCGCTGCCGGTCAGGCACAGGTACTCGGTGTTAACCGGTTGGGGGGCGATATTCTGGAACCTCAACAGGTGCTGAGTGCAATACGCAAAGCAGCCGGCCGCTCGGATCAACCACAAACAGATCTTCAGAACCGACAAACGGAGAGATAGGCACAATGGCCGAAAGCGACATGCGGTTGGAACACTCCGGGCATGAGCCCGATTCTCAAAGCGATTGGGTAACCGGTCTGCATCCAATGGACGTACTTTTGCGCGGCGAGCGGTTGCCTCACATTTGGTGTCAGGGCTGCGGACTGGGTACGGCGTTGACCACATTCATCGGAGCGCTGCAGTGGTTGGAAAAAAATCAGAATTGGGACCTGGACAAGGTATCTGTGGTTTCCGGTATTGGCTGTACCGGGCGTATTGCCGGTTATATTCGCCTGGATTCCTTTCATACCACCCACGGCAGGGCCATTCCGTTTGCCACGGGTCTTAAACTTGTCAACAGCGAGTTGAAAGTCGTTGTCATTTCCGGGGATGGGGATATTGCCGGGATCGGCGGCAATCATTTTATCCATGCGGCCAGACGCAATCTAGATATTACCGTTATTTGCGTTAATAACTTTAATTACGGCATGACGGGCGGTCAGTCGGGACCGACAACACCCCACGGTGCCAGGACGGTTACCGCCCAATACGGTAATTTTGAGCATCCTTTTAACCTGCCATATCTGGCGGCAGCCGGAGGGGCATCTTTTGTGGCGCGCTGGACGGTACTGCATGCCCGGCGCCTGGAGTGGACCCTGCGCGAGGCCATGATGCATTCCGGATTCAGTTTTGTTGAAATCATCGCGCCCTGTTCCACATCCTATGCGCGTTGGAATCTTGAGGGCCGGGGACTGGATCCGCAGAAACTTGGCCGACGTGGCTTGGAAGTTATGAAGCATTACCAGCAGGTGGGCAAAATTGGCCACGATACCCATCCCAAAGACGCGGCTATTAAAGTAAATGAAAAGGGTGAGATCAACGCGATTGTTGAAGGTGTATTTCTAAACGAGCCCAAACCTGAATTTCGGGCGGCAATTAAACACAAAACCCAGATAGCCAAAGAGCGATGGAGCGCGGCTAAAAAAGTGCTGGACGCACGCCTGAAATTACCAGGCCGGAACGATGTCGTTGAACGAACCGAAGTTCAACTCGGTGGCTTTGGCGGCCAGGGCATTATGAGCGCTGGTCGGATCATCGGCCAGGCGGCCACCCTATATGACAAGATAGAAGCCTGTTTTACGCAGAGCTATGGTCCGGAAGCAAGGGGCGGAGCTGCAGGATCACAGGTCGTCGTCGCAGGTGAACCGATCCATCACCCCCACCTTATCGCACCCACCAGCGCCATTATCATGTCGCAGGAAGCTTACGTCAAATATGTCCCCAATCTTACCTCCAATGGAACCCTGCTGATTGACGATGGGCTGGTGACGTTGCCGGAAGACCACCGTCAGGATCTGAAAACCTATGGGATTCCAGCAACTCAGATTGCTGAGGAATTGGGTAATGCCCGGGCGGCCAATTCGGCAATGCTTGGTTTTTGGGCGGCGATCGTTGGAGCTGTTAGCCAAGCGGCTATGCGGCAGTCCTTGGCGGATTCGGTGCCACCCAAAACCTTGGAGGTCAATTTAAAAGCGTTTGATGTTGGTTTTGATAAGGGTGTTGAGGTTTTGAAATGACCTCTAATGTTATGTCCCACAAGTAATTTACAAAATACGGAGTGAGTTTATTAATGTTAATTCGTTTTATTTTAGGTGTCAGGAATAAGTAGGTTTCGGGTGTCAGGTGTCAGCCCCGCCGCTGGACTGAAAAGCGGCCAGTCTAATCTTAAAAGAAACTTTGCCCTTGGATAGTTTCATATGACGGGTTAACTAAAAAATGAACATCGAACATCGAACATTGAACGTCCAACATCGAATAATGTATTCTGTCGATTTAAAAATAGACTGAGCAACACGCGGCGCAAGCGCCTGCGCTGCACGAGCGAAGCTACCCTTCGAAATTCGATTCGACTGAGCTCGTCGCAGGCTGCGGTTCGCTTGTTTTAAAATCGATAAAGCGTAGCGTCATCAATATTCGACGTTGGATGTTGGACGTTCAATGTTCGACGTTCAATCTGTTCACTGTTCCGGCCAGGCGGAGTTTCATATAAGGTGTCAGGCCCCTGGCCAGCAGCCAGAAGCGAGAAGCCAGCGGCCAAAACGCTGACACCTGAACACTGACACCTGACACCATAGACATTGTGTTGTTTAAAGAACTCAACTGAACTAAAATATACCATACGACTTTTGTAATATATTTGTGGGACATGACACTAATCATCCTGGCGTGGCACAAAATCGACAGCTGTTAGCATGGAGGTAACTTTCTTTGAGCAAAAATGCTCTCATTCTAGGTGGCAGCCCGGCAGGACTTCAAGCAGCTCTGGATCTTGCCGATTGCGGCATTCAGGTCCACCTAATTGAGCCATCTCCCTTTTTAGGAAATGGAAGCAGCACCAGGGTGCCCGGTCACCTGTTAAGTGCCAGGATGCTGGAGGTGGCCAAGCATCTACGCATTACCATGTGGACCAATACGCGTCTGCAAAGCGCGAAGTTGCAGACGGGTTCTTTACATGTACAATTGCAGCAGCATCCGCGCTACGTCGATTTAGCCAAATGTACCGGATGCGGTGATTGCGTTGAAGTCTGTCCTGTGATGGTGCCTGGAACCGAACGCAAGGCCATATACTTGATGGACGGCATCCAACCGGGCTGCGCGGCTATCGATAAAATGGGGAAGGCACCATGCGCCAGTGTTTGCCCCGGCGGTATTCATGCCCAGGGTTACGTAGCCCTCATTGCTCAAGGGCGATTTCAGGAAGCGCTGGATCTCATTCGAGAGGCCATTCCATTTCCGGGCATCATCGGACGCATTTGTACCCATCCTTGTGAGTTGAACTGCCGTCGGTCTGAAATAGATACCCCCGTATCTATCCGTTTGCTCAAGCGCTTTGTGGCCGATTGGGAGCTTAACGATTCCGGTAAACGCGGGACCCCCGTAACACCTGAAAAATTAATCGCAGATGACGCCCGCAAAGTGGCGGTTGTCGGCTCCGGTCCGGCAGGCATGACCGTAGCCGATCGTCTGGCACGGCAGGGGTATCGGGTTGCCGTATTCGAAAAGCTGCCAGTTATTGCCGGAATGTTATCCGTTGGCATTCCTGCCTATCGGCTACCGCGGCAAGTCATTGCTCGCGAGTATCGCCGCATTGAGGCCTTGGGCGTCAAAATCCAGCTCAATACCCCCATCGGACCCGATGGTGATCATACTCTGGATGACTTATTTAAAATGGGGTATGACGCCGTCTGTTTGTCTATTGGGGCGCACAAAAGCCTTTCTCTGAGCATACCCGGTGAAGAGCTGCACGGCGTGATCCAGGGTCTAGAGCTCTTAAAAACCATCAATTTAAGCCAAAGACTTGATGCGGTCGTGTACAAGGCTGCTCTGAAACGCTTGCTTCCCTCCGGCACAAAGACTCGGGCCGTCGTATTGGGCGGAGGTAACACGGCGATGGATGTTGCCCGGACGCTTAAGCGTGTAAGTGTTCAGGATGTCTGTATAGCCTATCGCCGCACTCGGGCCGAGATGCCGGCTTTAGAAGAGGAGATCGATGATGCCGAACGAGAAGGTATCACGATTGAGTATTTAACAGCGCCGTGCCGTATCATCGGAGATTCTGAAAGTAATGTGACCGGTTTGGAATGCATACGCATGAAGCTGGGAGAGCCGGATGAAAGTGGTCGTCGCCGGCCGGTTCCCATAAGCGGCAGCGAATTTACGATGCCAGTGGAACTGGTGGTGCCGGCCATCGGGCAGGTGCCCGATATCAAAAGCCTGGAACCGGATGATAGGATCACCATGACCCGTGATCAGCGGATTCAGGTGAACCGTGTCACTTTTGCGACCAACCGGCCGGGCGTTTTTGCAACCGGCGATGCCGTAACCCGGGAAAAAATGTCGGCTATTGAGGCCATCGGCATGGGGAAAAAAGCGGCGGCTGAAATTGATGCATACCTCAGCGGTAAAGCGGCCGTTGAAGACTCAGCTGAGGTCAATGAGATCCCGGTCGCACGCAGGGAAATGAGCGACACGGAGCTATTGCCCAAACCGCGTATTCCAGTGCCAAACCTATCAATGGAAAAACGCCTGTGCAGTTTTGCAGAGGTCGAAGTGGGATATTCCCAGGAACAGGCAATGGCTGAAGCCCAGCGCTGCCTGACGTGCGGTCCCTGCAGTGAATGTTTGGCCTGTGTAAAGGTCTGTGGGCCGGAGGCGATCGTACAAAATAATCACCCAACCTTAATGGATCTGGAAGTGGGGGCGATTATCTGCGCTGATGATCAGGCCCACGCGCTAAATGACTTGCTTGAAAATAGCACAAGGGTTTACCGCGTTCCTGCGGAAGATGCGCTAATGGGATCGGCTGCCGCAGCCCATGTTATGTCCCGTCTGACGCCGGTGCAATCAGTCGAGCCTTCTATTACCTTTGTGACACCGCCTGCAGCTGGTGTACGTATGGGGGTCTTTATTTGTCAGTGTGACCACTTTATTTCTGAGATAGTAGACACCGAAGCACTTCGTGAACGGGCAACGACCTGGCCCACTGTCGTACACGCCCAGGTGCTGCCATTTTCCTGTACGGCTGAGGCGCAGGCAACAATTCAGAAAAAGGTGCAGGAGCTTAATTTAAATCGGATTACCCTTGGCGCTTGCGCTTGCTGTTCACTGGACCAGGTTTGCTATAGCTGCACCTATCAGCGCGTTCGATGCAAGGCCAATCTTGGCTTGTTTAAGTTCCGGGAGAATAATACGCAAGCAGGAGGCGATTTAAAGGCCGGTTATCTGCCGCCGCCGTCGGTTGAGTTTGTCAACATACGGGAGCAATGCGCCTGGGCCCACCGGGAAAATCCTAACGAGGCGACAGCAAAAGCAATGGCGCTGATATCAGCAGCCGTCGCCAAGAATCGGACGGCTGCCGGCAAACTGCTGAAATATCAGCCTCCCGAGCGTTCGGTGCTGATTTTGGGCAGCGGCCGTGCTGCCCAGACTTGCCGGGACCTTCTTCGCATCCAGGGTATTGCGATACACGATTTGGCCGAACCGCCGTCGCGCATCCGAAGGGTCAATGGCTGTTATTCCGTGACCCAAAACGGCGAGGAATGGACGGCTGCAGGGATGGTATTGGCGCCGTGCGGTTCTACGGAGGCGGACAGATTACGGAGTGCCTTCGGAGACCCACCTTATCGACCGCGTCCCCGCTCCCTCCGGCAAGGATTGGAAACCACCCGACCGGGCGTTTATTACTGCGATTCAGCCCTCGATAGTTCAACGGTAGGTGCGGCGGCATCGGCGAGGGTGTCCGCTTGGTTGGGCCAATGTTCAAAAACCCCTGAATCGCACAGCGCGGTAGTGGATCCTCACCGCTGCCGGGCCTGCCATACATGCGTTGAAGTCTGCGAGTTCGGCGCACCTCAGTTGATGGGTACAGAGCCCAACCGATTTTCCTGGATTGATCCTCTCATCTGTCAGGGCTGCGGATCTTGTGCAGCCCAATGCCCGTCGGGAGCCATTGCCGCGGGGTATGCAACCGATACACAATTGGAAAACATGTTAGAGGCGATTTGGGATAAGCAAGACAGGATCGATCAAAAACAGATCGTGTTGGTATTTATATGTAACTGGAATCCTTACAGCGCGATGGAAACGGCGGGGGTCGAACGGCTATCCTATTCTGCGCGAGTGTATCCGATTAGAGTTATGTGCCTGGGGCGGCTTCGACCGGGGATTATTCTTAAGGCATTTGAACGGGGAGCACACGGCGTTCTTTTGTTGGGTTGCCCGCAAGATGAATGTCGTTATGAATTCGGGGGCCGCCGCGCGGAAGAGACTTTTGCAGTTGCCAGAGATTTGGTTCGGACAATGGGCTATTCGGATCAATGGCTTAAAATGGATAGGGTAGCGGCCGGTGATGGCAAAGCCTGGGTTAATAAAATACAAACTTTTGTAGCGGGGTTGAACGGGAATCAGGGATAATTATGGGCAATCTGCAGGATATCATCAATCAGAACCGCGCCTGGTACTGTTTGGAATGCGGCAAATGCAGTGCGGTTTGCCCGATCACCTATTGGGAGACGCGCGCCTATTGCAGCCCGCGCCTGCTGATTGAGAAAGCCCTTAATAGCCATTCAGCTGATGTTTATGAAGACCCCCTGTTTTGGTCATGCTTGACGTGCAAAAGGTGCAGCGAGTTGTGTCCGTCGGATGTGTTATTTTCAGAGTTTATTCGGGATACACGCGCTTTGGCAAGAAACGACGGCCTGTCAGGGGATTGCACTCACGGTGAAGTCATCCAAGCCTGGGGCCAGATGATGACTGATCCTGACCTTGATCAAAACAGACTCGAATGGCTCGACCGTGATTTGAGAGTCTCGCAGGATTCAGAAGTTTTGTATTTTGTTGGCTGCCTGCCATACTATCAGGTACAGTTTAAAAACCTGGGCATTGAAGGCCTGGAGATTGCCAGGGCAGCCGTGAGGATTCTGAACCATCTTGGAATCGAGCCGCAGGTGTTATCCGACGAGCGCTGCTGTGGTCACGACCAGATATGGCAAGGCGATATAGTGACATTTGACGCTCTGGCGCGCCTTAATCTTGAACGTATCAAAGCCACCAAGGCCAAGCAAATTATAACCACCTGCCCCGAATGCGCCCGGACGCTTGGATTGGACTACCCGAACCGGGTTGGAGAGCATGGGATGGAGGTATTACACCTCACCCAACTCATCAGCCGGCAGCCGAATGCTTCCATGCTGGATTGGGATTCGGAAAAAAGGAAATGTAAGGCAACCTATCAAGATGCCTGCCGGCTGAGCCGACATCTGGGGGTTTACGAGGAGCCCCGTGCGTTATTACATGCTTCAGGGTTGGAATTAGTTGAGATGGAAAGGACCCATCGAAGCAGTCTATGTTGCGGGACCAGCTGCTGGACCGCATGCGGCAAAGTCAGTAAAAATATACAGGTAGAACGGTTAAAAGAAGCCAAGGCCACCGGTGCTGAGCTGCTGATTACAACTTGCATTAAATGTCAGATCCATTTTAAATGTGCTCAGCAGGATCCTACCCTGGAGGATGATATCGCTATTCCGATTCGCGACCTGACGACGGTACTGGCTGATCGATTGTAACGGTCAGGAAAGAGCCCTGTTTACCCGTACCTGTGTATCAAAACAAAAATGTGCTTTACTGCGACGGGACGAGTATGGTGGCAAACCAATCAACACCGGCCGGAATTCTGGATCCGGATTTTCTACAAGGCGTTGTCCGGCAAGCAAGTTACCAATGCCGTGCTGACGGCAGCTGCTTTTACCTGTGGGATTCGGAAAAGGAGCGGATGTCACTAGTGGCTACCCATAACCTGCAGCACGTACCCTGGGATGATGGACTGCCAGGCCGTGTGATGAGCTCCAGGGAAACCATGACTGAGATCTGTCCTGATCGTTCCGTAGCTTTGGCGGCTCCATTGATCTGGCGGGATGCCGCTCGAGGCGTGCTCATTGTGTTCGATGGAGATCCAAAGCGGACCTTTCGGGAGCGGGACGCAGCACTGCTTCAGTCGCTGGCGGACATGACGGCGTCGGTGGCTCAGCAAAACGAGCGGCTCGCACGCATGACCACCCAGTTCCGGACGTTGCATACGATCGACGTGGCGCTTAGCTCCAGCCTGGAATTAGAGCGCGTTTTGGATATGATTCTTGAAAAGGCGGCAGAACTGGTTGGCGCCGAACACGGTTCATTGCGGCAATTGGATCCCGAGTCTGGAAAACTGGTTATCAGGGCCCATTATGGAGACGGTTGGACGTCCGACAAACTTGCTTATACCCCCCGCATTGGGC
This sequence comes from Desulfobacterales bacterium, assembly GCA_030601425.1. Classification (GTDB taxonomy): domain Bacteria; phylum Desulfobacterota; class Desulfobacteria; order Desulfobacterales; family JAHEIW01; genus JAHEIW01. The sequence goes on from JAUVTR010000020.1 coordinate 20,344, forward strand.
AGGGGATAGCCCGGTGGGTGGCAGAGAACCGGCGACCCTACTTGAGTCCCGATGTCCGCGATGATCCACTAAACGTCGTCCTTTTTGAAGACATGCGCTCAAACATTTCGGTTCCATTGCAATACGGACTGCAGGATCCATCTAAACCGGACTCGCTTTTAGGCGTTTTGCTTTTGGAAAGTTCACGGGTGGCCGCCTTTGATCAACAGGATGTCGAGCTTCTGGAAGCGCTGGCCCAAGAAGCGGTCATTGCCATTCAAAACGCCAGCCAACATCAAAAACTTCTGGCTGAGCAGGAAAAACGGTTGGCTGCCGAGAAATGGGCCATGATGGGTCAAGCCGCTACGGCGTTGGCACATCGGATTAATAATTTGATGGGCATTGTGCCGGTCAGTGCCAGGGAGACCATGCGATCCCTGGCCAAATTGGAGACGCCGGATTCAGAACGACTATGGATTGAAGGCAATTTAGAACGCATCGAGCGCAACGCGCGATTTGTTCTTAAACTCAGCGAAGCGTTGTTTCGGCCTTTCAAGCACTCCGGTCCCGCGGCACGGCTGGATGTCAACCACCTGTTGGATGAAGCCCTGGAGGCCGCCGATCTGTCGGAACAAATTGAGGTGATCCGGAATTTTGAAAAGCAATTGCCCATGGTAAATTGCAGCCTGCTTTTATTGGATATTTTCCTCGAGTTAATAACCAATGCGCGTAAAGCCATGGAAGATCAGGATCTGCGGCGGCTGCAGGTGGGCACACGTTCAGATCAAGATGATGCCGGCCTCTGGGTGGTCGTTGAAATCAAGGATACGGGCAGGGGTATTTCCCCGGGGCAGAGGGTCCATTTGTGGGATATGTTTCAACAAAGTGAAAATGGATTGGGATTTGGTCTGTGGTGGTTGCGTACATTTATTGAACGTCAGGGGGGATCGATTAAATGCCATAGCGAACCGGGTAAAGGAGCGGCCTTTCTCGTACGCTTACCTGCCTCTATCGGCAGAGAACAAATGGTGGAATAATACCGGTCACGGGTTCAAGTGGGTTTCAGGTGTCAGGTGTCAGTGTTCAGGTGTCAGCGTTTTGGCCGCTGGTTTCTCGCTTCTGGCTGCTGGCAGTAGCCAGTGACCCGTGGTCAGCGACTAGTTACTCGTCTCCGACGAGTCCCTTGGAGGTGAGTTTTGGGGTGAGCTTCCTTTGGGCCTGAGCCTCAGGGTCGAAGACGGTCGATTTGAAAACCGCAACGTTTTTTTGACAACCACTAAAACGCTTGAGGGAGAAAAAAATGCGAGGTAAAGTCCTGATTGTAGATGACTATTCCGATTGGCGTGACATGCTAAGCGGTTTGATCGAGCGGGAGGGACATTTGGTCGAAGCGGTGGGCACCAGGGAGGCCGCCCTGGCCTATATTGATGAAAACAAAGATCTGGATCTGGTGATATTGGATATCCGCTTGGTAGAGACCGAAGAAAACAATGAAGACGGCATGCGTTTGCTGGCTGAAATCCGTAAAAGGCTTTCCTTTACACGGGTCATCATGGTCACCGGATATGGAACCATGGAGACCCAGCGCAAGGCCTTTAAAGAGTTTCAGGCCTTTGATTTTTTCAGTAAAGCCCAGTTTGATTCGGATGAGTTCAGACGCGCATTTCAAGACGCAATCGAACATACTGTCCGCGATCGTAAAACTTGGAAAGATAAAGAATTTATTCGCGATCAAAATTATGAAATATGGCAGCGTGACAAAACCGATCCGGTTCGATAATCCCATGCAGTTCGTAGATCGCGACCGTCGGTGATGACAATTTTTGTTTCGGCTTGCGTCCGTAAGACAGGCGGTGCCTGATTTTAGACAAGGAGGTTAACGTTGGTAAAAGAAGATTTGCGTATTGGGGTTTTTGTGTGCGATTGTGGCTCAAATATTGCCGGGTTTCTAGACACCGAAGAAGTGCGCAAGTTTGCTGAGAGCCTGCCGGATGTTGTTGTATCGGTTCGCAATAAATATACATGTGCGGAGCCGGGGCAGCAGGAGATCCAGCGCACGATTTTTGAATATCGACTCAACCGGATCGTCGTCGCATCATGCTCACCATCGTCATATGAGCCGATCTTCAGGCAATGCATTCAGGGGGCCGGACTCAATCAATACCTGCTGGAGATGGCCAACATTCGCGAGCACTGCTCATGGGTGACCGCCGACCCTGAGAAGGCGACCGTAAAGGCCAAAGACATCGTTAAAGTGGCGGTTTCGCGTGCCAGGTGGCTTTTCCCGCAGGATGAAGAGCAAATTCCGGTCATGGATGCAGCCTTGGTTATCGGTGGTGGAGTGGCCGGCATGCAGGCAGCGTTGGATTTGGCGGATGCGGGGCATCAGGTATATCTGGTTGAAAAAAAGCCATCGATTGGCGGTATTATGGCGCAGCTTGATAAAGTCTACCCGGATATTGAGTGCAGTATCTGAATACTTGGCCCTAAGATGATGGATGTCGGTCGACATCCCAAAATTGAATTGCTGACCCACTCAGAATTAGAAGACATAACGGGATATGTAGGTAATTTCAAAGCCCGCATTCGTAAAAAAGCCCGCTATGTTGTCGAGCAGGACTGCGTCTCCTGCGGTGACTGCACAACTGTCTGCCCGGTCGTTGTTGCCGATGAATTCCAGATGGGCTTGAGCAGTCGCAGAGCGATATATATTCCTTTTCCACAGGCGGTCCCCTCCGCTTATTTGATTTCGGCGGAAGATTGTTTAGGTGATAACCCGATCGCTTGTGGAAAGTGTCTCGAAGTTTGCGATAAAAAATGTATTAATTTTGATCAGGAAGATGAACTTCTCGAAGTTGAGGTCGGCGCAATCATTGTGGCCACCGGTATGGACGTGTATGATCCTACGGCGCTCGATGAATATGGCTACACGCGTTTTGTCAACGTGGTTACCAGCATCGAATTTGAACGACTGATTTCCACCGGTGGGCCTTTGGGGGGGCACCTGGGTCGGCCCAGTGACAAAGCAAGGCCTCATCGCATTGGATTTATTCAATGTGTCGGGTCACGGACCCAGGATCCCAAACGGGGTAATCCCTATTGCTCCACTATATGCTGTATGAACACCATCAAAGACGC
>JAUVTR010000037.1 GCA_030601425.1 Desulfobacterales bacterium
AGATCGATTCGGTTGAGGGCAACTGGAACACCGGCCGGGATGAGGGTCCCAATTTGGGTTACAAGCCGCGGCACAAAGAAGGCTATTTTCCGGTTCCGCCCATGGACAAATTTCAGGATCTGCGCACCGAAATGGTCCTGACTCTGGAAAACCTGGGGATCGAAACCGAAGCGCAGCATCATGAAGTGGCCACCGCCGGCCAGGCCGAAATTGACATGCGCTTCAAGCCCCTGCTGCAAATGTCGGATCAGCTGATGTGGTTTAAATATGTGCTCAAAAATGTGGCCTACCGCCACAATCATACCGTCACTTTCATGCCCAAACCGCTTTTTGAGGATAACGGCACCGGCATGCACACCCACATCAGCATCTGGAAAAAAAACCAGCCGCTGTTTGCGGGGGATAAATATGCCGGCGTATCTCAAGAGGCGCTTTACGGCATCGGCGGCATCCTAAAGCACTGCCGCGCTCTGACCGCGTTTACCAACCCGACCACCAACTCATACAAGCGTCTGGTGCCGGGCTTTGAAGCTCCCGTGAATCTGGCATACTCCAGCCGCAACCGCAGTGCGGCGGTGCGTATCCCGATGTATTCGACATCGCCCAAAGCCAAACGCATCGAGTTCCGAACACCGGATCCGTCCTGTAACGGATACCTGGCATTTTCGGCCATGCTGATGGCCGTCATTGACGGCATCCAAAACAAGATCGACCCGGGCGATCCGCTGGATAAAGACATCTACAATCTTCCCCCGGAAGAATTGGCTGAAATTCCGTCGGCCCCCGGATCATTGGATGAGGCCTTCGAGGCCTTAAAAGCCGATCAGGAATTCCTGTTAAAAGGCGATGTGTTCACCCAGGATGCCATCGACATGTGGATTGAGTACAAGACGGAAAATGAAATCAACGACGTCAAACTGCGGCCGCATCCGCATGAGTTTTACCTGTATTATGATATTTAAAACTCGGTTTGCCCGTTGAGCCGGTTAGCCCGTTGCCGGTTATAAAAAAGCCCTGCTTTATCAAGCGGGGCTTTTGTTTCTCAAAATAAAATTTATTGGCCGGATACTTCCGCAAGCCTTTTATCCAACGTCACCACCTGACCATTCAGCTGATAGGCAAGCCACAAATAACTGGCATCGTAAGTGCTAAGCCCTGTCTTTCGGGCCAGTTGAATCACTTCCGGGTGCATCACTTCAACTATCTCGATGGCAAGTCGTTTGGAAAGTCGAAAGGCGGCCAGAATTTCCTGCGCCTGGGTAGAATGCTTTTTGATTTTTTTCAAACAGATGCTTGCCAGCTCAAACCGGAGCAACGGAGGTGCTGCCAAAGCCGCACCCATTAATTCACCGGCGATTGCTTCTGCTTTCGGCTCACCAAAAACCAGTGCTCCCAGCGCCGATGCGTCAACGACTTTAACGGGCATTCCGGTCTTCTCTCACGAATTTAGCGGCCTCCGCCGGTGTTCTGAGACCCACCTTGTGAAGTGCCGCTAAAAACGCCTGCGGTGAGATCAATTGTTCTTTAGTTGCAGTCTCTTCCAGTATGCTCATCAGCTCGCCCTGCAATGATCGGTGATGCCTGGCCGCTCTGTGGCGCAATTGATCGGCAATATGATCAGGAACATTCTTAATTGATAGATTTACCGGCATTTTTAGCCCTCCAAAACAGATCCATTATGGATCTAATATAGTACCAATTTGCATCAATTGCAAGATATTTTTATAAATAAAAGGGAATTGCTGACTCCCGCTTGAAAGCGGGATTTCGCTTCTTATTCTAAAAATTGGGTGCGCCCAACAAGGCGCAAACGGCTCGGCTGAGCAGTTCGGCCCTGAGCTCACTGCCGATGGGCTCGTCGCAGGCCGATTCAAAAGCGGAGCTTACACACTCGAACCTATCTCAAAAATGTGAATAAGGGTTTAGGGCAAGGCGCGGCTCGTTGAAAAAGCGGAGCATACACGGTAGTATGTGAGCATTTTGAGCCGAGCCGCAACACAGCCATGAGCACTTAGACGCATTTTTGAGATGGGTTCTAGCGGTAATGACGATAGTCGATGCCGAACTTTTGCGCCTTATAACCAAATTTCCTCACGGTCGTCTTCAAAATTTCGGCTGCCACGGTGATGTTGCCCCGTGTGTTTTTGAGGGCGTCGATGATCATCTCTTTCTCAAGGCTGGCGACGGCATCCGTCAGTGAGAGCGCGGGCACGGTACCCGATTCCTTACCGGTTTGGAGGGTTGGCGGCAGGTGGTAGCTGTGAATCACGCCTTCCTCGCAAAGCAGCACCGCACGCTCAATGCAGTTTTCAAGCTCGCGCACATTTCCCGGCCAGTGATATTCCATGAGCATGTCGATCGCCGGTGTCGACAGTCTTTTTATATTTTTGTGATTTTCCCCGGCATATTTTTCGAGAAAATAGTCTGCCAGCAATAATATATCGGTCTTTCGCTCTCGAAGCGGCGGAAGGTAAATCGGAAAAACATTCAATCGATAGTAGAGATCACCCCTGAAGGTCTCGTCCTCAAGGGCCTCTTCCAGGTTTTTATTGGTGGCGGCGACAATGCGCACATCTGTCTTAATCGTTCGGTGGCCTCCCACCCGTTCAAATTCTTTTTCCTGAAGGATTCTAAGCAAATTCGCCTGAACATCCAGACCCAGAGACCCGATTTCGTCAAGAAATATGGTGCCTTTGTGGGCCAGTTCAAATTTTCCGATTTTTTGTTTGATGGCACCCGTGAAAGCACCTTTTTCGTGACCAAATAGCTCGCTTTCAATCAGATTAACGGGCAATGCCGCACAGTTGACTTTAACAAAAGGATTTTGGGCCCGATGACTGTTATAATGAATCGAATTGGCAACAAGTTCCTTCCCGGTGCCGCTTTCGCCCCGAATCAGAACCGTTGCATTGCTTTTGCAAACCTGCGAGACCATTTGAAAGACCTCTCGCATTTTATTGGAGTTGCCGATAATATTGCTGATACTGTACTTGTCTTTGAGCACATGCTGCAGCCGACGGTTCTCCTCCCGCAGCCTTTCCTTTTCCAGACGAATGGTCTCAAGCTTGATAACGTGGCTGGCGATCATCGTGGCGATAACCGATAGTAACTTTTCTCCGCTTTTGAGCGCGTAAGACTTGTCAAAAGGCCGGTCCACACTGAGCGCCCCGATAACCTGCTTGGCCTTTTTGACCGGAACACAGATAAAAGAATGTTCCCTGTCGCGTGTCTTTTTCCGGCTGGCGGTGCGGTCTAAAAAGAGTGGTTCTTCGCTGATTTTGGGAATGGAAACCGCTTTTCCGGTTTCAATCACTTTCCCGGTGATGCCCTCACCAAGCTTGTACTTGACCCGGTTCATCGCGCTTTGAGTCAAACCGTGGGCGACCTCTATATTAATCTCGTTGCGCAAGGGATTTAAAATTGTTATAGTTCCCCGCACCATGTTCATTGAGTTGGACATGATATCCAGTACTTTATATAAAGACTTTCTCAATTCCAAATGCTCGTTTAGTGCTTTTGTGATTTCGTAAAGCAGGGTAACTTCTTCAATAGTTTTCAGTGCTTTCATTTTCGTTTCCTAAAAGTGAACCTTGTATTCCTCAAGCTAAATGCTATAAGTTAACCACGAAAACACGAAATTTAGAAAGCACGAAATTTTATAATTTATTCTTTTTTCGTGTTTTAGTTCCTTCGTGCTTTCGTGGTAAAGAAACCTTTTTTGCTTCAACTATTCTGCGTTATATAAAAAGATCGCTTACGAATCTGTTAATGTTCGAATACAATAATACAATTTTGTAACAAATTACAAGCCTTTTCCGTTGGTCACTGGCTACTGGTTAAAGGTTACAATTGAAAATGGAGCAAAAGGACAATAACAATCAGTAAATTTTTTCAATCCGAAATCCGCAATCTAAAATCCGAAATGAGATGATTCTGCACATCGACATGGATGCCTTTTACGCCTCAGTGGAACAATTGGACAATCCCCGCCTTAAAGGCAAATGCGTCATTGTCGGCGGGACTTCCAACCGCGGGGTCGTGTCGGCTGCCAGCTATGAAGCCAGGCAGTTCGGTGTGCGCTCGGCCATGCCCATATATCAGGCCAAACAGAAATGTCCCCATGGCATTTTTGTACCCCCGCGAATGAGCCGCTATAAGGAGGTATCCAAAAAGGTCATGGCGCTCCTCAGGGATTTTTCACCGCTGGTGGAGCCGGTTTCCATTGATGAAGCCTACCTGGATATCACCGGATGCCAACGCCTGTTTGGTGAGCCGCAAGAAACTGCCTGGGAGATTAAAAGACAAATAAAAGAGGCCGTTCATCTGACCTGCTCGATCGGTGTTGCACCCAACAAGTTTCTGGCAAAGATTGCCTCTGATTTGGAAAAGCCGGACGGGCTGACACTGATCCTGCCGGACATGGTTTCAGAATTTATCGATTCGCTTCCCATTAAAAAAGTGCCCGGTGTTGGCAAAAAAATGCATCGACAGCTTGAACTATTGAGTATTCGAACATTGGGAGACGTCCAAAGGTTGCCCGAGAAAACACTGGTGAAGCATCTCGGCAAATTCGGCAAGCGCTTGCGCACACTCTCATCAGGTACCGACCATTCGCCGGTAACCCCGCACGCACCCCACAAATCTATTAGCAGTGAACGAACGCTGGCAGCGGACACCCGCGACACCAAACTGCTGAAACGCTATCTTTTGAGACAATCCGAGGAAGTTGCCAAACAACTGAGAAAAGCCGGCGTGAGAGCCAAAACCATTACCCTTAAGATAAAAGATGCAGACTTCAAACAGGTAACCCGACGAACGACTATTGACATCCCCACCCAATCATCCAAAACAATCTACAGACATGCGGAAAGATTAATGGATAACTTCAAAATTACCAAAAAAATCCGCTTAATCGGAGTTGGGACCTCAGGGTTTTCGTCGGTGGCCTCATCGGTTCAAATAGGTCTCTTTGATCGCGACGACAAAATCGAAGATGAATGGGAAAAAGTTGACAAAACGCTTGATTCGATCAGTAAAAAATTTGGCAAGGATGTGGTCGGCAGGGCCACGCTGAAGAACAAATAACATTAAACAGAAGACAGATGACGAAAGAGAGCGGTCCAAATTAGGTTTGAAGTGAATTTAATATGTTAAATAAATCCAAAATCGAAAGTCCAAAATCCAAAATCATTTGAGGGGATTTATGAAAAAGGAGCTCAACAGACGATACGGGGACATGTTTAAATTTGTTCCTATCGGCTTTTTTACCTTTGACCCGGGCGGCCAGATCCTGCAGATCAACCCGACCGGTGCCAAGCTTCTGGGGGCAGACAGATCGAGTTTAATAGACCAAAAATTTACAAAATTCATCGCTGACGATTTTCAGGCCGGCTTCCAGCACCATTGCAAAAAAGTCTTTGAATCCGGTAAACGCGAAACCTTTGATCTGAAAATACTTAGAAAAGACCGGACATCATTTTGGGCGCAGCTGGAAAGTGTTGTCATTAATGCGCATAATAGAGGTGCAAACGGCCGTCAATTTTACACTGTCATAACGGACATCTCAGACCGCAAGCAAGCCGAGGATGCATTATTTAATGCGCTTGAAAAATCCAATCAGCAGGAAAAGGGAGTGGCGGCCTTACTTGAAAGTTCCCGGGCTGTCCTGCAATATCGCGAATTTAAAGATTCCGCCAAATCCATATTTAATTCCTGTAAGAATCTGATAGGCGCCCGAGCCGGTTATGTGGCCTTATTAACCAAAGATGGCACCGAAAATGAACTGCTGCACCTGGACTCCGGCGGACTTGCCTGCACAGTGGACCCCGCCCTTCCAATGCCGATCCGGGGTTTACGTGAAAAGGCCTACCGTTCCTGCAAAACCATTTTTGACAATCGCTTTTCTAAAAGCCAATGGGTGGATTTTTTGCCCGGCGGACACGTAGCGCTTGAGAATGTCTTATTTGCGCCCCTGGTGATTAACAGCAAAGCCGTCGGCTTGCTTGGCCTGGCCAATAAGCCCGGCGGGTTCACAAAAGAGGATGCCCGCATTGCATCGGGTTTCAGCGAGTTTGCCTCGGTTGCCCTTCTTAACAGCCGCACGCTGGAATCATTAGAACATAGCGAGGAACAATTCCGCTCCGTGGTGGAAACCGCGATTGATGCCATCATCACCGTCGAAAGACGTGGAACAATTATATTCTGGAACCCGCAGGCAGAACAGATGTTTGGATACACGGCAAATGAAATGATCGGCAAGCCTGTCGCTCTCATCATGCCCGAACGATTCCGGGAAGAACATAAAAAAGGATTAAATAAAGCCGCTTCACGTAAGCAACACAAACTCGCCGGAAATATCCTTGAGCTGGTCGGTCTGCGAAAAGACGGCAGCGAATTTCCTTTGGAGCTGTCTCTTGCAAACGGGGAAACCAAGGAGGGGGTTTTTTTTACGGCGATTATTCGCGATATCAGCGAACGCAAGCAGGCTGAAAGCGCGTTGCAAGAAGCTCGCAATGAACTGGAGCACCGCGTAAATGAGCGTACCGCCGAACTCGGGAAAACCAACGAGAAATTACGAAAACAAATATCTGAATGCGAACAGGCCGAGCTTGCATTACGTGAATCTGAACTAAAATATGCTACCCTGGTTGAGGATGCCTTAATTGGCGTTTATATCATGCAGGACAGAAAAATTGAATTTGCCAATGATAAATTTGCCGACATCTACGGTTATTCAAAAGACGAACTCATCGGTATGGACTCCCTGGATCTGGTCCATCCGCATGACCGGCCGCTGGTCAAAAAATTGAGAGAAAAAAGGCTCAAAGGCCAAAAAGTGCCGGCTGAATATGAAAGCAAGGGATTGAAAAAAAACGGTGATATCATCTGGGTGATGCGAAGCCTCTCACAGATAAACTATAAAGGGCGTCCCGCCATTTCAGGAATTGTGGCCGATATCAGCAAGCGCCGCAAGGCTGAAGAAGCCTTGCGACAATCAGATAAAGAATTGCGGATCCTTTCAAACCAGCTCCTGTCGGCCGAAGAAAAAGAACGGAAACGGATCGCCCGGGAGCTGCATGACGGCATCGGTCAGGCCCTGAGTGCCATTAAGTTCAGCGTGGAAAACGCTCTCTTGGAGCTGCGCAAAACATCCAACCCCATTGACCTGGGATCTCTGGAATCCATAATCCCGCTGACCCAAAAAACCATCGAAGAAGTCCGCAGAATCGTGAAGGATTTACGGCCTTCCATATTAGATGATCTGGGAATTCTGGCCACGATTGGATGGTTTTGTCGCGAATTTCAAGATATCTATGCCGGCATCCGGATCGAAACCACCATCGACGTTAAAGAAGATGAAGTCCCTCTGTATCTAAAAACAATGATTTATCGCATCATGCAGGAGGCTTTAAATAATGTGGCCAAACACAGCCAGGCCAATTATGTTCACCTGCAGATGAGAAAAACCGAAACCGGTCTGGAGCTGGTCATTCATGATAACGGCCGGGGATTTAATCTGGACCAGGCCATAGCCTTAAAAACATCTCACAGGGGTTTCGGTCTGGCCAGTATGCGGGAACGGGCCGAATTGTCTGGTGCAAGTTTTGAGATCAATTCAGCAGCGGAGTCAGGAACGACGATAAGGGTTGACTGGGCCAATTAGATTTGGGATCTGGGATTGCGGATTGCAGAATTCGGATTTGGGATTTTAAAATAAAATATTAATTGATTATTTTTTCGCTTTTTTTGCTGTCTTGATAGATGATACAAAAATAGCAACGAGTTCGTCATTTTCTTCCATTAGATAATCAAGCATAGCATCCTTTGAATTATTCATTTCCTTTATTATTTCAAACCAAAATAATGTTTCATCAGCTTCTTCTTCCACAACAGAAAGTCTTGATATAAATTCTGCTTTTGATCTCGATCTACAAGCTGACCTGTAATTTGCCGCCACCGAAGTTCCAGAACGAAATATTTGATCACCAATTAATCTGCCTTCTCTATTGTTAGGCAATTTCCTGCAAAATTTGATAACCCCCTTGGCAAATTCTTTAGTTCTTCTTTTCAGTGAATCTTTATCCAAAATTTTCCTCCTTTCAAAAAATCCGCAATCCGAAATCCCCATTCCGAAATCCGAATAGCGCTATACCAGTCCCTGTTCAATGGCATACGCCGTCAGTGCGGCCGCATTGTGAAGATCCAGTTTTTTCATGAGGTTGGCCCGATGTTTTTCTACGGTTTTTAAGCTGATGCAAAGATCGGCGGCAATTTCCTTATTTTTATAGCCTTCCGCAATCAGCTTTAATACCTCCCGTTCCCGTTGCGAAAGCAATCCCAGCGTTGAACTGGGTATCTGACTCTCTTTACCTTCCAGGTAGCCTTCGATCACCTTCTCGGACACACCGGGGCTCAAATAAGTTTTGCCTTTTAAGACGTTCTGTATGGCCAGCATGAGTTCTTCATGGGTGGCATCTTTTAGCACATAACCGTCAGCACCCGCCTGCAGGGTGGTCCACAGGTATTCCTCCGTCTTGTGGACCGTCAGTGCAATTATTTTTGTTGCGGGATATCGCTTTTTGATTTCTCTGATGGCATCCATGCCGGTCATGCGCGGCATCGACAGATCCATTAAAATCAGGTCGGGAACCTGCTTCTCCACAAAACGGACCGCTTCTCGACCATCTGCCGCCTCTCCAATGATTTCGAAGTTCGGTTCCGCAGTTAAAAGAGCCCGCAAACCTTCTCTGAGAATGGTATGGTCCTCTACCAGGAAAATTCTGATTTTTTTATCCATTTCGCGTACCTTAATACAGTTTGACCCTACTTTGCTCAATAAAATATACAGCTTTATTACGCCAAATATACAGTGTTTACTTTATTTATCACGATGTTTTTCTTTAGTAAACATACGAAGGCTTGGTGTCGAGGTTTTTGCTATAGGATTCGATTGGCCGCACCAATTGTCTGAAGGGTTCACCCATAAAAAATCTCACCGGATTCAGGAGCAATTCCCGAATGTTCAGGATCTTAATAATTGATCCTAATACTCCCTTCAGGGAGTCCCTGAGGAAAATCATTCATGATCGCTTTCCTCGTATTGAAATCCAGGAAGCCGCTGCCGCAGATGAAGGGTTGCGCAGGCTGAACACGTTTACCCCCCTGCTGGTCTTTATCGATATTTATTTGCCGGACAGAAATGGTCTTGATTTAGCCAAAAAGATCAAGGCATCTCATCCTGAAATAATTATTGCCATCTTTACCAGATACGATTCTCCTGAATATCAAACAGCAGCAAATGATTCCGGTGTCGAGCACTTGATCCCCAAAGACGACTGGAGCGGTGTGGATATCCTGGCATTGGTCGAATCCATTTTGGATAAATCAAAGATGAAGGGGGGGGCATGATCCGTGATGATTGGATTTTGCATACACATTTGAAATCTTTTCAATTTCTACATCCCCTAAACTGTGAAAGGAGGTGATCAAATAAATTGGATAAATCGTGTGGAGCATTAGGCTGACAATTGATTTTATTCATTAATTCAGGAGGAAGACAAATGAAGAAATTAGGACTAACAATAGCTATTTTGGCAATGATGGGATTCGCAGTCCCTGCCATGGCTGCGAATTTTGCTTTTCACGGTGACATGAACAACCGGATTTTGGTTTATTCCAACCACGTCGATTGGTTGGATGCCAGAAATGATTCGTTTGGTGTCATAAACGACGACACGGTTTCCGACAGTTATGCGGAACTCAAGTACCGTTACTGGACCGAAATCAGCGATGATGATAATAATATCAAAGGCGTCTATGCCATCGAGATCGGCGGTATTCGCTGGGGTCGCGAAGGCAGCGGAAAGTCACAGGGGGGCAGTTTCGGCGGGGACGGCGCCAATGTCGAAACCCGCTGGGCCTATCTCGACTTTCAGGTACCTTTTATTGAGCGCAAGGCCCGCGCCCGCATGGGGCTGCAGCCGTTTAAGGCCAATTCCTATTTCTGGCAGGAAACCGCGACGGCCCTTCATTTTAGCAGTATCATCACCGATAGTGTCGATTATGAGCTGGCATTCGTACGCAGTGTTGATAAATTCAATGACATAGCGGACAACGCCAATGATGATATTGAAAATGTGGATTCATTTTACGGTCGGGTGAATTTCAAGCCCGCAGATGATTTAAAAATCGGGCTCTTTGGCCTGTACATGTGGGGGGATCCGGACAATAATGATCCAGCGGACTTTGGAGAGATTGACTCGCGGGACTATGAAATCAAGCAATTTGCCGATGAGGCCAACCTGGGCGTCTTCACTTTAGGCGTCGACGGTTCCGCCAGTTTCGGAAATTTTTTTGTCAACTGGGACCTGATGTACCAGGGCGGCGATATTGATGATGTCGATTTTTTTGATGCCATACCAGGAACACTTAGAAATAGCAAAAATAATGTTGTTCCCGATGTACCCGCTGCCAGCGGCGATTTTGACCTCAGTGCCTATTTTCTGCATGCGGATATCGGCTACAAAATGGGCAAGGCCAAATTCACGTACACGTTCTGGTATGCTTCCGGCGACGACGACCCCAACGACGATAATTTTGATGCCTATTTGGCGGTTGATGTCGACCGGGAGGACAGCATGACGATATTTGAGGGTCCCTTTGTGGATGATGTGACCTACTTTACCGAGAGGCCCTATATGCTCGACAAAGGGTTTGTGATGAACAAATTGGCCTTTGATTACCAGTGGACCCAAAATTTAACAGTCGGCACAGCCGCCATGTACATGCTGACCGCTGAAGACTTTGAGTACGTTGACGGTAATGGCAATAACCAAAGTGAAGATGAAATCGGGGTTGAAATTAACGGATTCCTTAAATATAAGTTATATAAAAACCTTGAATTTGCCCTCAACGCCGGTTATCTATTTGCAGGCGATGGCATGGATTTCTTCGAGCAAGGCACCAGCAGAGATGGCAGTTCGGATGAGGATATTTTCGTGTCCAGTGCCCGGGTTCGCTTCAAATTCTAAGCTTATCTGACGTGATTTCAGCGTTTAATTCAGAAGGGCCGGCGTTGGGCCGGCCCTTCGATGTTAAAAAGAAAACCAACAGATCCGGAGGATCGTATCCCATGTTTTCTAGCAAGCCGATTTTAGGCAAAACTTTGGTGCTGGTCATTTTGATGATCAGCGTTTGCATGCCCTGGACCACAGCAAATTCAGCCGTTATCGATGAGATCGCTGACGATTTCGAGCCGCTTGCCGGTGTTGTGGTCATGGCCAACAACGGCGAATATATCATCGATCTTGATGAATCGAAAGGCGTTATGATCGGTGATCTTTTCAGTGTCGTAACAGCCGGCAAGAAAATCGTTCACCCGACAAGCGGAAAGGTATTGGGTAGCCTGGAGGAAGTAAAGGCAGTTCTTAAGGTCATCCGGACAAAGCCCGGGTATTCCTTTGCGCGGCCGCTGGCAAAGGCGGCCAACATCAAAAGGGGTGACACCATCCGCCGCTACAATAATCTACCGGCCCTGTTTTGGGACTATACCGCAAATGGCAAATCCTTTTTCGCTCAACTCCGGCAGACCCTGCCTGATTTAAAATGGCAGGATTATGAATCCGCCCAGCATAACAGGCCGGCCCGGCCACAACCCATTCCCGATAATAAAGATACGATTGTCTTTATACTGACAGATCGGGGGGTCGAGGTCCGTGACCCGGAATTTTTCCTGTTGCATCATTATGGTCAACCGGATGCTCTGGAGCCGGTTTCGGCTAAACCTTCCACAACTCAGAAGACGCAGCCCCGGGCAAAGGTTGCCCCTGCTCCGCTAGTCGCCAAGCCGGCGCCGGCAGAATCTTCAAAAATTGGAACACAGCCTCAAGTTTCAAAAGAGACGGTCCGCTTTAAACCTCAATACGAACGTGCCCAAACCATCGCCAAGATTGCCGGATTTTCGGTGATGACGGATTTTATAAAACTCCGCAATCAGCTCCTGATGGCATCCACTGACGGGGTCAAAATTGCAGTCTATGATGTCGCTGACAACCTGATCCCGGTGGCCGAAGGCGCACCTTCTTATCCGGGACAAATTCTGGCCTTAAAGTGGTGGCAGCCGTCGGAAAAAGGCCCCCTTTACCTCGCAGCGGTCTCCTGGGCGGACGAATCTGTGAGTGGAAACATCTTCACTTTAGATGGCAAAACGCTTTCTCCGGTTCAAGAGCGTATTCCACGAATTTTGGGAACCTTTGATCTGGATGGAGACAAAAGGCCGGAAACCCTGTTGGGCCAGAGTTTTGACGGTGAAAATTTTTTCGGCAGCGGGATCAGAGAATTGAAGCTGACCAAAGGTAAAATAAAACTTTTTAAACCGACGATATCGCTGCCCCGCAGATTTACCGTCCTGGGCAGTCTTTTTGCAGATTTGACCGGTGACGGGCAACTCGAAACCGTTTTTATCCGCGGCAGTATCCTTTACATATATAATAAAAAAAATCGGCTTTACCAATCACCCAAGGAAATGGGCGGTAGCCTTTCGTTTTTGACTTACGAGGTTGATCCCACCGCCAAAAATATTATGCCCACCTCTGCCAGCTTTGAGGTATCGCCGGTAGCCGCCGATCTTGACAGTGACGGACAGCTGGAAGTTCTTGCCGTGGCCTCCGAAAGAAACTTCATCGGTGCTGTTGCCGCGGGTCCCGGTATTAGAAAGAGCTGGCTGGAGGTTGTTAAATTTCGAGAAGGACGGTTTGTGAAGGGTTCCCTCGGCGAAGAAATGGATTCTCCTTTGCAAGGACTGATGGTTGACGGTAAGCGGGTGTTGTTCGTGGTGACCGCACCTGGCAATATCACAGGGAAAGGACGCAACAGCCATCTGCTTGCCTATCAATTGGACCTGTAAGCAGCGCTTTTATCCCTTATGAATGACATCAGTCATTTTTAATGGAATGACTAGTTAACTTCGAATCGATCCGATATTTTCCTTGACATACAACATATTGTATGAGATAAAAGATAGCTGCACTATATGGTAGGCTAATTCGGAAAAGCGGGTCGCCTTGAACTCTGATCAGAGTTGACCTTAAGCGGATAATATCCATCCATTTTTACACCGAAACGATTTCCCTTTAGCCGTATCACGCCTTGTCAATTAAGTTAAACCCCTCACAGTTATACAATAAAAGACGGCTATCGTTCAGATAGCCGGGGGTTTTTTATTCTCAAATACGAGCAACACCGCAAAATATAAATCCATTAAAATTCATATTATCCAATCAGGAGCAGCGCAATGGGCCAGAAAGGTAAGTTGTTAGTCACCAACGAAGGCAGTTTTGATTTGGGCACCTACACCTGGGATGATCAGCTTTTTTCAGATAGCATCATCCGGGAAAACCCGATTGATACCGATCAGGCCATGGGTATCAGCCGATCTTTGCGCGCAGATATTTCTAAACTGGAAATTAGCACCATCCCGATCTCGTTTATCGAAAAAATGATTGAAGCCAAGCTAATGGAATACGGGCTGACCAAACCCTCACCGATTCACCTGGACAAATCGATTTTCGTAAAAAATCGACCGAATCTTTCCGAAAACGCCAGACGGGTCTTAAAAAGACGCTATTTGAAAAAAAGCAGCAAAGGCAAGGTGATTGAAACTCCCGAGCAAATGTTCCGGCGGGTCGCACACCATATCGCCAAAGCAGAGGAAAATTACGGCAATAAATCAACCAAACAGGTAAATAAGTGGGAAGAAATCTTCCATGAAATGATGATCGATGCTAAATTTCTACCAAATTCCCCCACCCTCATGAACGCCGGGCGCCGGCTGGGTCAGCTGGCCGCCTGCTTTGTTTTGCCGGTCGAAGACAGCATGGAGGGCATATTCGGGGCCCTGCATCATGCGGCTCTGATTCACAAATCCGGCGGCGGCACCGGTTTTGCGTTTTCACGGCTGCGTCCGAAAAACAGCACCGTTGGCACGACCGGCGGTGTCGCCTCAGGTCCGGTGTCGTTTATGAAGATTTTTAATACGGCCACCGAGCAGGTTAAACAGGGCGGTACCCGCCGCGGGGCCAACATGGCAATTTTACGGGTGGATCACCCGGATATCATGGAATTTATTTATAGCAAAGAAAACAACAGCGAGCTCAACAATTTCAATATTTCGGTGGGCGTTTCTGATAAATTTATGGAGGCCGTTGCCAAGCAAGAAGACTATGACTTGATTGATCCCCGCGATGAGCGAGAAGTCGGCAGATTAAATGCAGCGGAGGTTTTTCAAACTCTGGTGAAACAGGCCTGGAAAAACGGAGATCCGGGCATCATTTTTCTGGATCGCATTAACCAGGATAACCCCACGCCGCAGCTCGGAGATATCGAAAGCACCAACCCCTGCGGCGAACAACCGCTGCTGCCCATGGAAGCCTGTAATCTGGGATCCATCAACCTGGCCAAATTTGTGCTGGAAAACGGTGACGGCCCGGTTATCGATTATGAAGGATTAAAAGAAGTGACCATCGGGACGGTTCGTTTTTTAGATAACACCATCGACATGTCCAAATATCCGTTGCCGGAAATCGATGAAATGGTGCATGGCAATCGTAAAATCGGCCTGGGGGTTATGGGGTTCGCCGATATGCTTTTTCAGCTAAAAATCCCATATAACTCTGATGAAGCCCTGGAAACGGCTGAAACCGTGATGCGGTTTATACAGGAAAACGCCCACGAAGCATCTCAGAATCTGGCCGAAGAGCGGGGGGTATTCTCCAATTGGGAAGAAAGCATATACAAAGATCAGGGCGTTAAACTGCGCAACGCCACCTGTACCACTATCGCCCCCACCGGCACCTTGAGCATCATCGCCGGCTGCTCCAGCGGTATCGAGCCCCTGTTTGCCCTTAGCTTTGTGCGCAACGTGATGGACAACGATAAACTGCTGGAAGTCAATCCCTATTTTGAAGAGGTGGCCAATGACCGGCGTTTTTACAGCCGTGAATTGATGGATGAAATTGCAAAGAGAGGCAGCATCAAAAAAATAAAGCAAATACCCAAAGATGTGCGTAAAGTATTTGTCACCGCCCATGATGTGTCACCGGACTGGCATATTCGCATGCAGGCTGCCTTTCAAAAGTATACCGATAATGCCGTATCCAAGACCGTCAATCTGCCTCACGATGCCACCGTAGACGACGTCGTGAAGGTCTATAATCTCGCCAATGAACTGGGCTGCAAGGGCGTAACGATTTACAGAGACGGCAGCAAAGAAAACCAGGTTCTATCATTTTCTCAAAAAGATAAACACAGGGACAAGTTCCTGACAGCCGTCAAAGAACGACCTGAAACCCTTGAAGGTTTCACCACCAGGATGAAAACCGGTTACGGTAATCTTTATGTGACCGTCACTGAATATGACAGCAAGCCTTTTGAGGTATTTGCCACCATCGGCAAATCCGGCCGGTCCACCACCGCCAAGACCGAGGCTATTGGTCGCCTGGCGTCTCTGGCCTTAAGATCGGGCGTTAAAGTCAATGAAATCGTGGACCAGCTAAAAGGTATCGGCGGTGAACATCCTATCTTTCAAAATGGCGGTTTGGTGCTGTCCATTCCGGATGCCATTGCGCGGGTGCTGGAAAGAAGATACATTTCCGGCGATGCTGCCAGAGCAAACCACAAAACCCAGTACAGCCTTCTGGGTGAAAAATGTCCGGAATGCGGTCAGACGGTCAGCTTCGAGGAAGGCTGTATTCTCTGCCATTTCTGTGGTTTCAATAAATGCGGCTAAAACTGGTTTCAGAGATTTCATCTTTTTCTCGCTAGCTGCGTTGCGTTACGGTTCAAAATACTCACGTACTCTGGGTACGCTCCGTTTTCAAACCGTAACGCGCCTTTTGAACTCCTTAATTTATAAAATCAAAAGATGTGAAATCCCGCTTACCAGCGGGGGCCAACGAACAAAATCTAAAACCTCTGAAACCAGTTTAAACAAACAATACAAAAAGGCAGAACCATTAAATGGTTCTGCCTTTTTGTATCGGATGATCGCCAGTGGCTTTTTAATGAAGCATATTTTTCTATGTTTTCAGGCAGGTTTTGCAGACCCCATCGACACGCACCTCTACACTTTGAATCAATCCCGGAAACGTTCGCAGTATGGGTTCGGTATCAACATTTAGACTCTGCGGGTTTAAACATTCCATATGGCCGCAGCTTTTGCAGTAAAAATGCGGATGTGCCGGATGATGTTCGCTGGGGGCCAGGCCATAAACAAATGACCGCCCACCCCCGCTAAGCCGTTGGACCAATCCACGGTCCACAAGCAAATCAAGGACCCGATAGACGGTCACGCGGTTAATCGAGGCGTTGCGCTCCAGGGTCTTATAGATATCACCGGCAGAAAGGGGGAAGTTATTACTGCCGATAATCTCCAAAACTCGAAGGCGGTTTCGGGTAATCCCAAGTTCACGCGCCTTTAAAAGATCAGAATAATCACATTGATGACACACGTTTACTCCTTATGGATTCGTGCCATGTTGCTGGTTTGCAGCCGGCGCGGGTTTTGAATGCCGCCTGCGGCCAATCATCAAGCGGTCCACTAAAAAATAAAGAAAAAAGGCAATGCCGGCAACTAAAATAATGGATGCGCCCGATGTCAAATCAAAAGCGTAGGACAACCACAAACCGCTTATCGTAAAAACAGCCCCCAGCAGGCTGGAGCCCATCATCATTTGAAAAAGGGATTTGGCATATTTTTCGACGATAAACGGCGGAATAGTTAGCAGCGCAATCACCAGAATCAACCCCACGACCTGGATAACCATAACAATCGTTACTGCCAGCATACCAATTAACGCAAAATAAAGCGCTCGAGTCGGCACTCCCCGAATGCGTGCAAATTCTTCGTCGTAAGATATGGCCAACAGATCTTGATAAAAATAGATGACAAATCCGGCAATCATCGCTCCCACGATCAGCATGATCCACAAATCCGATCCCGGCACGGTAAGAATGCTGCCAAACAGGTAGCTCATCAGATCCACGTTGTATCCGGGTGTCAGGTCCAGCAATATAATGCCGCATGCCATGCCTACCGCCCAGATGACACCGATGATGGTGTCGGCCCGGTGTTTGGCTTTCAGACTGACCGCGGCCATAACCATTGCAGCCGTAAAGGAAAACCCGAGGGTGCCGACCAAGTAAGGCCAGCCGAAAAAGAAGGATAAACCGATCCCGCCATAGGAGGCATGCGCAATACCACCGGAAAGAAAAACGATCCGGTTAACAACCACCAGAGTTCCCATAATCCCGCAGATGACGCTGGCCAGCAATCCGGCAGCCAGGGCATTTCGCATAAATTCATATTGCAGTGCTTCGAGCATAATTTTCCGTCTCGGAATTTCTACGAATTAGTGGAAATATAATGCTGTTTATGGCCATTTTCTTTTGTAAGCCACATGGAATGATGGAATATTGGAATACTGGATATGGAAATCAGAACAAGAAAAAAAAGCAAAATTGTGCGCCTTGAATTCTGTTTTCTTAAAACCCATCATAGCGCTAAAGCTTCACTGCGTGCCCACCATAGCGCTAAAGCTTCACTTCGTGCCCATTGTTCCAACATTCCAATTGGGGCAAAGCCCCTATGTTTCGTCCTGGTGATGCTTCAAAACCCGGTGGGGCAGCCCGTGGGCTACCAGTTCGACGGGGCAGACCTCCTCATCTGTGCACGGGTACATCTCTTCCAGCATCTCACCGGTAATTTCGGCCTGGTGGTGGTGGTGCAGCCGCTTGTTTA
>JAUVTR010000046.1 GCA_030601425.1 Desulfobacterales bacterium
CGCCGGTTACCAGTATGTTCATAGGGTAGTCCTTAAAAGTGACTAAATTGATCTAAAGTGAGCTAAAGTGCCTAAAATTATTTTGCACGGCTGCCTATGATGCACCCTTACCAATAGATGTAAATAAAGCAAGCAGTTCGCTGCTTTCTTCATAATCGGATTTTACTTCCTCCGATGAAAGCCAACCCACATCTGCAATTACTTCCAACCAAAATTGGGTCTCATTGGCCTCACCTTCGCAGATCCTTATTTTATTTCTGAAATCGGCCTTACTTCTGGCCCGATTAGCTTCTCTGTAGTTGGCACCAATGGAAGATCCTGCCTTTGTAATTTGAGTTCTTATAACTCTGGCTTCAGGAGTGTTCGGTAATTTGGCAGATAATATGATGATTTGGACGGCGAATTTTCGAGCCCGCTTCTCAAGCTCCCTGGAGAACTCTTTGTTATCCATAACTTTAGCTCACTTTAGTCACTTCCAACTTTAGTCACTGGTTATATAAAACCTTTTTGCTGGAGAACGAGTATGATCTGGCGGGCAGCCTCATCCGGTGTCATATTGGTGGTATCGATACGCACCTCGCAATTTTCAGGTACTTCGTAAGGGTCGTCGACGCCGGTGAAGCCTTTGATCAGCCCGGCCCTGGCCTTGGCGTACATGCCTTTGCGGTCCCGCTTTTCACACTCTTCAATGGGTGTGGACACATGCACCTCGATAAAGCCGCCATAGCCTTCGATGGTTTTACGTATTTCCCTGCGGGTGGACGCATACGGTGCAATCGGGGCGCAAACGGCAATGCCGCGGTTTTTTGTAATCTCGCTGGCAACAAAACCAATGCGCTGGACGTTAATATCCCGGTGCTCTTTGGAAAAGGTCAGCTCGCTGGACAAATTGTGCCGCACGATGTCGCCGTCCAGCAGGGTTACCGGACGATCCCCTATTTCCAGGAAACGCGCATAGAGCACTTTGGCAATGGTGGACTTTCCGGCACCGGAAAGGCCGGTCAGAAAAACCGTCAATCCCTGTGAGCGAGGCGGCGGATAAGCCTTTTTAAGTTCTTCGACAACTTCGGGAAATGTGGCCCAATCCGGTATTTTGCGGCCGGTACGGATGCGTTCTCGAATATCCGAACCTGAAAGCGAAATAAACTGCGTGCCCTCCGCTACCTGATCGGCACAGCGGAATTCATCTTCAAAGGGCAGATAGACCATCTCGGTAAAAGGCAGGACCGTTAAACCGATCTCTTGGCTGTGTTCTTCGGTCAGTTTGCAGGCTTCGTCACTTTTATAATAAGGATTGCCGTTGCAATCGAGGCCGGGACCGGCATGATCCCGGCCGGTGATAAAATGAGTGCAGCCATAATTCTTGGCAACGATGGAATGCAGCAGGGCTTCCCGGGGACCGGACATGCGCGTGGCCAGAGGCAGCAGGTTCAGCAAAAAGGTATCCGGGGGATAATGCTCCGCAACCCGCCGATAGCAGCGCACCCGGGTATAATGATCAAAATCGCCGGGCTTCGTCATACCGGCAATCGGCAGCAGTAAAAGATTGGCATTGGCATCTCGCATGGCATTAATCGTCATTTCAAACTGGGGGCGGTGAATCGGGTTGCGGGTCATAAATGCCGCCATGCGCTTCCAGCCGAATTTTTTGAAATTTGACCGAATTTCAGCCGGGGTCATGCGAAGCTGCTTAAAATCAGAATGAAGCGGCGGGCTTAAAACTTCGAGTTTGCCGCCAATGTAGTAATCGCCGGCGACATTAAGCAGATAATCGGTTCCCGGGTGGGTTTTATCAAGCGTGCCACAAATCAGCCTGGCCTCCTTTTCGCGCTCAACCGGCCAGATATCTTCGATATGCATAACCGCAAGCAAATAGCCTTCCGGATCCCGCAGAGCGACAGACTGACCGGCTTCAAGGCTGCGGGCCTGAAGCTCGCCGACATCCATGCAAATCGGAATCGGCCACAGGACATCATTTTGAAGCCGCATGCGGTCAAGGACGGATTCATAATCGGAGCGGATCATAAAGCCTTTCAGCGGTGAAAACCCGCCTGTTGCCAGCAGTTCCAGATCGCACATCTGACGTTCATTTAAGGTAATATCCGGCAGGTTGAGGGCGATTTCCTTTAACAGAAGGGCGCGTTTTTCATCCACACATAGATCTATCAGCTCACCACCGTGCGGCATAACACTGCTTGTATCATTCATTCTGACTTCTCCAAACATACTCCGGTTATTGCGATATTCTAAAATTTGAATCGCTGTTATATGCTTTTATTCGCCCTCAAGGCAAGAATTAAAAAATGAGCGTTTCAAATTTTAAAAATGGGAACCATTTAATATTTTTAAGGAATTCTACCCGTCGAGAGCCTCTTGGTCGAACGATCGTTTTTAATTTTTTAAATTTGAAACCCTTTGGTCTTCGCTTTCAGCTTCGACCTAACAAGTCGGGATTGCCGATCTTACCGCACCTCCCCGCAAACGGGACCCGCATAGGCAACTATAGCGGAACGCCATCTTTCTTGTATCTACGGCAACCTCGACAATCGCTCAATTTAGGTTTGATTAATCTACTAGTATACCAAAATTAATCTAATAAATACAGAGGTTAATATGGCGGTCGGGGTTCAAGGTTCAAAGGTTCAGGGGTTCAGGTTTCCGGGTATCCGGTCTTGGGGTTTTAATCAGACAGGATTAACAGGATTTTTAATATAATTCTTTTTAGTCGCTCTCCAGATGAGAGCGACTAAACCTAATCCACTTTCAGCAAAATTAAATACTTATTACACAACGGCAAGCATAAATTTAGGTAGTTAAATAGTTGCATTCCAAATTGACTGCAAATTCTAATTGGCCGCAGGCGATTGTGTATTTTCAGTTTCATCTGGAAGCTGAAAATTAAAAAAAGATCCAAATAATCCTGTTAATCCTGCTTGCCCAGTTAAATACGAAGTCCATTTAACCGGGGTCTAAAAATACATCTAATCACAAAAACGTAATTCAAATCCAGCTTCTGTAATTAAATATTCAAAGACCTGCCAGGCGTATATTGTTAATCGAGAACCGCGTTTTGCTCGCAGGCTGTGCGCTGGGCCTGATCCGGCTAAAAATTGTGTTATTCACCCGGCTGCCGCGGTACCTGAATTGGCGGGGGTTGGCTGAAAATGACTACGTTAAATAAATTCGCTATATCCGCTGAACCTCTTCTGTTACTGCTGATGGAGATTCATTCCATAAAATTTGTTTTACTAGCGTGTTTTAAATCATACGGACTAGTTATACAAAATTATAAATTCTAGTTATAAATTAGCGATCATAATTCTGAAAAAAAGGCTTCTTGAGTGTTTTTAATAAAATTTTCAAAAATCACTTTAAAATATTATATCCAGTAACTTACTAATATCGCAGTGTTTTTATAAACTTCCTCATCGGCTTTTTTTCGTTGAGGATCTATGCTGTGGGTTTGAATAAAATCTTGGCACCTGTTTTGCTCTAATAGGGCGCGGTTGAAAAGTTAGCCCAAGAGCAATTCTAAAAAGCTCGAAAAGGCAAACCGCCTGAAAAGGTGGGACGCAAAGCCACTGGCCTTAATCCTGGGGGAAGGAAAGGCAGCAGGGTTGCCGGGCGAGAAACCCGTCGTCGCGAGATGCTATGACGCGGCGCTGGGGCAGCACTTCTTGTTGAGTGCATCTCGGTCGGTTTTGATGTATCTCAACGGAGGTGTTGCTGTGCATTTAATAGTATCTGTAATTAAAATAGTCCGTAGGTGTTTGGGGTATAGTTCTCGTCAATCATTACCTTTTAAGAACTGGCTCAAGGCTCCAGGCTCAAGACTCATAAGAAAAGTTTCAGGTGTCAGGTTTCAGGTGTCAAGCATAAGACGTCGCGCGTCAGGCAGGATTCCTCAGTCCTCAGTCCTCAGCCTGCCCAGTGGAATTCTGCGAAGCAGACCCGCTATTATGCAGGGATTCCACCGGGGTCCTCAGCACTTAGTCCTTAGCACTCCGCACCTACTTTTTTTCTTAATCCCTTTGCTCCTTGCGCTATTCGCTCTGCCGTTATCTACCGCGCATGCGGCATCTGTCGATCTCGAGTGGGATCCAAATACGGAGCCGGAACTGGCCGGATATAAAATCTACTGGGGCACATCCAGTGGTAATTATACCTCCAGCAAGGATAACTTCAGTAAGACGACCTGCACGATCACGGGATTGGATGAAGGCAAGACTTATTATTTCGCTGCCACCGCCTATGATGCCGACAAGAACGAAAGTGGCTATTCCAATCAAATATCTTTTACGGTGCCGTTCGGCGACTCGGACGGCGACGGGGTTCCGGATAATGAGGACGCATTCCCGTCGGATCCGGGAGAGACAACCGATACGGACGATGACGGCATCGGCAATAACGCCGATAAAGATGACGACAACGACAAAATGCCGGATGCGTGGGAGCTCCAGTACGGTTTTGACCCGTTAAAAGACGATGCATCCGACGATAGGGATGGAGACGGCCTCAGCAATCTGGATGAATATTATGCCGGCACCGATCCGGTGGTTCCCCAGGACAACTTTGAACCCGATGCTCCCGCATTGATGACGCCTGCCAATCACCAGGTCGTGGAATTAACCCCTGTACTGAAAACAGATCAATTTTTTGACCCCAATTCCGGCGACTTCCATTCCGCAACGCAGTGGCAAATTTACAGGGAATCCGACAATGTCCTTATTTTCGACATCACCAGCGAATATTCGCTGACCAAGCTGGAAGTGCCAAAGCTGATTTTAGGCGGGAACGCAGACTATATCTGGCAGGCCAGATATTATGACAACCACGGCACTCCGTCTAAATGGTCCGGCAATGCATCATTTTCCACCGCGGCCGACCCTGATGACACCAACAGCAACGGAATTCCTGATGCGCAGGAGGTAGATACACCTTCCGACCTGGATGGTGACGGAGAATGGGATTCAAATCAAGATACGATAAAATGTGTAAAAACCGGGTACGGCAAAGCACTGGGCATCAGTTTTAAAGACGCTAGCAGCGTTGTCGAAATCGAATCCATATCAGCCGAAGAAGATAACGGCGCTGAAATGTATGCCAGCGCGGCAAGCACCCCCGATTATTTTCCGTTTGGATTGATCAATTTTAAACTCATCATGGACCAGCCCGGAGATCAGGCCGAAATCACCGTCTATTTTTCTGAGCCTGCTCCGCAGGGCGGCCGCTGGTTTAAATATGATCCCATCGAGGCGACCTGGACGGATTATTCCACCCAGACCGATTTTAGTGCGGACAGGAAATCCGTAACGCTTTTTCTTGTAGACGGCGGCGAGGGAGATGCCGACGGTACTGCAAACGGCATCATTGTCGATCCGTCGGGGGTGGGCGTTTCATCTTCCTCAATTGACACCTCCTCTGGATCCTCCGCTTATGAAAATATTCTCAGTGCCGCGGGATGTTTCATCACAACAGCATCCTCGCGCAGCCGGGGAAAGCAGGCAGGACCTGTCTGGAATGAAATCCACGGCCGGGAGCTGGCCATCATGCTGGTGCTATTGGGGTTGCTCAAAGGTCTGATCATCGTGTTAAGGAGGACCAAACAGCGGTGGGAAGAAATCCAGCGTCGCTATGAGATGTATCATGAGCGCGGCACCAGATTCATTGCAAGTGATATAATAAAGGTTCAAGGCGCACGGCACAAGGTGCACGGTACAAGGCCCTGATCGAATACTGTTAAATTGGTTTGATTGGTTCAATTGGTTCGATTTAAGAAGCCAATACAGCCAATGATACAAATAAAACTGATTCAACAAGGTGTTTTTATTCCGAATTCCAATTATCCTGTCTAATAAATAAAAACACAAGTTTCAAAGCCTATGATATAACGGAGGCGAACTGAAGGAGAAAAAAGGAGAAAGGCGGTTCGAATATTGAACCGCCTTTTTCTTCTTAGAAAAAAGAGGCGTACGGCATAAGGCTCAAGGTGTATGGTGCATGATACAGGGACTGAGTTCTGAGGTCTGAGGACTAAGTGTAATTTTTCGCCGAAGGCGATTGTGTATTTTCAGTTTCTTCCGGAAACTGAAAATGTAAAAAAGAAAACATGTAAATCCTGTAAATCCTGTCTAAATAAATTAATAAAGAATCTCAATCCACACATAAGAATTATCATTCCCACGATAAGACTCAAAGGCCAAGAAGCAGACCTCGAATCCGGGCTTACCGAATCGACAAAACAACTCACAAAAACAACAGCTCCGCTGCGGCTCTCTCCAGGTGGTCTGTCTTCTTCTTCCCGCGTGCCGTCAAAGGATGCGAATACAACCGTCTGGGTGCCTGAAAAATGATACACCTGTACTTCGATCAATACCGGGCTTGACCCCGTATGATTGACCCGGGAGCCCGGCACCATCCACCCTTCCCCGCCGGGCAAGACATTGCCCTCGGCATCCGCAGCCGGCAGCCATTGGGTGCCGTCATGATATGCCAGGCCCACTGAAAGAATATCCGCATCTTCGGGGACCGGGACAAACAGCTTTACCGGGGTATCAAACACCGTGTGCGGGGCCAGATTAACGGGCATGCCGACGGCTTCAAGGCCTTCTATGTTGACTTTTTCGATTTCACCCTGAGACCCGAATTGCGGTGTCAGTGGCTCATTGCTATTATACATGACCCTGGCACCGGCAAGTTCCCCTTCCACCACCTGGATGCCGGCATCGTGACTGCCGCCAGAATCCGGATCGACCGCATAAATTTCTTCGGTTTTCGGCCGATTTTGTCGGGAAGCAGCTCGCTGGGCAGCCGATTCAATTTTAAATTCAAATGCCGCCGGCTGCAGGATATTGTCCGCCACATCCTTTATCTCTACCTTTATATATATATGGGAATTATGCGGATAATTTGAATGCATATAAGGCTCCAGGAAACGGTCATAAACCGCCCACAGGAAGGTGGCCTGATCATCTTGCTCGTCAATGAGTTTTACCACCCGAACGGTATCGAAACGCAGGTCGCGTATGTAGGGTACGTGAAATCCGTCATCAATGGTAAACCGGATGGCATCTGCCGAGTTGAGATCAATGCCGTGAACCGATCGGATCAAGACTGCAAAACCGGTTTCGTCGGGCACGCGGGCAGCGTTCACAATTCCGGCATCCTCTTGAGGAATGGAATCTCGAATTTCGATCGGTGCGGAAAGAACCTTAAACGGATTGCTGCGGGCCTGATACTCCTGAAGATTTGAAAAGCCGTCGCCGTCATGATCCGGCAACGCGTCGGCAATCAGGATGTCCAGGCCGTTTTCAGCCTCCCAGTCATCGGCCATGTGGTCGCGGTCGCCGTCATTGATGAATACGGGAGCAGGATCAATTGCATTGCCGGCCCTATCAGTTATGCCGCTCATCGAAAGCCTGATGATTTCATGCTGCGGAACCGACTTCAGAGCAAGCTGATAGGTGAAATCACCAATTTGGACAATATCATCCGCCCCGCCTGGGGTTTTAAAATTTAACGAGGGGCTGAAACGGTAGTTTTTTTCCTGGAACGCATTCTTAAGATTGGATTCATTGAAGCGAATCGAGATGGAATTTTCATCGATTTCGGCCGTGAAAACCCGGGGAGGCGTGGCGTCATAGGCGCCGGTTATTGAATCCGATCGAATACTCTCCTGGACGGCCCATATAGTGATCGGACCCTCGTTGTGAGTTGAGAAATCAAGGTTAATTAAAAATTTGCCGGCCTCATCGGGGGCTGCCGTTCCCATTAAAGTTCCATTGGCAAATATCCGAACATCTTTGCCGGCATTAGCCTGTCCCATTATCGGGAAGGTATCAAAGTTATACCTATTTATATAGAAGCCGTTTTGAAGATCACTGATATGAACCTGGACAAACGCAGCGGCAGGATAGGGTGAAAATATAAATAAAACCAGAAGTGCAGCCCACAGAAAGCCCGAAAACAAGGCGTAAAATTTCGATGACTTTTTCAAAACAGTAAAAATCATGCCTGGCCCCCCTGATAATTATCTACACGCTAAATCCTGGATTAAAAAGGCATTTGTCTTCGTACTATATAATTTAATGTCCTGTAAAGAATATTCAATGATCTGCTATATATGTAGATCAAAAGGTTCAGGGTTCAACGTTCAGGGGTTCAAGGTTGCAAAACAGGTGAGAAGCAATGAGGACTGAGTGTAAGTTTTCCGCCGACAGGCGGATTGTGTATTTTCAGTTTCATCCCGCCGTCGCACAGCTTCCGTCTTCGTTAAAACTTCGCCGGACAAGATGACACTGTAAATCTGGAAACTAAAAATGAAAAAATATCCAATTAATCCTGCTTGCCTCGCCGAAGCTTGAGCGAAGGCGGGTAGATCCTGCTTGCCCAGTTAAATACGAAGTCCATTTAACCGGGGTCTAAAAGAGATTAAAAAAGGAAGGATTTTTATTTATAAAGAATCTTGAATTTAACGCCGGCACCGTTTGAGGAGATTCTGGCTATTTCTCCGGTTACCAGATGAGTTTCCATGGTGGCGGGAAAAGTGATTTTCATTGCGATTTCCTGACCGATAAATAAGCGCCTGCTGGTTTTAATAAAAGCACCGCCGGAACTTATGTCATAAACAGGTGCCTTGAAAACACCTTCCCGGGTTTTGCAATGCGCCGTTGGCAGGATTTGAGTGAACTTTTTCCTCCCATAACTCCTTTCTTCAATACTCTTTAACCGCCTATCTCTAATAAAATAATTGCGCATCTTGTAAACCAATAAGGAGCTGCCCAAAAAATTGTGTTTTACTGAACTATTGAGATATTTTAATTGAAATCTCTTCCTGCCGCAATACGGCAACAGGACTAATTACCGTAATACCTTAAGCATGTAAGGTTATGTAAGTATTATTTCCAATGAACCGGGTAGCTTAGATTATTCTAGCACAAAAGTCCTAGATTTTCGAGGTAGAATTAATATTCAGGGTCTAAGTGAAAAGCAAAAAGGCAAGAAGGGGACGTTGTTTAGTTATTCAGTTTTTATTTGTTCAGCGAAAAATGGTTTTTCTTCGTCAGTTTTTCACCCCGCTTAACCGATAAGCTCACGGCCGCTTTTGATTGCTGAAGCCTTCGGCTAAGCTCTGCCATGCTCACACCTAACTCTGTGGTTGCCCAATAACATAAAAGACTGCGCGCCTGCACACGTTTTCGCTCTTTGCCCGGCAACCAAAGCTCAGAGGACTCAATTTTTATGAGCTCAGCTGCTTTTTCAGCCACATCATCTAAGCTAACGCCGCGGGCTGCCAATGCGTATTTGCGCTCCAGACGCTCCTGTGATGCTGTTAACACGGCTTCGACAAAATCTGTGTCTCCTAATATGCGCTCATCAGCCATCTGAAATATTTTCGCTTTGCGCATGGCTTTTACAGCCAGCCAGCCCCCACTGCTGCGCACCAAGCCACCGCCAATTAGATCATGCCGTCTGCCTTGCCCGATGCCTTTTTGTACAAAAGTGCGATAGCCTTGGCGAGCCTTTGATACCGTGTTTCCAAAAAGTTCCAATACGGCCTTGGTATCCTGCCAGTCATTTGAATATTTTCCCAAAATGACACTGTGGCCCGCATACCTATATTGATCCAGGGCTTTGATATCCGATACCAGTTTGGCCCGTAGCGGATTTAAGTGAATGTAGCGAACCAATTCCAAAAGGTAGGCATCTTCCTGGCACAAAATGGATTTGAAGCGGTTTTGAAACAGATGACCACGGCGCTGATGCCGACGGTTAAAAGATACCGCATAACCGGTCAACAACCGCTGCATCACCGTTGAAATTGGGGTTTGTCCGGTCCTTAAAAGCAGATGAAAGTGGTTGGCAACCAGCGCCCAGGCCATACAGCATGTATGGGTCTCTTTTACAATTTGACCCAACCGCTTTGAAAAATCGCCGTAATCTGCCTTGGATCGAAATATCTTTCGGCGCTCAATTCCTCGCGCTATGATATGATGCAAGGCACCGGGAGCATCGATACGTGATTTACGAGGCATAAGGGCTGATTAACACAATATAAATTTTAAGTAAACTGAATAACTAAACAACGTCCCCACTCTTTTTGTCTGCTAAGCGGTTTATAGGCAAAATGTACAAAAGTTAAATACGACTCTTCTTTTTGCTTAATAGCCATTGGGAGGCATCATACAGATCTTCCGCTACATAATCGGTGAAGAGACCTGCTTCGGTCAAAAGGTGTTCGGCATCGTTGCCGTTTCCGGTTCGAACCAAAATGGAATGACCGCATCCGGCATTGAGCGCACATTGGATATCCCTGACACTGTCTCCGATCATCACGGAAGCCGCAAGATCAATATCGTATTTACGTTGCGCTTGATAAATTAAGCCCGGTGAAGGTTTGCGGCAATCGCACCCATCTGAAGGCAAATGCGGACAAATAAAAATATCGTTTATTTTGCCGCCTTTTGATTCGATAGTCTCTTTCATCTTGGAATGAATATACTCAAGTTCTTGCGCGGATATCAACTTGCGAGCAATAGCCGATTGATTTGTGATGACGATTGTCGTAAATCCGCTACGCGTGAGATCCCCTACCGCCTCGACACTGCGGGAAATAAAATCGAAGTCAGACCAGCCCTTGATGTAATCGGGTGAGTCCTGGTTGATAACCCCGTCTCTGTCTAAAAATACAACGTTGCGTAACAAATCAGTGCGCCCCGCTTGCTTTTTGGAATAATGGAAAAATGGAAGGCTGAAATGATAATTTTTTAAAATGCCTTATTTGAGCTTTATGGATTCGATGACTTTTGTGGTGCTTATCCCTTCAATCAAAGGAACGATGACCACTTTTCCACCTGCTTGTTCGACGATTTCATGTCCAACAACCTGCTCTGGCGTATAATCACCACCTTTTACAATAATGTCGGGTTTAAAACTGCGAATCAGCTCTACCGGTGTCGCTTCATGGAAAAAAACAACCAGATCTACACCTGTAATACACGATAATAGTGCGGCGCGTTCTGCCTCAGGGACAATGGGCCTGGAATCGCCTTTGAGCTTTTTAACTGAAAGATCCGAATTCATCCCGATAATCAGCTTGTCGCCTTCATCGGCAGCTGCATGCAGCAATTTTATATGTCCGATATGAAGGATATCAAAACAGCCATTGGTAAAAACGACTCGTTGGTCATTGCGCCGCCATTCAGCAATCATATCCTGTGCTTGATTTTTCGAAACAATTTTATTTACGCCATCTACCGTTCTACCCCAAAGACCTTGCTTCAGCTCACTTTCTAAGATGGGCTGGGTGCCGACCTTTCCGACTACGATACCGGCCGCAATGTTTGCCAGAGCTGCTGCTTCAGACATTTTGAGACCGCATCCGAATGCAGCCGACAGCGATGCGATTACCGTATCTCCCGCCCCGGAAACATCGTATACTTCCCGAACGTCGGTCGCAATGTGCTTGGCCGGCCGGCCACTCCGGAAAAGCGATATGCCCTTAGGCCCGCGAGTAACCAGCATATAATTTAAATCATATTTCTCGATCACCCTGTTTGCCTGACTTTCAAGTATCGTTTCATCGTCTTCAGGGAAAGGTGCAATCAGGTTTAGTTCCGCTGTATTTGGCGTTACACAGGTGGCACCGCTATACCGTTCCCAGGAAAGGCCTTTAGGGTCAACAAATGCCGCCACCTTTTTTGACCTGCAGCGCTTGATGATATGTTGAACCACATCAAATTGGAATACCCCCTTGCCGTAATCTGAAACGATCACCACATCAGCTTCGGGCAAAGCTTTGTCAAAGCTGTCGAGCAGTTCCTTTAGGATTTTTTTGGGTATCTCTTTCGAATTTTCTTCGTCCAGCCTTAGCAGCTGTTGATTTTGGCTGAGTATCCGGGTTTTCGTCGTTGTGGGATGGTTTTTTACAGGGATCAAATAGTTTCTTATACCCTCTTTTTTCAAAATGTCCTGCAAAGACGAGCCATTAGAATCATCGCCGCTTACGCCCAATAAAACCTGCTTACAGTCTAACCCTTTTAAATTCTTGGCCACGTTACCGGCTCCGCCGAGGGTCAAGGTCTTTTTATCCACCCTTACAATCGGCACCGGTGATTCAGGAGAGATCCGCTCAACATCACCCCAGAAATAGCGGTCCAGCATAACATCACCGATTACGAGGACGGTGCAATTGGCAAAATCAGGATAGGCGATCACGATGATTCCTTTCCATGGGTTAGGGTTGATTCAATCATTTCAGCCCAGAAATGGAGGATGAAAATATGGACTTCTTGAATGCGGGCGGTAATATCAGATGAGATAATGATTGAGATATCCGCATGCTCAATAAGGCTTCCGCCCTTATTCCCGACCAAGGCAATGGTTTGCATGCGTTTCGCTTTGGCTTGAACGGCAGCCTGGATGACGTTTTTAGAATTCCCTGAGGTTGATATGCCGATCAGGATATCACCCGAAACACCTAGCGCTTCCACCTGCCTTGAGAATACTTCACTATAGGCGTAATCATTGGCGATGGCCGTGATAAGAGAAGTATCTGTATTTAATGCGACCGCCGGCCATGCGCTTCTTTCTCTTGTGAATCGCCCCACAATCTCTGCGGCAAAGTGCTGGGCATCCGAAGCAGATCCTCCGTTCCCGCAAATCAGAATCTTTTTACCGTTTTCAATGGTTTCGATAAGCATTCTGCCCGCATTTGAAATCGCTTCGCTGAGTTGAGCAAGCGATTTGAAGCACGTTAAATGCTCGTTTAAAATTCGGTCAAACATAATATGGATTTACTCCTTTATGTATGGCTTTTGCTCAACTTAATTATCGAGAAAGTCTTCGCGATATAGAATGCCGTCTGATAGTCAAGGAAGGAGGTTAAGCTTGTATGATAAACTATTTTCTTCTGCAATTTTTATTAATATAATAACATATTTGCAAGACTTAGACAATTTTTCTCTCGAGATATTAATTTGATCGCTTTGATCCCTGTGCAGTATTCGACAGTATTTTCCCCCAATAGATACACACAATGCACCTTTCGCAACCCATGTTTTCCCTTGAACCCTAATACCTTTTCTATTGACAAATATTTCGTCATATGTCATTAAATATGACGATGAATATATCAAATGACATAAAAAGTGACAATATTCATTACATCAGGCGGATTGTTGATTTAAATGAACTACTGAGCAAAAAATCTCATTTTTTGTTAGGCCCCCGCCTGACAGGCAAGACTTTTTTAATATCACACACCCTGAAAAGTGTTCGGGTTTACGATCTCCTTGATACGTCAATCTTTCTGGCTTTAAGTCGGAATCCCGGACGTATTGCTGAAGAACTTACACCTCAAGACCGCATCGTCGTAATTGATGAGATTCAACGCCTCCCGGAGCTTCTGAATGAAGTACACCGCCTCATTGAAAAGCGAGGCGTTCGTTTTCTTTTGACCGGCTCCAGTGCACGGAAGCTTCGTCGCGGCGGAATTAATCTGCTGGGCGGCAGGGCGCGCACGAAATACCTGCACCCCCTGACATACCGGGAATTGGGTGATCGCTTCGATCTGGATAGGGCTGTGGAGCGAGGTTTGATTCCTTCGATCTATTTTTCTGATGACCCGCGTGCCGACCTGCAAGCCTATGCCGGATCTTATCTCCAACAGGAGATCGCAGCAGAGGGGGCAACCCGCAACATACCGGCCTTCAGCCGGTTTCTCCGGGTGGCCGCTTTGTGCAACGGCACGATCGTAAATTTTACCAATGTTGCCAACGACGCCCAGGTGGCGCGAACAACTGTGTACGAATATTTCGACATTTTAAAAGATACGCTGGTCCTTTACGAGCTTCCTGCCTGGCGAAAATCCAGGAAAAGAAAACCATTAGCCTCCTCCAAGTATTACTTTTTTGACATCGGCGTTGCGGCAGCTTTACAGGGGCGGGAGTTCCGCCAGGGCACGCCGGAATTCGGAGAAGCTTTTGAAACCTACCTCATGCATGAGCTTATGAGCTACAGCAATTACATTTCCGGAGAGCCATTAAATTACTGGCGGTCCACTTCCGGTTTCGAGGTGGATTTTATAATCGGCGACCATACGGCAATTGAAGTAAAGGCTAAACAAAACCTTGCGCCCGCTGACACCAAACCGCTGCGAGCCCTTGCTGAGGAAAAAAAATTGAACCGATTTTTATGCGTCAGCTTAGAGCCGCGCAGGCGAAAAATAGGAGACGTAACCATTCTTCCGTACAGGGAATTCTTAGAGGCGCTCTGGAATGGAGAGTACGCTTAATTGCCTTAAAAACCTACCAGAAAATCAAAACCTTCTCTCCAGCGAAATTTATGGAAAAAATTTAGGGTTCTGGGTTCGGGTGTCAGAGGACACCAGTTGAATCCCATCGCTGGTTGGATCTCGCTTTGCGATATTCAACCGGGGAGCTATTTGCCTGATGCCTGGCGCCTGACACCTGTTTTTTATTGAACCCCATTCACTCATTCACGCCTGCCTCCATCAATTGATCCCCGGCCAAGTACCTTTAAATACATTCAATCTTTGCGTATAACTTACTATAATCCCCTGTACACAAAATCATACTTTCCCAACCTGATCTCCTTCCAAAATGAACCCTTAAAACATGTGTATACACACCTATTTCTATTTATAAACGGATTGTCTTCTACTTATAACTATTTAATATTATATGTTTTTTTAGTATAAATAATATTTTTATTTCCGCCAGAAAATAAAAAAGGGATACTAAAAAAACATTTGGCATCCCTTTTGCTCTTACACTGGGGCAAGCTAAGCGAATCCCATAACCCCCTTGTGGGCCTGTCGCGTCCGCTTCCTTCCTCTTGGCCTGGCGGGCGGGTTTCAAGCTCGTAACCCGCCCGCCATCCGCCATCTAAAGAGGATTTTTTTTAAGCAAAAAACGCTAAACGGTATTCAACAAGGCAAACGCGATTCATTTTAACAAAACCGAATTTACAGGGTTAGACGGATTTAACTACTGAATTTAAATTAGCATAATATACTGATATAATTTAAAAAAACACTTGCAAACTTTCGGGCATAATGAAATATACAGTATTTGTGGGGTTAATTTTGCCTGCCCAGTTGAATTTTTACCCAGTGGCATCGCGCAGCACTTATTCCACCGGGATGAAAACTATTCCATCGGGATTGCGAAGCAAACCCACCGAAGGTGGGATTCAACCGGGGTCTGAAAAGAACGAGCATTGGGGAGGACCTGCGTTGCCACGCCTAAAATCTGTTATCCGTAATCTGAAGTCTGTTTTCTGTCTTCTGTTTTTCCCTTTAGCATTGAGCTTTGGGCCCTGGGCCTCGGTTGCTGATGCCTCAAATGTTACGCTCGGCTGGGATTCCAATCCCGAATCCGACCTTGAAGGTTACGTTGTTTATCGCAACGTCGCATCTCCCGGACCCCCGTATGATTATTCAAATATTTTGCCGGAAGATGATCTTGTCGATCCGCTCCACCCAAAGGTAACCCTTACAGGATTAAGTGAAAACCAGGAATATTATATCGCCCTTACCGCTTACAATACAGAAGGCGTCGAGAGCAGTTTTTCAAATGATGTGTGTGTTGAAGTGGTAAATGGTATCATCGAACCTTGCAGCTCAAGCAGCAGTATAGGCGCCTCAACAAGTTCAAGCGGCGGTGGTAGCAGCGGCGGTTGCTTTATTTCCACCGCAAGCCATGAATCGTCAATGTTTTCAAAATTTATTGCTCAACCAGTCATCCGCAGCCAGTTGTTGGCAATAGTTTTTTTGCTTCTGATTTTGCTATCCGCTGTCAAGCTTGGTTTCAATAAAACTCGCCGAAAATAATAAACAGGAAATCTCTAATTCAGGGAAATCCGGTTTTTTCTTTTTCCTATCAGCTACAAACGATATGCTATGAGCTGATCCGCTTTCCAGCCTATCTCCTAATTATTGTAGACTTTGATTTCAACCCGACGGTTCTGTTGCCTGCCCTCAGGTGACCCATTGCTTTTTAAAGGATTTTGAGACCCCCGTCCAAAGGCATCGATCATAGAGGCGGAAACACCCTGGCCGATGAGATAGCTTTTTACCATGTCGGCCCGGTATTTAGAGAGTTGTTTGTTGTAAACAGGGTCTCCGTGTGAATCCGTAAAGCCTTCAACGGTAATTCTTAAATCAGAGCGCAGGGAGGTA
>JAUVTR010000147.1 GCA_030601425.1 Desulfobacterales bacterium
GCGGGGATGCTCTTTTTTAGAAACATCTCCACAAATTGCACCAGGGAAGCAATTACCAGAATGAACGCGACAGTGCGCAGATATTCAAGGCCCAGTTTCTGCAGAAAATAGGTGTTTGTGATCCAGGTGATGACACCGGCCAACACCATCACAAATATGACGGCCATACCCATTCCGACGGCGGTTTCCATTTTTTTGGAGGTTCCTAAAAAGGGACAGTTGCCCAAGTACTGGGCCAGAAGGATATTGTTTATGAAAATGCTGCTGATCGCAAGGACAAAGAGATCACCCATTATAAACTCCTATTTCTTCCCCACAAGATTCATCAAGCACAGCATCAATCCCAGGGCGATAAATGCACCGGGGGCTTCCACCATGAATGAAAACGGCTGAAACCATGGTCCCATAATTTGAATAGGTTTTTCCCAAAACGTTAAGTCACCGGTACCCAGCAGTTCGCGGACCGCGGCCAATGCCATTAACGATAGCGTAAAGCCAATTCCAAAACCCAGTCCGTCTAATAGCGAGCGCAAGATTCCGTTTTTAGAAGCAAATGCTTCAGCCCTTCCGAGGATAATGCAATTAACCACGATCAACGGAATAAAAATACCCAGCTTCTTAAACAGCGGATACGTATAGGCTTGCATGAGCAGTTCGGCAATCGTGACAAAGGTGGCAATAATAATAATGTAGGATGCAATTCGAACTTTCGACGGTATCACTTTTCGCAAAGTTGCCACTAAAACATTGGAGCATACGAGGACAAAGGTTGTTGCGACACCCATTCCAATGCCGTTTTCAACCGCTTTGGTTACTGCCAATACCGGACAAAGGCCGAGCACCAGGCGAAATGGCGGTACTTCATCCCAGAGTCCCTTAACAAATTCCTGAGTCAGCGTCTTTGCCATTAATTTTATCCTATTTTTTGAAGTTTTTTAATTTTTCTTCAATTTGAGGTTTCAGCTTCTGGTAAATGCCACTGGCCTCTGTTGCAGCCAAACTGACCGCTCGCGAGGTCAAGGTGGCACCGCTGAGTGCATTGATGGTACCGCCATCCTGGGTTACTTTAAACGGATCTTCCAGGCTCAGATCCTCGAACTGGGCTACAAAGCTCGGATCTGTTTCAGCCTTTGCTCCCATTCCCGGCGTTTCAGCATGGGTCGTCACCCCAACGCCTACGACTTTATCTTCCTTGACATCGATTCCGACCATCAGCCCCACCTCGCCGCCATAGCCACCTTTACCAAACGTCTCGAAAGCAACCGCGCGAGGCTCACCCTCGAAAACGCCGACGAAAAAACTTCTGGTCTCGTCGCCATCTTTGATATCGAAGCGATCCACTATCGGATCATTT
This sequence comes from Desulfobacterales bacterium, assembly GCA_030601425.1. GTDB lineage: Bacteria > Desulfobacterota > Desulfobacteria > Desulfobacterales > JAHEIW01 > JAHEIW01. Next base: position 1,355 of record JAUVTR010000147.1, read on the forward strand.
GAAGCCTCCTTGAAGATCTTACGGATAGCGGGGCCTTTTACAAATTTAAGGATCTGATTTGTGATTCTGTCCTTCGTTTTACTGTGGATTGCCGCCAGCAGGCTGCCGGAAAACGTGGCCAGGATGGTAAGCACGATCACCATTTTTATCATTTCACGCATATTACATAACCTTTCCGAGGGCTTCGGGTCTGATTTTGTCCAGAAGCGGACTTAGAAGGTTTATAACCAAAATTGCCAGCACGACCCCATCAACATAAGCGCCGATATTTCTGATCAGAACGACCATGATTCCTCCGGCAGCACCATAGACGAGCATGGGAATGATATTGACCGGCGAAGACGAATCCTCGGTTGCCAGGAAAAAGGCGCCGATTAATGTATAACCGGTTAACAGGTGAATTCCCGGACCGGCAAAGCGGACCGGATCGAACAGATTAAACACAAACGCCGCCAAGTAAACACCTGCCAGAAACGTCAGGGATATTTCCCAGCGGATAAAGCCCCGCAGCATGAGGTAAATGCCGCCCAGCATAAGTCCCAGACCAAAGGTTGCTCCGATTCCGCCCAGCTGTCGGCCCAAGAATAGATCAACCAAATTGAACGAATCCAGTGATGCTGTTCCGAAGTACTTAGCAGCCTTCAGCGGATAAATGGTGGCAAATTCAAGGTCATAATTTAACAGCGCCGTGTCAAAATCAAACAGTTCCTTATAGGACACCATCATAATGGCGATCGCGAGGGCAACGGGGTTAAAGGCGTTGCTGCCGATTCCGCCAAATATTTGCTTACCAACGACAACGGCGATGAATGTTCCGGTGATCACCGCCCACCAGGGGGTGGTCGCCGGAAGGAGCATGGCAAACAGGAGACCGAGCAAGGCTGCATTACCGTCTCCGATGGTGATGGTGCGTTTGGCCACCAGGTTAAAAGCCAGTTCCCAGAAAATTGCCGTGGAAATCGACAAACAGACCACGCTGATCGCCGGCATTCCATAATGATAAAAACCCAGCAGAAGTGCCGGCAGGGCTGCCAGCATGGTGTGATAGCTGCGCTCGGTTACCCTGCGACCGCTGTGATAAAACGGCGCATGGGAAACAATCAGTTTTTTTTGCTCAAGGGGTGTTTGCTGTTCCAGCAAGTCTCTTTTCTCAAGCATCCGCTGCCTCCGGAGTTTTGGCGCGTTCCAACTCGTATTTTGCCAACTTGATATATTGGAAAATCGGTATCTTGGACACGCATACGTAGCTGCACAGGCCGCATTCAATACACGAGTACAAATCGTAACTGTCAGCCGCCGCCTCATATTGATTTGCTTCCAGAAATCGCACCAGCATATGCACCTGCATTTGTGCCGGGCAGATTCGTACACATTCACCGCAGTTTATGCAGGGATAATCCGACACGTATGCGGCTTTATCCCGATCCAGAACGATGATTGAATCGGTATCCGGCTTAACCGGGTGCTCCAGCGCATAGACCGCCGAACCGGTCATGGGTCCGCCTAAAATAATGCGGTCATATTCGTTTACGGTCTCACCGAAGGCCTCTAAAATATTTCCGATGGGAGTGCCGATGCTGGTTTCAACGATTTTGGGGGTTCCGTCTTTTTTAATAAAAGTTAGTATTTTGGATGTCGGGATCTGTCCGGATTCAAAGGCACGGCCGATTGAAACCACCGCTTCGGCACTGAAAAAGCAGACGCCAAGATTTTCGCAGGTTTTTCCGGCCGGAACGACCTGCCCTAATACATCTTTCATCACCATGTGGGGCAGGGCGGAGGGATAGGTTGGTCTAACACCTTTAACCTGCGCTCCGATGTGGCCGTATCCCTGCACGGATTCACCGGCAGTGATCACAATAATATCCTGCACAGCGGTGACTTCTTTTAAAATTCGGATGCCTTTTTTGAGGTCTTTCAAACGGGATTGGGCGATATATTGGTTGGTTGCCACCAGCGGATCCGGATCCAGACCGCGTATAACGATGGTTTTAATGCTGCCATCCGAATCTGCCAGCATGCTCACAGGAGGATTTCCCGGTGCGCCTGCCAGATAACCGGACACCAGCTCCATAGTTGGGTTTTGAATCTGCTGCTGGAAGGTGTCATCAAAAACTTGGTTGCCATCAGGCGTAATGGTTATGGCAATATAGCTTTTTCCGAAATCCCCTGTGTATGGCGAAAGAGAGGATATTGTGCCGCTGACCGGAGATATAACATAAAAATTTTGATCAGAATAAAGAGACAATTTCTCACCGGTCTTTACCGGGTCACCGATTCCCAATGTCGATGATATGCTATGGGTATCATTTCGTTGATGGAATAAGGTAATACTTTTTGGGGCTGGGATCTTCTCTGTCTCCGGGAGATGAGCAGGAAGCATTGCATATTCAATTTGCGGAGTTGATAAACCCAAAAATGCTTTTTTGATCATGATTTAACCTTTTTTTAATGCCGGATACAGCGCTCGATAGTGTCTGAATAGCTTCTAAATTTGCAGCCTACAATATATGACATAAAGTGCATTCTTCTTCTACAGGACCGGCTTCATAATCCTCGTGGCAACCCGCACACTGCTGATGAAAAGCATCCGCTCGTTTGGGCACTTCTTCATCCCCCTCTTCAGGATCATGACACTCCCCGCATGCCTGCGCTTCGTCAGATTCACCATCCAGAAGTTCATGATGGCAGTCTTCACAAGAAAGGCCGTAGCCTTCCTCGACCGTGTGAATTTTATGATCAAAAAGGACCTTGCCCGCCTCAACATTAAACATGATGCGCAGCGGCTCTTCCGGCGCCTTTAACGGAAAGGCGGCGTAACTGACAACGCCTGTGACCAACAAGCAGACGGCCAATCCATATGCCAGCATCGATTCTTTTTTTGAAAACATTTTATTTCCGTATCTTTTTTGCGTTGCCGGTTAAATTCATGCCTGAAAAAACCAAGCACCGACTACCATAATGTGGTCAAGCTTTCAAGCTCTTTTTGGTAAAGTATGAAACCCACTTAGCATTATCAAGCCGACAGCCCTGTGGCTACCAGCGATTGATAATATCATGCCCCCTGCGCCTGGCAACTTCATCCTGGAGTTGATGAAAGCGTTGCCCGGCGACAATCATCACTTTGGACATGACTTTATAGCCCAATTGAGCGTCATCTTCGAACAATTGAAGGAGGCGACCCTTCGGAATCCTGACAGTTTTGCAGTTTCGAGAAGCGCAATGGGCTGAAAGGTGATATTTATAGGGCGGCACCAGGCTCGACCAGCCAAAAGGCATCCCCTCCGACAGGGTCGTGATGGTATTTTCCTGCAGCGCCGGGCCTTCCGGCGCATCCCAGGTCAGATTCACCTGGCCTGCGAGCACGATCCAAAAATGATCAGGGATTTCACCGGCTGCAAAGATCTTTTCCCCGCGGTTAAAATCGGCGACCTCACAGCAGTCCTGTATCGCCGTTAATTGGTTGTCATCCAGGTCTGTAAAAGCTTCGACATTTTCCAAAAAATCGAGATTGATCATAAAAGCCCCCCCTTTGTAATTGAATATTGTCGATTGAAAATTGAATATTTAAGGTTCGCCTCCGGCGGATCAATATAAGAAAACCTATCATAAAAATGACGGAGCGAAGCGACATCCACAAATATACAATATTCAATTTTCAATATTCAATCGTTTAAGATATAGCCTTTTTGTACTTCTCCCCCCAGAATATGCTTTTGAAATATCTGACGCATTTTGTCGGGAGTCATTTTTTGATAAATGACCGGCTCACCGCCGCCAATTTCGACCGTTATGTTGGGCTCATTTTTACAATGGCCGATGCACCCTGAACTGGCGACCTCGATATCCGGGCGGTCCGAGCAGGAAATTTCCTCTACCAGCGCACTCATAACCTGACGAGCACCGGCGGCAATTCCACAGGTTGACATATGAACGGTAATTTTGACCTTGGCCACCGGCGAAACATTAGCAGATTCCAGTAATTGGTCGAAATGCATGCTGGCAATCGCAGCCACATTTGTCATAAACATCAATCCCATGCGGGGGTCTTTTTCAAAACATTCCAGGAGATGTTGCTTGTCAATCTGAAGGACGCTGCAGGTTTTCGTTGCACTATAAGCGGAAAGCGCATACTTAAAGGGCGGAACAAAGTTTGACCACCCCAGGGTTTGAGGGGTGCTTATCGAAAATATGGTATTCTCTTCGGATGTGGGGCGGCCCGGCAAATCAAATCTCAGGTCGACCTGCCCATCCATTACCAGCCAGATGCGATCGGCGTCTTCACCTTCGGCAAACAATCTGTCTCCGTAAAAGTACTTTTTTTCCTGGGCCCCTTTTTTGACAGATTTTAACTGATCGTGATTGAGTCCCTTGAAGATTTCGACCTTCTCCAAAAAATCCAGACCGCTCATGAGGTCCTCCTCCTCCGGTGTGTTAAATTGTGAGACAACTGCTGCTTAAATAGTCTATCTTTTCAGGTTTCAGGTGTCAGTGTTCAGGTTTCAGGCCTCTGGCTACTGGTTTCTGGCTGCTGGCCTCTGGGGCTGCCGGTCACTGGTTTCTGGCAGCCGCAGACTTCGGCGAGCTCAGTCGAGTCGAGGGCTGCCCTTCTACTGATTCCTACTTTTAGTCGATTAGTTAATTGGTCGAATGGTCAAATAGTTTAAAATGGATTGAATCCTCTGACGAATTGACTATTCAACTAATCAACTATTTAACTATACCCTCTGACCTCTGTTATCTGACCTCTGAACTTCTGAACGTTGAACCTTTGAACCAGGTGACTGACACCTGACACCTGAACACTGAAACCTTTTTTATGACTTCTGTTTTTTTAAGCTACTTCACTTTGCGGGCCCATATCTTTGATCCCTGATGCGACGCTTGCAGCCGCGTCTTTGTCATAGCATGTCAGGCAGCAAGACAGGCAGCGGATGCTTTCGCCTTTGGCAGAGTCCTCTGTAAGTACCTGATCTACTTCAATAAACGAGCATATCCGCTCTTCGACCGGCAGCTCCGGCATGGGTGCTCTGGGGTTTTTGACGACCCCGGCCACAGAATCAAATACGGTCTCAGCAATTAAATCCTTGCCCAATTCGTTTTTCTGAGCGCTAATTTTTTGTCCCATAACATACTGATGAATCGAACGGGCCGCCCTTCGTCCGCCGCCGATGGCTTCCACGACAAGAGACGGGCCGGTGGCGGCGTCTCCGGCTGCAAACAGATACGGAATGTTGGATTGCAGTGTGGCGGGATCTACATCTATCGTGTTCCAGCGCGTGGTATTCAGCTCCGCCAGGCGTTTCTGAGAACGCTCGGTAAAGGAAACATCCGGAGATTGACCGATGGCGGTAATGACCATGTCGGTTTCAAGCAGGGTTTCAGAACCTTCGATGGGAACCGGGCGGCGTCTGCCGCTGGCGTCAGGCTCCCCGAGTTCCATTTTTAAATACTCCAGATGAGTGACATTGCCGTCTTCATCGCCTCTGACCTTTACCGGAGCCGCCAGAAATAAAAATTCAACGCCTTCGTGTTCAGCCGCATCGATTTCGACCTCATTGGCGGGCATTTCACCGCGGGTGCGGCGGTAAACAATATACACCTTTTCCGCCCCCAGGCGAATGAGATTGCGGGTACAGTCTATGGCGGTATTTCCCCCTCCGATAATCGCCGCCGTGCGACCGATGGGAAGGGCTTCTTCGCCGGCCAGACGGGACAGGAAATCAATACCGGTGTAACAGCCTTTAAGATCTTCTCCCTCTACGCGCAGGCTGGCATCCTTCCATGCCCCGATACCCATAAAGATGGCGTCGAATCCGGATGCAACCAATGAGCTCAAGTCAAAATCATGGCCGAATTTTACATTGGTATGATAATCGACCCCCAGATCCAGGATGCTCTGGATTTCCCAGTCCAGAACTGCTTTGGGAAGGCGATACTCAGGGATACCATAGCGCAACATACCCCCCAGTTTCGGCATGGCTTCAAAAATGTTGACCTGATGGCCCAGCCGCCTGAGGAAATAGGCACAGGTTAATCCGGCCGGTCCGCCGCCAAGAACCGCGATACGCTTGCGCGTTTCCGGGGCTGTCGGTATCGGCAGCTGTTCTCCGGAATTCATCTCATAATCGGCAACAAAGCGTTTCAATTGATTGATGGATACCGGTTCATCCTCGATTCCGCGGCGGCAGTTGGTCTCACAGGGATGCGGGCATACCCGGCCGCAGGAAAGCAGGAATGGATTGCGCTCCCGGATGGTGTTGACAGCGCCTTCGTAATCGCCCTCGCGGATCTGAGCGATGTACTGGGGAATGTCGATTTCGGCCGGGCAGGTCTGACGACAGGGCGCCAGGCGATCGTCACTGCAATTGAAGTGCATCAGGCGTTCGGACATGGTTTTGACCTTCATGACATACTTGGGGCAAACCGTTTCACAGGCACCGCACCCGACACATTTTTCGGCTTCCACCACCGGATACCCTTCGGGTCCCATTTTTATTGCATCGAACTGACAGGCATCGACACAGTCGCCCAGCCCGATGCACCCGACCGCGCATACCCGCTGGCCCCCGGACAGGGTCGCCTGTGCTCTGCAGGTGTTGACGCCAAGGTACACAAATTTATCGGCAGCTCGCAGGCCGCCGCTGCAGGGGTTAAATGATTTAGGAGACTCGGCCAGGCCCACCTCGACGCCCATGACTTCGGCCGCTTTGGTAGCCGATTCCGGACCGCCGATGATGCACACACTGGGATCGGCTTGGCCGGCCACAACCGCTACAGCTGCGGCCGAACAACCGGCATAGCCGCATCCGCCGCAATTGGCTCCTGCAAAACAGGCCTCTACCTCAGCAATACGCGGATCCTCATATACATAAAAGATTCGTGATGCCGCCGTTAAAATCGCAGCGCAGACAGCTCCCAAACCGAGCATGAAAATGACACCCTCGATCATAGTATCTCCTTGCCAATTCGTTCGCTACATCAACCCATCACGTCAAACAAGTCAGTTCCGCTAAAATCAGAAGCTTCGCGCACCCATATTAACGATTCCGTTTTCAATTAAAAAAAGGATTAAATTATCATTTCATGACCATGATTTCAAGCCTGTTGTCTGTTTTTTTGTTATTTAAGCGCCGATATATGCGATTTTTTTTTAACCGCGGACTAACGCAGACAGACGCGAACTTTATTATTAGCCACAGACCCACACGGACTCACACAGACCTTTTGGCCGAGCGACCTGCTCGGCCAAAAACAGTCAATCGCTTCGCGATTACACAAAATATCAATACCTTTCATTCAATTAAATGGTGCGCATAACGTAGGGTCGGCCACCGT
>JAUVTR010000095.1 GCA_030601425.1 Desulfobacterales bacterium
ATAAGCCAAAGCATCTTACTCAAAAACAAATCGACTACTGTATGGAATGCGGCCTGTGTACCGGAAGCTGCCCCATCAGCCGTCACCTGTCTAAATTTTCACCGCGGCAGATTATCAAACAGGCCGTGCTGGATCCGGACGGTGGCCTGGTGAAGAGTCGCGAAATCTGGGCCTGCTTGAGCTGTGCGGCTTGCAACGAACGCTGTCCGGCAGAGATTGATTTCCCTGAATTCATCAGTGCCCACCGACAGGAAGCCCGCAAAGCCGGCAATTTTCCTCAAGAAAGTCACCACGGCATCCTTCAGGCCGTCGCCGGTCTGCAAACCAGCGATTTAAAACAACAACGCATACAGTGGGCCCATGAAGCGGGAGCTTTTGGTGATACCGGGGAATATTTTTATTTTGTGGGGTGTCTGCCGTTCTTTGACGTGACCTTCAGATATATGAATCTGTCTCCCCTTGAGAACGCGCGCAGCGTGCTCACGTTGCTAAACAAAATGGGTATCGAACCCGTCATCAGCAATCATGAACGCTGTTGTGGACACGATGCGTTGTGGTGTGGAGACCAAAGCACCTTCCGCAAGCTGGCCAGATGGAATCTTGAAGTGATCAAGTCCTCCGGTGCCAAAACCGTGCTTTTCAGCTGCCCGGAGGGTTATGTCACCTTTAAAAAATATTATCCAAAATATTTTGGCAAGCTTCCTTTTGATGTCCTGCATATGACGGAATTTCTGGCGCGCGAACTACCGGATGCAGGCTTAACCTTTCAGCCGTCTGCTGCCGGCCCGATCACCTATCATGACCCGTGCCGGTTGGGTCGATTGGCAGGAATATACGAACCGCCCCGCCAGCTGCTAGAATCTCTTCCGAATACCCAACTGGTGGAAATGGAACGCAACCGCGAAAATGCGCTTTGTTGCGGAACCAGCGCCTGGATGGAGTGCTCAAGCTATTCAAAAGCCATTCAAGTGGAGCGCCTGCAGGAAGCCGTGCTAACCGGAGCCCAAACCCTGATCACCGCCTGCCCCAAGTGCCAGATTCATTTTGCGTGTGCCCAGAGCGGCACGGACTCAGATCTCAAGGTGATCGATCTATACACGTATCTAAGGCAAAGGTTAGGCGATACTGAAACAAATGCTGGATGATGTAAAAACTGCCCCCCTTTTCATTGTTCGCCCTTTAAGGGGGGCTCTGTTATTTTTGTGCTGTATTTACTCATTACCCATCGTTTCAGAGAGCAATTCAGTTTTTTAAATTTTTTGGTATAAAAATAAATTCGCCTCCCTCATGACCGGCTCTTTGAATATCAGAATATTCCGGTGTTTGATCTGAATTCAGCATAACCGGCCGCCGCAGCGTGTTGAAAAGTTGAGCGCCGTCCATAATTGTATTGTTTTTTCTGAGTGCATCTAAAAATGCAGACGCAAAAACAGAGTGACCCCTCTTGCCGCCGCTATCAGTCACCGGCTCCAACCCACCGGAAGATATCACGCTGCGGGCTCTTTTTTGGGATAAACGGGATAGGTAACCGGCGGTTCTATCTACAGTATGAATACCTCTTGCTAATTTCCCTGAATAACAACTATCAGCTACGATTAAAACATGTTTTGCTTTAATGGCCCTTAAGGTAGCGCTGATAGAAAAGTTAGAAATCCAGTTTATCATATTACCTTTCTCGGCATTAGTCGGTAACCAATAGCCCTCATCTGCTTCTTTATCCAACCAGCCATGTCCCGCATAATAGATCAGCAGGTTATCCCGATTGGTTAAGTTCCACCGATAACGGCTTAGCGCCATTAAGATATCGGAGCGGTCAGCATCAAGCAACAGCTCAACATTAAATCCATATCTATTCTTTAAAGTTTCAGCTACTTCTTGGGCATCATTTTTAGCTGTTACTAATTTGGGAAGAGACTGGTAGCTGTTATTGCCAACAACCAGGGCATAGTACCGCCCAAAGTCTATATCCTGGTATGGAAGCGTTTTAGTTTTCTTAGAATCTTCAGAAAGTAGATTCTTTTTTAAAACAGTTTGTTCTCTCTCCTTGGCCGTAATGGCCATTTCCTTTAAGGTTTCGGTAAGCTTTGATAATTTTGCCTCAAGCTGTTTTATCTTCTCATCCTTGCTTAACTCATCGCTGGTAGACTTGATGGAGGTCGTGGATTGCTTCTTTGTAATAACTTTTTCTGGCTCCTCTTTTGAAGATTCGTTACTCTTTTTCAAATTTTTTATTTTTTTCTTGGTGTCCTCAATTTCTCTTGACGCTTTTAATTCAGCCAGAAATATATCTTTCCGTTTATTGATTTCCAGAAGTAATCCAGTAATCGCACTGTTATCAGGATTGTCCGCTTTCACTCTATTTAAAAAATCTGCAACCTGAACATAATCCTCTTCCTTCCAAACAATAATGTCTACAGCGGACGGCCTAACCTTTTGATCCATAAAGCCCAAATATAAATCGCCTGGCTTATAAGCATCATTAATATCCGATACATAAAAGCCGAAATCGTCCTTGCCGATCATCCCAATTAATGACGATCTCAATAAGATGTCTCTTGTTATAATAGAGAATAATTCACCCTTGGTTAAATAGATGCCTGTTTTTTGCATACGTTTTGCGTCTACATGAAAAGCAACATTTTTATATTCCCTAACAACAGGTGGTAAATTCTGCGGAATCTTGAGGATAGGTTTAGAACACCCCGATATGAGTAAAAAGAGAAAAATTGATAGGATGCAGCCCAATGAACAAGGTTTTTTCATAGGTGCCTCCCAATTAAAGAAAGGTTAGATGGAACGATTTCGTCCCCAAGTGACAACTGGGCACTATTTTTTGAGGTTCATGTTTAATGAATAGTAGCCAACAATCAAAAGGCATCGCCTAATTTATACCGCTTTTCATAATAATGTTCCGAGTCACCGACCACCCGCAGAGCGGGTGGCTTGGATTTTTCCGCCATCGGCGGGAAAAAACAAAGGCACGGCAGTGCCTTAATCGGTGCGGGTGTAACCGGGTGCATAGCACCCGGTTTAAAAACACCCAATTGCGGCAAAAGTGGTTGTAGAAAAAAAACGTTTGAATACCGCAACGTTTTTTTGACAACCACTATATATCATTGATGACAAACCCAATCAATCATGTTTTTTTACCTTGAATTTTTGAGCTCAAAAATGAAAATCACCGACAGAGGCGGATAAAGGCTTTTACCGCCCCGAATGCGGTGGCGACGGCAAGGCCGGCACCGCATTTTAGGCGTTTCCAGTCATTGTGGGCCAGAATGGACCCGGCCGCAAAAAGCGTCTCGAAAGCAGGTTGATGGGAACTATTTAGAGGGCGAAATGCGTCATCAATTTCCAGGCCGGCCTGATTGATTAAATGTCCCCGGGGATCTAAAAAATTTCGGCGATGCCACTCAGTCCTGCTGTCGGGCTGGTAAACCGGCAAATCAAAGATCGTTTCGCGAATACGCGTTCTGTCGGCATGCAAGCCGCCTCCGATAAACCGACCGCTTGCCAGAATAATTCCCCTGGAGTGAACGATGTGCTCGACATCGTTGCTGCCGATATGGGTTTCAAAATGCCCATCGGCCGGTTGTCGGACCTGTAAAGCCCGTTTTAAAGAAAAGTATTGAACGCTTTTAGGGCGAAGCCCCCTTTCAAACGCCTCCTTGAGGCGCAGTCCGGGAACCGAGGGGGGGATGGTGGGAATTTCAAAAAGCGGCACGCCGATCAACTCCTCAAGGTGGGATATCACCTCACGCGTTCGATACAGCCCCAAAATTGCCGGCAGCCCTATGATTTTTGATTCTTTTACATGCGGGGCCACGACCTGTGCCAACTTCTCCCGATTGTGCGGCAGCAGCAACGCATTGGCCATATGTTCCGTATACACCTCGCTTAAATGGTCGGTATCCGGAAACGAGATCTGCGCGGAACGTAAATCAGACCATCCATTTTGTAAGGAGGCTGCAATCTGGCGGGCGCTGAATCCCTTCAAGCCCCGGATATCGATAATCAGGCAGGCCGGTTTTTCTTCCAGAGCCTTGACCCCCTTCCACATGGTATGCGGGACACAATATGTCGATTTTATCGTTCCCAGCGAAGTCAGTACGCCGCTGTTATGATCCATGCGCCGGTGATAGGGAAGGCCGGCTTCTTCCAAAAAGGTTAGGATTTCATCAAAAGCATCTTTGATATCCTCTTTTTTTAGCCGCGCATAGGGATGATGGGGAATGTCCCTTACCAGTGCATCTATCGCGGCCCAGGGTTTGCTCCAGAGCCGCTTTTCACTCACCGGGTACACGCCCAGCAGATCCAGCAACCCGCTGGCAAAAATGATTTCGCCGGTATGACCCGCCTGCACAACGGATAAGCCTCTTGCGGCAGAAAAAAGAGTCGCTGCCATACCCGCCAGGCCGGTGCCGATCACGCAAACGTCACAATTGAGGGGTCTTAAGTCAGAAATCATATAAGAACATTTTCAACATTGATGATTTAAATTGTATGTTACCTTTGCCAATTAAATCCGAAATCCGAAGCACGAAGCACGAAACAAATCCGAATATCAAATGACCTAATTTCCAAACGCTTGGAAAAGTGCATTGCTCTTTGAATGCAGAATAAGAAATTTCTTGTTGTTTTTAATTTTGAATTTTTGTCATTCGAAATTGTCTCGGATTTCGATATTCGATATTCGAATTTTATCGTGTAAACTCAAGAGATTAAGTAATTTCAACCATTTTTATCGAATGAATTCACTGCGCTTAAAGGCACCTTTATAACTCCAATCCAAACAATCCGCAATGCAAGGCTTCGAGGAGCTCTGACTGTACAAGCTGTTTGTCCCAGAGCGTGGGGTATTGTCCATGCCAGCGCTTGCCGAGAAACTCTTTGAGACTGGTTAAGCCCTGTTCCGGCAGCAGTTCGCCCTGATCATACAAATAGGAGGTCACCCTTATACCGCAAAACGTGCCCTGACAGGCGCCTTTGCCGATTCGGCTGCGCAGGGCAATGGCCTTGAGGTCCGGTAGCCCGTCCTGCTTACGAATGGACTCAACGATGGAATCCACCGCGCTTTTGGGCACCATTTCACATTCGCATAGCAAAATGTCCTGCGGATCATGATGTTCCACCCACAATTTGGGCGCCAGCCCGGGTTGGGTCCACCTTGCGGGCTGCGTTTCCGGAAGAGGTTCGGTTCGCGTCAGGCATGGTTTGGAAACGCCCATTCGGCTGCAGGCCAGGTCAGCAGTTTTTTCGGCCATTAACCGGTAGGTGGTCAGCTTGCCCCCGGAAATCGTGGCAAAGTTTTCAAGGCCGTCTTCAGCATGATCGATGAGCGCAAATCCCCGGCTGACATCGCGGTCATCGGATGCAGACTTCGATCCAACCAGCGGTCTGACGCCCGCATAGGCCCGAATGTATCGAGCCGTTTCCAGAGCCGGGATCATCTTGACGGCTTCACCCACCATGGCGTCGACCTCCTCGACCGTAGGATACACCTTGTCCAGGTCGTCTATGCGAATAGAGGTGGTCCCCAGAATAGACACCGTACCGCCTGGAACCAGAATATCGGCACTGGCGGAGGGGCGCAGCCGGTTCACAACCCCATCAGTAATTCGGTTGTGGGTGATTATCAGACTTCCTTTGGAATTAATAATATCGATCTCAGCCCCTGCCAGACCGGCTATTATACCTGCCCAGGCACCGGTGGCGTTGAGCACCTGTTCGGACTCAATCTTAAATTCCTCGCCGGTCGTAAGGTTTTGCAGGCGAGTCGCCTGGATTTTATTACTGCTTTTCTCAAACCCAACCACTTTCGTAAATCGCAGCAGGGTGCTTCCCAGCGCCTGGGCCTGTGCCATGTTCTCCATTGAAAGTTTAAACGGATCGACAGAGGCATCCTTTACCGAATAGGCCGCGATCAAGTTTTCTGAAAGAGCCGGTTCAAGTTCGCGAGCCTCCTTGACGTCCAAGGCCTGCACCGGAATCCGGCAGCGGGAACACAGATGGGGGAAATCGGCCACGTATTTTTCATCGTCGCCTTCGACCGCCACGAACAAGCCACCGGTGTCCTCAATACAGTGGGGCGCCAGTCGTTTTAAAAGTTCCCCTTCTTCACGGCATTCTGTGGCACTGCCCGGGTCTGATGAAACGTACCGGCCTCCGCTGTGCAGCAAGCCATGATTGGCACCGGAGGCCCCTGAATTAATATCTCCTTCTTCCACCACTATGCAATGAACACCCCGCAACGCTAAATCACGAGCGACACCTGCCCCCGTGATCCCGGCGCCTATGATCAATACCTGAGCCTTTAAATTTTTCATAATAAGTTCTTTCTATATTATTGGCCAAATTCCGAGACGTTAGCGGTTTGGATGAATTTCATTTATAAATTGACAACTATACCGTAAGTCGGTAACTAGAAGCTATCTCAAAAATAGCAGATCACGTTCAAGGGCCCCGCTAAACAGCGGGATTTCGCCTCTGATCTTTTTATATTAAGGTGCTCAGCAAGGCGCCAACTCAAGTTGGTTCAGCTTAAATCGGTTTGACGAACCCCTTAATAATCATAAAAAGAGATGTGAGATCCCGCCTATATTGGCGGGGGAACACAGCCATTGGGCGTTAGATGCATTTTTGAGATAGCTTCTAATAAAGTCTCTTGTAATCCTTTAAACCAGTGCTTGTCAAAAAAAATCGCAGGTTCACAAAAAAATGGAGTTCGGCTCGGGTATTCGTCGTGAAAAACCGAAGATTAGAATGCTATTCGGGCCAGATTGGGTTAGCAACACCCTCAGAAAGGAGGAAAGTATGGTTAAGTTACTATTTTATTGCCGCAAGGCCTTTTGGGGAGTCATTTTTCTAACAATTTTGTCATTGGTCCCTGGTCTATCAAACTCGGCAATAGCTGCTGAGTGCAAAAGCCGTGGCGATTTGGATGTTCAATTTTGTGACGAAAACGGGGATTTTCTGGCTGACACGCCGACGGACTCCAGTAAATGGCTCGACCCGGATACGCTCGTCTTCTCCTATACCGCAGTCGAGGACCCTTCTGTTTATGAAAACGTTTTCAAAGAGTTGATGGACTATATCGCCAAAAAAACCGGAAAGAAGGTAAAATGGTATGGGCCGGAGTCCTATGCCGCCCAGGTTGAGGCCATGCGTTCCGGCCGGTTGCACATTTCAGGATTCGCGGCCGGCGCCACGGTATACGGTGTTAACCTTGCCGGCTTTCACCCCCAGGCCATGATGGGCCTGAAGGACGGTAACTTCCGGGGGTACCGGTTGCAGCTGATCACCCACAAGGATTCCGATATTAAAAACGTCCAAGACTTAAAAGGACGCAAAATCGCGCATGTAACCCCTTCATCCAACTCAGGCAATCAGGCGCCCCGGGCCCTGTTCAAGGATATGGGTATTGTGCCGGACGTGGACTACAAGGTGATTTATTCGGGCAAGCACGACAACTCCATCATGGGGGTCGTGAACCGCGACTATGACGCCGCTCCGATTGCTTCCTCTGTGATGGAGCGTATGATCGCGCGGGGGATGTTTGATCAATCAGAAGTGCGCATCATTTGGGAATCGGATAAATTTCCCGGTACGTCCTATGGCTGTGTCTACAATCTGGCCCCGAAACTGCAAAAGCAGGTGCGTGAGGCACTTCTGACTTTCGATTGGGCCGGCTCGGGACTGGAGAAAGACTTCGGGAAGCGCGATGAATGCTTTATCCCGGCCGACTACGCAAAGCACTGGCAAGTTATCCGTACCATCCAGAAAGCCAACAACGTAGTCTATACCCAGGAAGCCCTCAAGGCATTAAAAGCCAAGAAGAAGAAAAAGAAGAAAAAGAAATAACGTTTCCGGATGAACGCAGGGTTGCCGCCGGTCAGTTGGTTTGGGTGGCAACCCGACCCGCGAGGCTCAAGATGCTTGAAATTATTCGTCTTTCAAAAGTCTATCCCACCGGGACGGTTGCACTGCAAGATGTCAGCTTCACGGTTGATACCCCCCAGGTGGTGACGATCATTGGCCCTTCCGGCGCCGGCAAAAGCACCCTGATCCGCTGTATCAATCGCCTGGTTGAACCCACCTCCGGAAAAGTCATGCTCGATGACATTGACGTGCGGAGCTTGAACCGGCGTGAGCTGTGCAAAGTGCGCCGGCGCATGGGTATGATTTTTCAGGAATATAACCTGGTGGAGCGTCTGACGGTGATGGAGAATTTGCTCTCGGGCCGTTTAGGCTATGTCGGTTTCTGGAAGACCTATCGCCGCAAATTCCCCCCCGCAGATGTTGTTGCCGCCTTCAAACTTCTCGACCGGGTCGGACTCTCCGGTTATCAGGACACACGCGCCGACGCATTGTCCGGGGGCGAACGCCAGCGGGTCGGGATTTCGCGGGCGCTCATGCAACAGCCGGATCTTTTGCTGGTGGATGAACCCACCGCCAGCCTTGACCCCAAAACCTCGCGCCAGATCATGCGGCTTCTGGTGGAGCTTGCCCATGAGCATGGAACGCCGGCACTGGTGAACATCCATGACGTGGGTCTGGCCCAGTCGTTTGCCGATCGTATCATCGGTCTATCCGAGGGCCGGATCGTCTTTGACGGAACGTCCCAGCAGGTTACCGCCGAAGTGCTTACTGAAATTTATGGTGAGGAGGACTGGAGCACAACGATCCGAAAGATCGAAGAAGACAACGACCAAGATACGCAAAAAGGGGCCTCTAAGCACAAAGACAGAATGACCAGAGAGACGGCCGCCTGATGAAGTTGTCTACCGAAACGCAAACAGGTGCAGAACTTCAATGGCACCGGATCAAATTAATTGAAAACCCGCTGATACGAAACGGGCTGGCGCTGCTGGCGGTGGCCTACATTTTTTGGTCAGTCGGTAGCCTTGAGATCGAATGGGCAAGAGTGGCCCATGGTCTGCCACGCGCTGTGAAAATGATCACACGTATGATACCCCCGGATTTTGGGCGCTGGCAACTGTTGATCAGAGGCATGCTGGAAAGTATCCAAATGGCGCTGGTCGCCAGCTTTTTGGGCATGTGCCTGGCGGTGCCGCTGGGCATCTGCGGTGCCGGCAATCTTGTTCCTAAGCCGGTCTACCTGATAGCCCGATCGATTATCATTCTATCCCGCACTTTCCACGAAATCGTCGTGGCCATACTTTTCGTTAAGATTTTCGGTTTTGGACCTCTGGCTGGGATTTTAACACTGACTCTCGGCAGCACCAGTTTTATTTCGAAAATGCTGGCTGAAGATATCGAAAATATGACCCCGGGGCAAATAGAAGCGATTCGCGCTACGGGGGCCAACTTTCCCAAGCTATTAATTTATTGCATCTCGCCGCAGGCGCTGCCGCGCTATCTCGGTGTTTCAATCTACAGACTGGACGCCAATATTCGCCACTCCACAGTGGTCGGGATTGTCGGTGCCGGGGGCATTGGTCAGGTACTGGCTGCTTCTTTCAGCCGTTACGACTACGATTTCAGTCTGGCCATCCTGTTAACCATCATCGCTCTTGTTTTCCTCGGTGAATTTTTCTCCAATTGGGTCCGGAGCCAGCTGCGATGACCGTCAGGCAAAACATCGAAAAATACCCTGAGGTGTGGCACCGTTTCAGCCCGCGTGAAACACTGATGCGTTATGTCTGGTATCTGGGCACTGTCTTTGTAGCCGTATGGTCGATCAGCAAGCTGGACATCCCCTGGTTTTACTTCCTCGACGCTCATGTGCAGGCCAAAGATTTAGCGGTCCGCATGTGGCCGCCGGATTGGGATTTCGCCAACCAACTCGTGAAACCGTTGATCGAAACGATCCACATCGCAACGCTCGGTACATTCATCACTATTTTGATCGCTTTTCCGGTGGCATTTCTGGCGGCCCGCAATACCACATTTAACGCCCTGACGTGGTTTGTGGGACGCTTTATCTTAGTCGCTTCACGTTCCGTTAACACAATTGTATGGGGGCTCCTGTTTGTCGCCATCTTCGGGCCTGGACCGTTAGCCGGAATATGGGCGATTGCTTTCCGTTCAATAGGCTTTATGGGCAAGCTTGTGGCCGAAGCCATCGAGGAGATCGATAAGGGGACGGTTGAGGCCATCGAAGCCACCGGGGCTTCTCGCTTACAGGTGCTTTGGATTGGGATCTTACCCCAAGTATTGCCGGTAATTTATGGCACCACCGTGTACCGCTGGGATATCAATATCCGCGAATCCTCCGTGCTCGGTTTCGTCGGCGCCGGTGGGATCGGCATCCTGCTTTATTCTTCAATCAACCAGTTCATGTGGCAGGAAGTGACGGTGATCTTGATAGCCGTATTAGGCGTGGTCATTGCCAGCGAATTTTTATCGGCCACTGTTCGCCAGCGCATATCCTAGAGGCATTTCAGAAGAAATGACCGTTTAGTCAGGACAAGACCACACATTTTTGCGGATCTAGAAACAGGTGGAGTTCTTGTCCCTCTTCTTGCGGCAAGTGATGCGGAACCTGCACCCGGATCATGGTGTCATTTACGCTGACGAAAAAGAATAAAAAGTTACCCAAATAGGCCTTGTGGACAATCTTTCCCTTGAACACGTTTTCCGTGGCTTGAGGCGGTTCGGCAAATACTTCTACATCCTCGGGTCGTATAGATGCATACACTTTTGTGCCGGGTGTTGCGGCCGTGCTGTCTGGCGCCATACACACCAGCTTGTCGCTGAATTCGGTCCGTACCGAAACCGCATTTTTGTCGTCTAAAACCTGGGTAACCTCGCCGGACATAAAGTTCATGGTGCCGATAAAATCGGCCACAAATTTATTGGCGGGCTTTTTATATATCTCCTGGGGATTGCCGATTTGCACCACGTTGCCCGAATCCATGATGACGATGCGATCCGAGATCACCATGGCTTCGGCCTGGTCGTGGGTGACGTAAACCGACGTGATGCCCATGCGTCGAACCAGGCTTTTGATTTCAAATCTTAATTCTTCTCTGAGCTTGGCATCCAGGTTGCTCAGGGGTTCATCCAAGAGCAAAACTTTGGGATTGGTCACCAGCGCCCGTGCCAGCGCCACCCGTTGCTGCTGGCCGCCGCTCAATTGGGACGGGTATCTGTCTTCCAGGCCGGCCAAGCCCACAAGTTCCAACATCTGCTGCGCCCGGTCCCGGATTTTTTTCTTGGGCATCTTCTGAAGTTTCAAACCGTAAACAATGTTATTGAATACCTTCATATGCGGCCAGACGGCATAGTTTTGAAACACCATACCGATTCCCCTTTTTGACGGCTGGACAAATCCTTGCGAAAGCATGGGCTGGCCGTCAATAATGATGTCGCCTTCTTCCGGCTTCTCCAATCCGGCGATGCAGCGCAAGGTGGTTGTTTTGCCGCATCCGCTGGGCCCCAGCAGCGTCAGCATTTCTCCTTTGTTGATTTCAAGCTGTATGCGATTAACGGCCACGACGTCCTTAAAGCGCTTGGACAGGTTTTGGATCTCGATAAATGCCATGGAATTTTTCTCCTCGTGCAGTCGTCCAAGGTTCAAAATTAGAGGTTTCAGGTTCCGGGTGTCCGGTGTCAGGCACTACGGGTCAAACCGAAATCTGGAAGCTCCCTGGGACTGCTTACAGTCCATAG
>JAUVTR010000146.1 GCA_030601425.1 Desulfobacterales bacterium
GCGGTCTTGGATCATAGCTGGAAAAGTCGTCAGCGGTGCGGGAGAGGGCGCCTATTTTACCCAGATAAATTGGGTTCAGGAGCAGTGCCATGAGAGGTTAGGCTTCAAACCCTATCCGGGGACCCTTAACCTGGAAATATCTAGGGAATACCTCCCGATTATTGAATCGCTGAATCGGGAAGAGGGGATTGAACTCATTTCGCCGGATCCAAAATTTTGTAATGCTAAAGCTTTTCCGGTATCGCTGGGAGAAATCAGCGGCGCCCTCATCATGCCCGATGAAAAAGTAAGGATTCACGCCAAAAATATTATCGAGATTATCGCTCCTTTGAAAATAAAAGCGTCTCTAAATGTCGGTGATGGCGATTTTATTAGCGTGGTTATCAGTCTGTAGCAGCAGGATGACGATGGTTTCAGGTTTCAGTGTTCAGGTGTCAGTCAGGTTCCTGGGTTCTAGGTTCAGAGGTTCAGGGTTAGGACAACCTTGAACGCTGAACCTTTGCACGTTGAACATTTGAACCAGGCGGCAGAGACCTGACACCTGACACCCGACACCTGAAACCTATTTATTACTTGTATATATCAATAAATTTAGAAGCTTATCATAGGATTTATAAAGGAAAACATAAGATATGTCCCTTGATCGGAATAAGTTATTCGTGGATGCTGTGATTTTTGACATGGATGGTACCCTTATCGATTCAATAGACATCTATTTTGAAATTGTTGAAATTGCACTTAAAAGGCTCGAGCTACCTCAGGTTTCAAGAACCAAGATTTTAGATGCCGCCGAAACCGGCGATTTTAACTGGGATTTGGTTTTACCCGATGAGGTGAAAAATAAAAAAGATGAAATTGTCGTGGCGGCCTGGGAGATTATAAATGAGGTTGCACCGCAGATGTTTGAGGAAAACCTCGAGTTAATCCGAGGAGCGGATAATATTTTACAAAATATCTCTTCAGGCATGCCCAAGATTGGACTGGTCACGTCCACCCAAAGGCAACATTTAAAAATCAAGATGCGACCATTGAAAAGTGCTGGAGTTGAAAAATTATTCGAGGTCATTATTACCTCCGATGACGTTCCGAATAGAAAGCCGGATCCGGACCCGCTCATAGAATGTGCCAAGCGGCTCGATGTGAATCCAAACAAATGTGTCTATGTTGGTGATACCCGGACCGATATTAAAGCCGGCAAGGCGGCGGGCATGCGAACAGTTGGTGTGCTGACGGGGTTTGATGAATTCGAGATACTGGAAAAAGAAAATCCTGATGCAATTATTGATAGTGTCCAAAATTTATTGGAAGTGATTGCAATTTAATTGTTTAAAATCGACAGGAACCGCCCGAATTTTGTTTTCCGTGCCACTGTTGGTTTGCTGTGACCGTAAAAACAGGTGCATTCTCCTATCCTCGAACACAACGCACATGGTAAGCGTTGCTCTTGTAGTAGCTGAGTACGTAAGCACCGTCAAACATCACGATCCACGCGTTGTTTGTGTGATCCTCGAAGGTTGTGGAGGACCAATAGCTCAGCGTATCTCGAAAAGGAACGTCTTCGCGCACAATCGGGCGTAATTCATAGTAAAGAACGCCTCGATCCAGTAACGTTTCAAGATCAGACACGGTCGGCAAACGCCAATCGCTTTTGCCGTCCAATGAAAGTAAATCTGCATATTCCAGGGCTGCTTGCCATGTCATCTCGCCCGGAGAATCATATTGCCATTCGAGGCCGGATTTGGGATCTTTCCAGGTAAGCGTTTTGCGCTTTCCCACGACGAACTCATCCTTTACGTACCTGCGGTCCACGGTCCGGCAGGAATCGTCTCGGGGAATTTCTCAGGGTCTCCCCAGACAATGCAGTGTGTCGGGCAAACCAGGCTGCAGACCGGCGCCTCATTTCGGCCTCGTTTTTCGACGCAGAGGTCACACTTTACCGCCTTAATGATTTCATGGTTAAACTGCATGACACCATGAGGACAGGCCTGCACACAACAGCTGCCGCAATTGATGCATCGTTTGGCCTCTTGGATGACCATCTCCTCCGTAAGGCCCTGTTGAACTTCATCGAAGTTATTGACTCGCTCCTGAGCATCGAGACGAGGCATTTGAACCGGATCAATCTTATTATAGACCTCTTTCTGAGGATTTGTAATTGTTTTTAATTCTACTTCTCTACCTAATTTAAGGTCCCGACCTTTTATGAAAAAGTCGATGGATGTTGCGGCCTGTTTCCCATCAGCAATCGCTTCGATAATGCTCTGGGGGCCTCTGACGGCATCTCCGCCTGCGAAGATATCGGGATCATCGCTTTGAAGCGTCAGGGCATCAACGTTCATTGTTCCCCAATCACTCAGCGTGCAGGCGCACTCGGAGGTCAGGCAGCTCCAATCCGCTTCCTGCCCCAATGCTGAAATCGCGTTATCGACTTCAATCGTGAATTCCGAGCCGGCCACAGGTTCGGGTCTACGGCGGCCACTCTCGTCGGGTTCCGTCAATTGCATCTTTAGGCACTCGATCGCTTTTACCCGTCCGTTTTCGCCGATGAATCGTACCGGTTGGGTCAGGGTGTTTATGGGGATCCCTTCTTCCTGACATTCTTCAATTTCTTCGGCGTTTGCGGGCATTTCCTCCAAGCCCCGGCGATAGATGATAAATGCGTTTTCAGCGCCCAGCCGGCGGCACATTCGCACGGCATCCATGGCGGCATTACCGCCCCCGATCACTGCAACGTTTTTCCCCAGTGCCACCTGTTCCCCCCGGTTGACTATGCGCAGATAGTCTAATCCCGGGTAAACACCGTCCAGATCCTCACCTTCAATACCCAATTGTACGCATTCCTGAGTTCCGACCGCTACGAAAAAGGCCTTGTATCCCTCCTGGCGCAGTTGGGCAACGGTCACATCCGTGCCAATTTCCACATTGGTTTTGAGGGTCACACCCATATCGCGGATATGCTGAATTTCAGCTTCGACAATATTGCCGGGAAGACGATAAGAGGGTATGCCTGTTGTGAGCATCCCGCCCAATTCAGTGGCTTTTTCGAATACAGTTACCTGATAGCCTTTGATCGCCAGATAATATGCACAGGTCAGGCCGGCCGGGCCGGATCCGACAATAGCGACTTTGTCTTCTTTTTTGTCTTTGATTTTCGGCATATAACGTTTGTCGGCCTTTAAATCCAGATCAGCGATAAAGCGCTCTATGCCGTGAATGCCCACAGATTTGTCAATATCACCCCGGCTGCAATTCGACTCACAGGGGTGATGGCAAACCCGTCCACAGATGGATGGGAAGGGACTGGCTTTTTTGATGAGTGCCAGGGCTTCCTCAAATTTCCCCTTGGCAGCCAGATTCACATATCCCTGGACATCGATGTGGGCCGGACACTCCGCCTTGCAAGGTGATGTTTGCTGTTTTTCAGCACCGGACTTGCCCGGCACTGAATTGCAGCCGGTGCACTTGTCATTGTCATGCAGGACAATCCCTGTCTCCGGGTCCTTGGTGATGGCATCTTCGGGACAGGCGATGGCACAGGCAGGATCCTTACAATGGTGGCAAAATAACGGCTTAAAATTGGGTGCCTTCTCAATTACGCGAACCACTCTGGGACCCACGCCAAGCCCGTGTTCCTGTTTACAGGCGACTTCACAAGCGTGGCAACCACTACAATCTTCTTCATAAAATTTTAAAGATATGTTTCCCATGTCAACCTCCTATTCGTCTTCACAGGGAGATATATTGCATAAACAAACTCTGAGATTAGTACTGCCCATATTGGGGTCACACGTCTCAAAGGCATTATCGGTCAGTATATTGGCATTGGATATATCCCAGCCATGGCCCGGATCTTTTATTTCCGGGTACCACCAGCCATGTTCTGCCGTCACCACCCGGGGATCGATGCCATCGTAGAGTTTTGCGCGCTGTTTGATGCGTCCCCGTGGTGATTCGATATACATCCACTGTCCGTCCTTGATACCATGTTTTTCGGCGGTCTCAGGATGAATCTCCGCAAGGGGGTCGGGTCTGATCTCCCTGAGCCACGGAATCATTCGGTTGGCGGTATGGAAAAAGGTCGGGGTCCGGAGTCCGGCATTGAAAATGTAGGGGTATTTCTTGGCCACCTCCGGTGTGGAGACCGGGCTCTCGGGAATTTCCCTGTATTGGGGCAGCGGATCACGTCCCCATTTCTCCAAAATGGTGGAATACAGTTCTAATTTGCGGGTTGGCGTGGAAAACCCTCTTTCTTTGTATTTCTGATAGACATTTTCGCCCTGCAAATACCCTTTCCCTTTAAATTGCTCCCAGGTTAATCCCGAGGGCTCAAGCAGAAAATCAAGGGCATCCTCTACCGTATCCGGCCAATCCTGCCCCATTTTTTTGCCGAGTTCTAGAAAAATCTTATGATCTTGCCAGGCCTCTCCGATCTCGGCACACTTTTGTCGGGCGAACACGTAACCATGCCGCTTCCAGTTGTCGGCCACATGGTTCTGCTCCAACCAGGTGCCGGCGGGCAGAAAGATATCGGCCAGTTCCGCGGTAGGCGTCAGGAAGTGATCAATCACGACCAAAAACTCCAGTTTCTGCAAGGCCGCATAGGCCTCCCTGGCATTGGCCCGGGATACGACCGGATTGGTACCGCACAGCAGGCCGGCTTTAAGCTGATAGGGTTCTCCGTAAAGAATGGAATCCCAGGCCTTTTTGGGATTGATAAAGGCGACGCGGGCACCGAGCTTAAACTGTTCGCCGCCCAAGCGCTTTGCAATCACTTCCTTAGAAAGGTCTTTATGGCGGGCGAATTCAGCAACCGTTCGGGTGGGAGGATTCACAAAGAGGGCGTTCGCTCCGGTCGCGTCCAGATTGCCGGTTATGGCCATCAACCCTATCATGGTTCGGGTACAATCGGTGCAGTTATTGGTCTGTTCCGTGGGTACCCCCCAATGGATCGCCGCCGGTTTGGTCGTGGCATACATGCGGGCGGCTTCTCGGATCAGTGCTTTATCGACCCAGGTGATTTCTTGTATCTTCTCAAGCGGATAATCTTTCATTACCCTTTCTTTGAAGGCATCCCAGCCGTGGAAGTGATTCTCCACGAAATCCTTTTCATAGAGTTCTTCTTCAATGATCACGTGGTGAAAGCCGAATGCAAGGGCGCCATCGGTTCCCGGGCGGAGTTGCAGCCAGAGGTCGGCCTTGCCGGCATACAGTGACTTGCGAGGATCGATACTGATAAGCTTGGCCCCTTTCTTGAAAGCTCTGTAGAAGTTCTCACCCTTGTACTCGTCCGGATTCGTCCACAGGGGATTGCATGCCCACATCACAATGCATTTGGGCTCACCCTCATAATCGACAACCGGCAGGTTGCCGCAGGTAATCAAGCTTGTGGAGACCCTTGAGACGTAGCACATGTGACCGGCCGTCAGGACGTTGGGGGTGCCCAAAAGATTGGCGAAGCGGTATAAGTGACTCTCATAATCCCGTCCGGTTCCCTGGCCGACGACAATGTATTCCGGTCCGTACTCGTCGATGACCGTCTGGAATTTATTCGATATGGTTTCCAGCGCCTCACCCCAGGTGATTTGATCCCATTTTCCATTGACCTTCTTCATCGGATGGATAATTCGGTCCGGATGATAGGCCAGCTGGGTAACGGCCAGACCCTTGGTGCACATCGTCCCCCGGCTGATAGGGGAATCGGGATCCCCCTCCACCTTGATCACCTTGCCGTCTTTCACGTGGGCGATCACGCCGCAGGCCCCGTGACAGCTTCGGCAAGCGGTTCTGATTTTTTTGACTTCTTCCATAAGCAACCTCCTTATTCGTCCGTTAGCCGGATCTCAATTTCGGCGGCAATCTTCTTTAATAATTCGGAATATTGGCCGATAACCTCATTTTTGATTTGGCCCTTCAAACCGACGGCCCAAATCGCAAATTGCGGATTGCCGCTGTTGATTTTTAAGGGCACGGCCAGGGCTCGGATGCCCTCGATGTACTCTTCTTTATCAACAGCGAGCCCCTCCATCCGGATCTTCTTGATCATTTTTTTAAATTTATCTTTGTCAACGCAGGTAGAGCGGGTGTAGCGCTTGAGACGGTTTTGAAATAAAATTTTATCGACTTCATCATCGGAGAATAGAGAAATCAGGGCTTTGCCTCCGGCGCCGGCTAAAAGGGGTAGGCGCATACCAATTTCGGAGGAAATTTTAATATCAAAAGCTGTGTCCACCTTGTCCAAAATTATGGCATGCAAACCGGACCGTGTCCCGAGAAACGCCGAAAGCCTGGTTTTCTGGTTGATCATTTCAAGATAGGGATGAACGCTGTTGATGATGTCAGACCCAATGCGGGATGCTCTGCCGAGGAGGTAAAATTTTATTCCAAGACCAAATTTATTGTCAGGAGCCTGTTTAAGAATTTCGAGATCGGCGAGGGTATGAGTAATATTAAAAACGGTGCTTTTATTAAAATTCAAGGCCCGGGTTATTTCGCTGACCCCTAGAGGTTCTTTGGATTGGGACACGAGATCCAAAATCGCGAAGGTTTTGTCTACAGCCGGGACGCGTTTAAAATGGGCTTTCATATATCATGCGCTTAATTCTGATGTTCTCTATAGAAAACGAATGATCTCTATATAAATCAACCGTATAACTTTGTCAAGAAAAAAATAAACGGGTGAGGGGGCTCGCTTAAATGGGGCGCATTTCCCGTTTTGCAGGCTTAAGCATAGGGGCAGAGGCTTACAGAATCGCATCTGAGACAAAACCATGCAGGAAGTTATTTTAGGCTATTGTCAGATGCCTTTCATCATTGACATGCAAGTATGGATTCACTATGCTTTTTGTCTTAAAAGTTCGTCTTAACTTAAAAAATAAAGTTGATTAAATTTCAAATTATAAGCACCAAATATCGACGTTAATTCGTTTTATTTTAGGTGTCAGGAATAAGTAGGTTTCAGGTTTCGGGTGTCAGGTGTCAGGAAGATACAGAGGACAAAGCACAGAAAACAGATGACAGAAGACAAAAGACAGACTGTTTTCTGTTATCTGACTTCTGTCATCTGTTATCTGACACCTGAACACTGACACCTGAAACCATAGCCCTTGTGTTGTTTAAAGAACTCAATTGTACGAAAAATACCAAACGAGCTTTGTAACATCTTTGTTAGATATGACACTAGAAGGTTTCACACCGTATAAAAAAGAAGATGTGGATAAGTACAACCGGCTTCGCTGGTGGGCAGGACTCACATATGGTGATATCCTGGATAAAGCCGCGGATATCTATCCTGATAAAGAGGCCCTTGTCGATAGGGAAACGCGTTTCACCTATTCGCAAGTTAAGGAAAAGACCAATAAATTAGCACTCGGCTTTATTGATCTTGGCATTAAGCCGCTTGACAGGGTTCTGGTTCAGTTGCCCAATTGGGCTGAATTTATTTTTACTTTCTTTGCGCTGCAGAAGATCGGCGCCATTCCCATTTTGCTGATCGCAAGACATCGGCAAATTGAAATTAATCATCTGCTCCAATTGACCGGAGCCAATTCCTGGATTGTGGCTGAAAGATATCATAAGGTAGATTACTTGCTCATCATCGATGAGGTCTTGCAGAGCAACCCTCAAATTGAGCACGTTGTGCTTGTCCGCGCTGCACACCATGAATCCTTTGTAAGATTGGAAACGCTCATTCAAAATACAGAGCTGACGGATGACAAACTCGCGCTGCTTGCCGATCGCAGGCCGGATCCGATGCAAGTGGCGCATATGGGGCCTACCGGCGGAACAACCGGGTTGCCGAAAGCAGCTCCCAGAACCCACAACGATTATCTTTCCCGGGTGGAATATGCAGCCAGGGCTTGTGAATTCAACAATCAGGACATATGCCTGGTTGCCGCTCATGCCGGCCATGATCTCACTTTCAGTATGGCGATTTGCTTAACAATTTTCACCTTTGGCAAACTCGTCATGCTGGACTCATTTGAGCCGCAAATGGTTTGTAAAACAATTGAAAGGGAAAAAGTGACATCGATCGTGTGGGTGCCCACCCTGGCTACCAGGTTGATTCAATTTGATGGCCTTAAAGATTATGACCTGAGTTCATTAAAAAAAATGCACTGCGGCGGAGGCGTGAGCTCTCCCGAGCTGATCAAAGCCGTTCATGAAAAGCTTAATTGTATATTTTTTAATGGTTACGGGGGAACCGAGGGCATGAGTTTGCTCACCAGACCTCACTATAGTCTTGAGCGCGTTTGCAGCTCGGTTGGCCAGCCCACCTGTCCTTACGACAGTTATAAAATTGTGGACGAAAGCGGAAACCAACTGCCACCGAATACGCCGGGGGAATTAATAGTCAAAGGTCCCGGTATTTTCTCAGGCTATTACAAAATGCCGCAGGAAAACGAACAGGTGTTCGATAAAAACGGGTATTTCAAAACCGGTGACCAGGCCATGGTTAACGATCAAGGAGATTTTGTCCTAACGGGTCGGATAAAAGAGATGATCAATCGCGGCGGCGAAAGCATCAGCGCCACTGACATCGAGAATCTGATGATGACCCACCCCGGCATCATTGCCGTAGCAGTTGTGCCGATGCCGGACCCCGAGATGGGGGAGAAGGCCTGTGCTTACGTCCAGCTGAAGTCCGGGATAGAACTTGGCTTTGAAGCGATTATATCCTTTTTAAAGGATCGGGGCGCTTCGGTACTCCAACTACCGGAAAGAGTCGAGCTTATCGATGCGATGCCTTACACAAAAGCCGAGAAAATAGACAAGCGGGCACTGGTCGAAGATAT
>JAUVTR010000251.1 GCA_030601425.1 Desulfobacterales bacterium
CCTTCTGAGTTGAATGTTTCCCAGATTCCATCAGTTCCCAGAAAAATAATTTGTCCCTTTGCCAGGTCCGACTTTTCGTTCTCTTCATATAGGTGCTTTTCATCCAACCCTAGAGCCATACCCGAGCCATAAAGTTCTTCAAAAGTTTCGCTGGCCGGATCATACAGCAGGGCAGCGTCATGTCCGGCACGCACCCATTTTAGAAGATGGTCTTGCGGGTCGACCATCAGGGAAAATAGGGTCATAAACCGGCTGGTCTCATACACATCAAGGGTTAAGTGGCGGTTGACCTCGGTTACGATTTGAGAAAGGGTTCCCGGCTGGGCGGATCGACTGCGAATTAGCGCCCGCGCCGTCGCCATCAGAAGACCGGCCGCGATACCATGGCCGGAAACATCTCCAATGACGACATTGAATTTTTCGGCGGAATTTTGAGCAACATTGAGAAAATCGTAAAAATCCCCGCCGGTCTTGTTACAGTAAATACTTTTTGCCGCAATATCGAGACCTTTTATAGCGGGGACTTCTTTAGGCAGCAGGTTTTGCTGGACCTCTTCAGCGAGTTCCAGGGCGCTGAGCATGCGGTTGTTGCCGATTGCCAGATCAATCAGACGGGTTACTGATCTGGCGGTATTAACGACGGTATTGATAGCATCGGAATCAATTTTTTTGATTCCGTTTTTCTTATTAAAGGCAATGATCGATACATCGCCTTCCGCATAATTAATATAGTTTGTGATCGCAAAACTCAAGAATTGCTTTACACCGTCATCAAACGGATGCGCTCTTTCGAACTCTTCCTGGGTCATGGATTCTGATTTGTTTGCAGATGCCACACAGCCGTAAATATCGCATTCTGCTTTTCGCGAGGCCCAAATCGGCGCTGCTGAATTTTCCGGAACCTGAATCAAATCGGATTTTGCCAGGTCATCGGATTTGCCCTTAAATGCATATCCGGAAAGGTTTCCTTCTTTATCTTCTCTGGTGATAAAAACGCCCTGGTAACCTTCTCCTAATATCAATAGGGCCAATCGGTCATATATATCATTTTGGATAATCAGTTCGTTGATTGAATTGATCACTTCACGGCTGAATCGTCTTATGGCCGACAAACTGGCCTCCATGGCTTTGTGTGATGATATTTCATCCAGCCATATCAGAATGTGACCGGCGGCACCGATCTTGGTCTTAACCTGATACCATTTTTCAGTGATTTTCGAATACAACTCCAGGGGCTCTGTCTCCCATTGGTCTCTAATTTCTTCGGTGGCCGTTAGAATGGTTCTGGCCTCAGGGCTGCCAATTAAATCATGTATTTTTTGGATGTTATTTTTCTTAAAAAACGTTTTGGTATTGCCTGCAGTTGCAACGATCCGGCCTTCGTTGTCGATTACAAAAGCAGGATCCTTGCGCTCGGCCGGGAGTTGACAGAGGATATCCATGTCCCTGCTTTTAAACTTGATTGAGGCTTTGGCAAAGCCCTGTACCAGGAGGGGAACCACATAAGGGACTGCTGAAAAAAAAATGCTGTTGCCCTGGGCGGCATTAATGGTGGCACCAATCAAAAAAGCAACCAAATAGGTAATCGGGTTGATGAGTTCTTTGCCTAGAAAATTTAAGAAAAGCGAAATGCGCTGTGGCATGTTGCGTACCCTCCTGGGCCTGACCCTTCAGCGGTCCGTCCGGCAAGGGCGCTTTATTGAGGTTGGTTAATTATTTCGGCCCGATGAAACCGATGGCGTCGGCAATATATCAAATGCGAATCGTTCTCGTACTCGTCTTCGATTGAAGTCCGATAATTCACATCGCCAACTTGAGCTTTTCGATTACGAGCACGAGGTCGAGCACGATGACCTATTAAATGAGATCCACGCGGAAGATCTCGATGAGAAAAAATATAAAATGGCGGTGTGCAGGTGAAAAATAGCATTTGATTTCGATGCGGGTTTTTAATCTGTATGTTCGTCGATGCTGATCTGATCACCGCATTTTATCTTGCCCTCTTTAAGCACCCGCGCAAACACGCCTTCTCGCGGCATGATGCAATCGCCGGCTTTATAATAAATGGCGCACCGATTGTGGCACTCTTTGCCGATCTGAGTAATTTCAACCAGTACCTTTTTTCCCAATCGGACCCGGGTACCCACCGGAATGTTTTTCCAGTCAATGCCCGTGGTGGCGATGTTTTCGGCGAAATCGCCAAAGGTGACCTCAAGACCCTTTTGTCGGGCCTTCTCTATTTCTTCGGAAGCCAAAAAACTCACCTGTCGATGCCAGGTGCCGGCGTGGGCATCGCCCTCCAGGCCGTGCTCCTTCTTTAAATAGGCTTCATCGACCGTGACTTTCTGCGTTCCCTTTTTCTTGCTGGTTGCAATGGATACGATTTTCATATTTTAGGTTCCAATATTCTTAGCTTAAATGAAAGTGACTAAAGTGATCTAAAGTGGGAAGTGACTAAAGTTAAGGCGTCGCTGCGCTCCATCTTTTATAAAAATTGATCGTTCGACCCAGTCGTTCGACCCAGAGGCTCTCGACGGGAGGCTCTCGACGGGTAGAATTCATTAACTTTAGTCACTTTAGTTCATTTTAGTCACTTTAGGCACTTTTATAGGCAATATCAATAGGCTCTCGGTTTTTTGATGAATATTTTAATTATCTTCGGCATCACACCTGTTTGTTCCCAATCAAAAAAATGCCATACGTAGCCCTCATATTGGGCAAAAATCTAATAATCTTGCCGTATCTATTCTGAGAATGGGTATTAATGGCGACTTCATTTAGAATTTTCAAGCCGACATCATCAATGAATTTTCTAAAATCTTTGATGGTGATCACCCGGATATTAGGCGTATTATACCATTGATAGGGCAGCTGCTTGGTGACCGGTGCATAGCCGGAGCATAGCAGCTGCAGGCGGCAGGCCCAGTGGCTGAAATTCGGGAAACTGACGATACCCCTTTTGCCAATCCGCATGATGGCCCGAATGAGGGTGTCCGGTTCATAGACCTGCTGCAGGGTCTGGCTTAAGATGACATAATCAAAGGTTTGGTCGGGATAATCGGGAACTTCCTCATTGATGTCTCCCTGAAGAACTGTAAGTCCTTTTTCAATGCACGTGGCGACCTTGTCTTCTTCAAGTTCGATTCCCGAGCCGGTCACCTGTTTATTGTTGATTAAAAATTTTAGCAGCTCGCCGCTACCACAGCCCAGGTCCAGCACGTGGGAGCCTGGATCTATCCAGGAGGCGATAATCTGAAGATCATAGCGCATGCTGTTATTTGCGGGTTTCGCGGCAGACACGTTCCAAAAATCCTCTCAATAAGGTCGTCAATCTCACATTGGGTATCAAAAAGGCGTCGTGGCCCCATTCGGCTACGATTTCGCAAAAACTCACATCCAATCCGTTTTTCTTCATGGCTTTGACCATGGCCTTGGATTGATA
This sequence comes from Desulfobacterales bacterium, assembly GCA_030601425.1. GTDB lineage: Bacteria > Desulfobacterota > Desulfobacteria > Desulfobacterales > JAHEIW01 > JAHEIW01. Next base: position 3,443 of record JAUVTR010000251.1, read on the forward strand.
GGTCGGGTACAGCCAGTCGGAGGTGAAAGATACCACCAGAAACTTGGCCTTGGCCTTTGAAAAGGCTTTCACCGCCGAGCCCTCACCGTATAGTTTTTCCATGTCGTAATAGTCGCCGGCTTTGGTGATGTATAAAAATGAGTTGGCATCAAAGCGATCCACAAATTTTTTGCCCTGATACCGCAAGTAACTCTCTACCTGAAAATCCGCGTCGAAGTTAAATGAGAAGTCGCTTTTATCCTGCAGTCGCCGACCGAACTTTAAGCGCATGGATTCATCCGATAAATAGGTAATATGGCCGATCATGCGAGCCACCGCCAATCCCAGATTTGGTTTGGGTCCGTAGTAATAATTTCCGTTGTTCCAATTGGGATCGGCCATGATGGCCTGTCTGGCCACCTCGTTAAAGGCAATGGCCAGGGCCGAGTGCTTGGTGGTGGTTGCCAGGGGAATGGCTGAAACCACCATATCCGGGTAGCGAACGATCCATTCCAAAACCTGCATGCCGCCGATAGAGCCACCAACGACACACAGAATTTTCTCGATTCCCAGATGATCCATCAGCGCTTTTTGGGCTGCGACCATGTCTCCGATGGTGACCACCGGAAAATCAAGTGCGTAGGGTTGGACGGTTTTCGGATTAACGCTGCAGGGTCCGGTAGACCCCATACAGCTGCCAATGATGTTTGAGCAAACGACAAAATATTTATGGGTATCGATGCCCTTGCCGGGTCCGACCATAATATCCCACCAGCCGGGCTTTTCGCTTTCATTTCGATAATAGCCGGCGGCGTGCGAATCTCCGGAGAGGGCATGCAGAATCAAAACGACATTACTTTTATCCGGATTTAACGTGCCGTAGGTTTCGTAGGCAATGGTTATCGGTCCGAGTTTGGCTCCGTTTTCCAGTACCATTTCATCAGGCGGTGCGGCAAAAGTGAAAAGTTTCTTCTCCACCAGGCCTACCGAAATACCTTCTTTGTCATGTTCAATATATTCGCTCATAACCGAAAAACCGTTAGATCTAAATATAACCAGTCATTTAAAAATAATATCTTTTTTCTATTAGGAAACCACTAATTTTAATCACGAAAACACCCCGGTTAAATTTTTAAAGGTTTAACTGGGCAGGCGAAATTTAGAAAGCACGAAGAACTTATTTTTTTCTTTCGTGTTTCAGTTTTTGATACTTGATTTTTTTGACGAGGGCAAGAGAAATCAAATTTGGGAAAATGCCTGGTCTAAATCATTCCGGCATGCAAACACTGCGGTTCAAATTTATAATTGTCATTCATTTTAAAAATCCTATTCTCTCTAAAGGGCGGAATGATTAGGTGCGCTGACGGTTACTCAGCGAGGCGGGTTTTTTCGTGAAATGATTTACGGTCTGTGGCAGGCAGTTTATCTTATCAGCGGCTCAAATACTTCGCAGGTCCGGCATATCTTCATTTTTTCTTTCCAGTCTTTCTGGACGGTGCCATCGCAAATGGTTCCATTGATAAACCAGCAAAGCTCTCCGGCACCGAATTCCCAGGCCGGACATTTGCTTTTTTGTTCCGGGCTGCATTTTTTAATCTGCCAGCAGGATTTGTTTTTGCCCATTTTGGTATTCTGCTTAACCGTCAAAAAATATATCTGACGTTCGACGGCAGCCGGTATTTTGCGCCAGCCCTGCTCATAGCTGTGTACTGCCTTTAGCGATACGCCCAGCAATTGGGCCACTTGCGCCTGGGTCTTTTTTAATTTTTTGCGAAACTTTTTAAACTCTGTACTTTCCATAA
>JAUVTR010000171.1 GCA_030601425.1 Desulfobacterales bacterium
GATACCGCCGACGGTCTTTTGGGACCGCGTTCCCGGGATGAAGCGCTTGAGATCATGAAAGACAGCCGGATCGGAACAATGGGTCTGGTTGCGATTTTATTTGGATTGGCCCTAAAATGGGGTGGCATTGCAAACCTGGATCCCCATCGCAGTATCATATTGATTTTGATCCCCGCCTATGCGCGGGCCGGAATCCTATTTGGCATGCGGTATTTACCATACGGCCGCTCCGACGGCACCGGCAAACCTTTTTTTCAAAAAACACTATCATTAAAACATTTCTGGGGCATGGTCTTCCCCGTCGGCCTTTCTTTGCTTTTGGGCCTCGAGGCCATAGGGCTCAACCTTGCTTTTGCGATCATCATCGGATCAATTCTTTTTTTCTATAAAAAGCGGATGGGATGTATCACCGGAGACATGTTAGGCGCAATGACGGAAATCACTGAAGCAGGGTTGTTTTTAACGGCTTCTATCGGAGGATGGTAATGTTACGCGAACACGCTGGCAACGGTATTGAATTGGCGCGGCAGCTGGGCTGTTCTCCGCAGGAAATCACGACATGAGCAGCAATATCAACCCGCTGGGCCCTCCCCCGGGTTTAATCAAATTTTCTAACCCAGCATTCCAATATTCCAGAATTCCATTATTCCATGTAGGCGGCATAAAACCAGTGTCGTTAAAAGCTACATGCTTTCAATATGTTATAGAAATTCCGAGATGTTTTAATTACGCCGGCAGCTTTAAGTTGCTTTGCTTTCATGTTGCTGATTGGATGAATTCAGCCGTGCCTGCCTGCGCTGAGCGATCTCTTCCTGGAAAACCCAATCACGCGGTATCTCTTTGTCTTTCCATTTCTCCTCAAACAGGTAGGTGGAAATCTGGGCTGCAAAGATGTGTTCATATTTAGAAAACGGGATGTAAGCAATAAAAGAAAAAGCAAAAAGGAAATGGATCGTCCAGATACCTATGTAAAGCGGCTTTAACGCTTCTGTTCCGACCAGCGCTTTAATCATCGCGCCGCAAACAAAGCCAACGGGGGACCAATCCGCCGCGGGGGGATTTAAAGCGGCAATCCGAATGCCTTCAACGAAAAACCCGGAAATAACGACCAAAAAAAGAAGCACCAACAGGATCCCGTCCTGGGAGCTTTTTACCATTCGCTCCGGTTTGCCGATATATTTCCGGTAAAGCCCATAACCGGTGCCAACCAGGAGCAGGAATCCGGCAATATCGAGGATCAGCGAAAAAAGAAGCCATATCCCGCCTTCCAGAAATTGCACAACATAATAGTTCAGGCTCCGGCCGGCAGTACCCAGAAAAAGGAGGGTAAACCCCCACATAATTCCCATGAGCATCAAGCCTCTGATCACGCTCCTGGGAAAAACACGTTTTGCAAACATACAGTCGGACGAGAAAAATTTGATGATGCTCATCCAGATGAGCCCAACAGGGCCCATGCCCTTTAACTCTTGATCGGCATCCATCCCTTTGCTCCAGATTCTGATTTTACCCCAGAATCCTAAAACAAATATGATAACCGCCAGGCCTGCAACTGCATAGAATGCCTTGATCAAGCCATCGGGAATATTCCAAAATTCTACCGCCATTTGCACCACCTTTAGTTACACGGGTTTTTTGCCGAATACAAAATTTTCCTGCCGCCTCAGTATTTTTCGAACCACAAAAGGAACATACCTGCAATTTTTGCAATCTTCCCCGAAATCATTGGTTCCCGGGCATAACCGGCCACTGCCGTAATTCATTATCAACTTTCCATCATACGCCTCGAGTTTGTCATAGGGATGGAAAAATGTCATATCCAATATCTCTTTTTCCTCCGGTGTAAACCCCTCAAGATGTACTTTACAAAGTATCATTTCTTCTCTCAGCTCCTCATTTTATAGTAAAGCGGCTAAATATTGGGTTAAATCGTTGATCTTAAGCGGATCCTCAAGCGCTCGCCATTCCTCCACCACCGGATGGGGTGCCGCGTGGGTTTTCGTCGCAAGATTGAGATAGCAAACCGGGCAGTTGGTCAGCATTGTATCCGCACCGGTCTTTTTAGCTTCCAGAAATAATTCCTTTGCGATATTGGCTGAAATGTCGGAATTGACCGCTCTCTCACCGGCCGAACCGCCGCAACATCTGCTCAGTTTGCCGTGTCTTTCCATATTGATTAAATTCATTCCCGGTACCGCGTTTAGCAACTGGCGGGGCGCATCAAGGATAGGCTTTCCCATAAAGGGCCTGGCCATTGCACATGGATCATGATAGGTTACCGTTTCCTCAATTCGTTTGGTGAATTTTAACTTGCCTTCTTCAACCAGATCAGCCAACAGCTCCGCGGTGGACAGGGTCTCAAATGGCATCTCATCACCATAAAAATAGGGCCAAAGGTATTTCATAATATCCAGGCACATGGGGCAAGAAATCGCTAAGCGCTTGATGCCTTTATCTGTGAAAGCCTTGACCATGTGGTTTGCCAGTTCGGCCATAATGCTCCAGTCCCCACTACCGGCTGCCTGGGGAAACCCACAACACCATGACTTGTCGGGATCCAGCATGGTGAAAGGGCCGGCGGCATTGAGCAGTCGCACCGCACCCTCGGCCATTTGAGGCGCATCCCAGGTGCAGCCGCAGCCCTCATAATAACCGATCTCGGCTTTATCTGCCATTTGGATATCATCCGGAAACCAGATCTTGTATTTGTGGACCAGCTCAAATGGAAAAGGCGAGCGGACTTTGTAGTAATTTTGCAAAGGCCCTTTTTCCAGCACTTCGGGGCACCCCACCTCCGACTCCGCGATTTTACGGCGAACGCTCCACCACAATTTCTTGGTATCGATACCCACGGTACAGACCTCACCACAGGTCCCGCACAGGGCACATTTCCATAAAGAATCCTTAAATTCTTTAAGCTCTTCAACACTGACTTTTTTTGAAGAAAATAATTGACCTTTTAAGGTGTGAGTTTTTTCAATGTAACCCTTGTAGGCGTGTATCCTGGCCGGAGGCGATATATTGGGGTCGTCGGTAACATCCTGCACCGGGCACCAGGCCAGACATTCATTGCATCGGGTACAGGCGTCCAGTTCGATCAGTTCTTTTTTGGTGAGCCCTTCCATAAAATCAAAAGGTTTTTCAGCCATTGAATTTTTCCCTCCTCGTTTAGCGCCATCAGACCGCTTTTTATGTCGCCTACCACGCTGTAGTATGCCTGTCAATAAAAAGTTAAATTCGTGATTGACAAGCTTTATAATTTAATGTACCACAATGTAGTATTTTCTCTAAAACAAATTAATCTGTCACTAAAAGGAGGTATCCATCATGGCACTGGTTAATGGATTAGAAACAGAAGATTTAATGAAGGTGGTTAATCAAGTTAAACAGAACTGGGAAACCGGCAAAACCGTATGGCAAGCGTCGACGAAGTGGAAGGGCGGTTTTAGAGTCCTGACCTGCTCCAGGGAGTTTACATTGAGTGCCGACGAGCCGGATATGCTCTGTGGAACCGACACGGCAGCCAACCCGGTGGAAATGGTTCTGCAGGCCTATGGTGCCTGCCTGACGATTGGCTACGCCATGAATGCCGCCGTAAGGGGTATTCATTTGGACGACATCCAGGTAGAGCTTGAAGGTGATATCGATTTGCCCGGCTTTCTTGGGCTGGAGCCGCCTAAAGAATTAAACATGGACAAATTGCCCGGCTACAAAAACATAAAGGCCAATGTAAAGCTTAAAGGGGATGCCGCTCCTGAGGCACTTCAAGAATTACACGAACATGTCATCAAAACGTCACCCGTTGGCGTAACCCTGACACGACCGATAGAGGTTTCAACTTCTTTAGAGATTGAATAGGTCCCCCCTTATGAGTACCTTAAAAGTTATTTTTTTGCATTTGGTGTCAAAAAAATTAGATTGAAATATTTTAAGCATCTTCAAATGATTGAATATTGTCGATTCAATAGTCAATTCCGGCTTGTCCGGGTTAGGGGGAAGGCGCTTATTTTACCCTGAGATAGTAACGCGTGAAGCCATCCTCGTCCTTTGAGCCGAGGTACTCATGCCCGGTATTCTTTGCGAAGGCAGGAAGGTCATTCGCGGTTGCGGGATCCGAGCCCAAGATCTCGAGTATTTGACCCGAATTCATCCCGTCAAGGGCTTTTTTTGTCTTTAAAATCGGCATGGGACAGTTCATTCCCTTGCAATCCAATGTTTTGTCCGGAGTGATATTCGCGACCATCTAAGAAACCTCCTAATCACAGTGATCAGAGTTTATTTTAAAATCAATAACTCCCAGTTAAAACTATATACCACAGAGTGGTATTTCTTACAATGGAAATGCTTCTGCGGCAACTTTTCCGTTGAAATCTATACCACTTCGTGGTAGATACCCATCCCAAAAGCCGTTAATTACTTCTAAAGAAAGAAGGCTGGTATGACTCTGTCAATCGTGATCATCTATTTATCTGTGTGTATGTTATTGGGATTTGCCGGCAAATTGCGCACCAAAAGCTCGGAAGATTACGCGCTTGCCGGAAGAAAGATGCCGGCGTGGATGGCAACACTGAGTATTGCCGCCACTTTGGTCGGCTCGGGAGTCACGGTGGGCGTAGGGGAACTTGCTTATTCCGTCGGGATCTCAAGTATTTTATATCCCACCATTCTGGGGATCTGCCTGTTTTTCAGCATGTGGCTCGCTGCGGCTCGCTTCCGAAAATCCTTAAAATATACCATCCCTGAAATGCTTGAGGACTACTATGGTTCTCATGCCAGAATTATAGTCGCCATCATCGGAATAATTATTTTTATCCCACCAACTGCTGCTCAATTCTTGGTAGCGGGAATGATTTTGTCGACCCTGACTGGAATCTCGCAGGGGCTCGCCATTAGCATTGCCGCATTTGTCATTATTGCGTATGTTATGATCGGGGGGATGTGGGCAATTGGCTATACCGATGCCTTCCAAATGCTCTTCATTTATCTCGGTCTCACCTTGTTGGCGATCTTTTCTATTATAAAATTTGGTGGTTATGGGACTATACTGGCTCAGCTTCCGGCAGGTCATAGCTCGTGGTCTGCTATAGGACCTATTCGTTTAACCGCATATTTAGGCGTGTTATTGATGTTTGGCTTTATAAGTCAGGCCTGGCTCCAAAAGTCCGCAGCTGTTGAAACCCCTGCCAAAGCAAAATGGTCGGGACTCATCGCCGGACTCCTTATCTTCCCTGTCGGCTTTTTAGCGGTATTTGCGGGTTTGATTGCCCGGATCACTCTTCCGGAAATCAATCCCGCAATGGCAGTGCCCAAAGTCATGCTCACCGTATTTCCGCCTGTGATAGGGGGCATATTTCTAGCAGCGGTGATCGCTGCCTGTATGTCTTGCGCTGATTCATGGATCCATTCTTCGGCAACTGTATTTGTAAGAGATATATATCAACGCTACATCAACCCCCGGGCTTCTGATCAAAGGGTATTCGGCTATTCTGTGCTTGTTTGTCTTTTGTATGGCGTTCTTGCTTGGTTGCTTGCATTGACGGCCCGGCAGGAAATTATCATGCTGGTCTTGCTCTTCATTGCCCCCGGTGCTCTTTTCATTGGGCCTCTGTTGGCCGCCTGGTTTTCACCGCGTAAGCTGAAAAAAGGAATCGGTTCTGCAATTATCCTCGTGGTGGCAATGCTGGGTATTCTTTTAAGCCTTAAGAGACCCTTCCTATGGGGTGTGCACCCGGCCTTTTCCACAACGATAATTGCTTACGTCCTCACCGCCCTTGGTTTGTTGCTGCCCTGGACTTCTTATCAGTCCCAACGACCAAGACAAATTGGCAAATCTACATCCACCGTATCATAAAAAAACAACATGATGATAAATTTGTAATCAGAAAAGGGACCCGAAAGGAGGATTTTATGACACCAAGAGAGATTATGCTTAGCGCCTTTGAAGGCGGAAAACCAGAAAGGGTTCCGGTAACCCTTTTCGGTGGTGGCATGTGGAGCATTCATAACCGGGGGTCAACCTTTGAAGCGCTCTCAACCGATGTCGACCAGATGACTCAGATGCTTGTCGACAGCAGTGAAACGCTCCAGTGCGATATTGTTTATGCAGGCTCCGGCTATAACAATTTCCACACAGCGGCCCTGGGCGGCAAGATTAAGTTTCGTGAGATGGGTGCACCGGATCTTGAAGCGCCTTTAATTGGTTCAGAGGAAGACCTCGCAAAGCTCGATATAGCAGATATTGATAAAGACGAAACCACCAACACGGTAAAAGAGGCTTTGCGGAGGACCAAAAAAGAGATTGGAGATCAGTTTGTGGTTACCCTGACAGCCTGGGGCCCCTTTACGAATGCTGCCAGGCTTTATGGAGAAGAAGTCATGATGAAGGCAACCTATAAAAATCCGGATCTGGTTGAGAAAATCCTCGATTTTGCCACCGAACTGCTCATTCACCTCTATGAACCCGTTGTAAGTGATGGAACCCTGGAAGTAATCAGCCTGGCCGATCCCACCGCATCAGGGGATCTGGTATCGAAAAAACAATTTGAACGGTTTGTCCTGCCCTATCTAAAGAAGTTCACGGACTGGGCCAAATCAAAGAATGTCCATACCCTCTTACATATATGCGGTGATACCACCGACCGCATTGAACTGTTCCCTGCGACGGGAGCAAGCTGCATCAGTGTGGATCACAAAACAGATATCGCCAAGACAAAAGAGTTGCTGTACGGCAAGATGTGTTTTGCCGGTAATGTCAATCCTGTTGAAATCATGCTTCAGGGCAGTGTCGCGCAAGTCGAAAGCACCTGCAAACAGATTGTGGAGGCTGCCGGCACGGATGGGGCTTTTACCCTGATGCCGGGCTGCGATATTCCACCCGATGTTCCTTATGAGAACATTACGAAATTTATACAGGTGGCACAGGAGTGGAAACTGTAATTCAGCGTATTACACTAGGAAAGGAGGTGAAAAAAGCTTACCGTTGACCCGAATTGGGGAGGTAAAAATGGGAATTTTAGAAACCCTTAAATCATTTCTGGCCATGCGGCCGGAAAGTACAGAAAAGGAGAATACCATGGCAGAAGAACAAAAAATGACTGCGGCAGAAGCCAATCAATACATGGAAGACCATATGTTTTTTACCCCCAGAATGTTCAAGGTGATTAACGAGCTGCACCCCATTGCAGGTAAGACCTTCGCCGATTTTTATGAATCGATCTGGGGAGATGGAAACCTTTCGCGAAAAATTAAGGAATTGATTTTTATGGCCGGCGGTGTGGCCTACATGTCACCCAGATGCATCATTCATGTAGTTCCGGCTGTGAAGGCCGGCGCAACAGTCGGGGAGGTTTTTGAGGCCGCCGCGGTGGGTATGATATTGGCCGGCTTCGTACCGGGCGGTAACGGCATCCCCTATGCGGCTGAGTATGCCTTCAAGTGTGTTGAAATTGCCAAGAAAATAGAAGCGGGTGAAGACTGGGAATACCTGGCCCCGCCGAAGTTTGACAGAGGAGTTTTCTAAAGCGGGTTCGTTGCGGGTCTTATGAAACATGCAGAAGATCGACGTTTTTAAGACAAATTAATCGGACCAGAAACACCAATAGGTGCAGGCCCTATGGCCTGCACCTAAGTTTCTCCTTAACAAATCATTTTAAAAGGTACACTATGACAGACCCGAAGGATCAAAATTTAGAAAAATCAAAGGATACGGATCCGGAAAAGCATTTTATTGTTTTATGCGCTTCGGGGTTCGAAAAAATTGCCAGCGCCCGTTCGGCTTTGATGTTTGCTACGCTGGCTGCCGCCGCCGATCTCAAAACGATACTTTTTTGCGTCCA
>JAUVTR010000215.1 GCA_030601425.1 Desulfobacterales bacterium
AACCAATAACAAATAACTTTATTGTGCTTGATGCATTTTACGAATCGATATAAATAGTGATATATCAAATAGTTATAAACATTTTAAAGAGAAAATCGTTGACTGTTTTCGCATTTCAATCTAACATAAAAGTTAATGGAATCGATACCGCATAAACATAGTCCTGTTCTTGTCGTAGATGACGATGAGGGCCTGCTGTTAAGCATTAAAGCTACCCTGGTCAGCTCAGGTTTGCCAGAGCCGGCGTTGGTATCGGATAGCCGACGGGTCATGGACCTGGTTCGCGAATATGACTTCCAATTGATTTTGCTGGATTTGATGATGCCGCATTTGACCGGGATGGAAGTTCTGCGAAAGATCAAAGAAAAATCTCCTGACGTCGAATGCGTTATCGTAAGTGCCATTGATGATGTGGCATCTGCAGTTCAGGCAATGAGTCTGGGAGCATCGGATTATCTCGTAAAACCACTGAACAGCGAAAAGCTAATCGCTTTGGTGAACCGAACCCTCGAAAAGCACTCTCTGCAGCATGAGTTGCAACAGTTTGGCCGCAAAAAAGTATTTTCCAATCTCAACAATCCTGAGGCTTTTAAAGATATTGTGGCTGAAGATGAGACCATGGCGCTAATATTTCATCAGGTGGAAGCTGTGGCCGGAACCGACTACAGTGTGGTGATCAGCGGTGAATCCGGCACCGGCAAAGAGATGCTCGCCCGTGTCATTCATAAATTGAGTACCCGCTCAAATGCACCTTTTTATGCTGTCAACATGGCTTCTTTTAGCAAAACGATTTTTGAAGATGAATTTTTCGGCCATACGAAAGGGGCATATACAGATGCCTCTAGCGAAAAAATTGGATTTTTTGAGGCCGCCAATGGCGGCACCCTGTTTTTAGATGAAATCACCGAATTGGATCCATCATTGCAAGGCAAACTGTTGCGCGTAATTGAAGAACGCGAACTTTATCGTCTTGGCAGTACCGAGATTCGGAACGTGGATGTTCGCATCATCGCGGCGACGAACCGCGATATCAATGAGGAAATTCTTCGGGGAGGCTTTCGATCCGATCTATATTACCGCATCAATATGTATAATATTAAAATGCCGCCCCTCAGAGAAAGAAAAAAAGATATTTTGCCCATCGCACGTCATTTCTTAAAAACCCATGCGAGTGCAAATGACAAAAAAATTGGTATGCTGGCGCCTGATCTTGAACAGCGCTTAATGCAGTATTCCTGTCCGGGCAACGTAAGGGAATTAGAAAACATCATCGCGGCAGCCGTGCTGCAGGAAAAGGGAAAAACGCTGACGCTGGGTGCGACCCTAAATTTACTGCCTTATGAAGGACCGGAAAGGCGCAAAAATTTGGAACTGGTTTCCCTTGAGGAGATTGAAAAACGTCATATTGAAAAAGTTCTGGAAATCACCGGTGGGAATCGCCCCAAAGCAGCCAAAATCTTGGGAGTAAATGTTTCTACGGTGTACCGAAAAATTGAAAAATATAGCCTGGGTCACATAAACTATAGTGAAATATAATTCAGCGATGCGGATAAATAAAATAACCCATCAGAGATTCCACTCTAAACCCCAGCCAGGCGAGTACAGATATATAGGGAAGGGAGAAATATGTCGGACGGGCTAGATGTAATTGTCGTTGATGATGATAAGGGTATTTGCGATGTCATTCGCGAACTTGTCGAAAGCTTTTATAGTTGGGGCAATGTTGTCTCGTTTTCAAATGCCGATAGCGCGATTGAACACTGCCTGAACCGTGATGTCGGTGTAGCAATCTTCATTGTTGACGTATTTCTTGGCGGGCTAAGCGGATTCTACTTTCTGGACGCTATCGAAAAGAAGTTTCCCACAGCCCATGAAGATGCAATCATCATCAGCGGCAATGCCAGCGATGATGTAGTCAATATGTGTTTGGCCTCAAAAGTAAATTACCTGCTGGAAAAACCGATTAAACCTTATGCGCTGCAGCTGGCAGTCCGCGCGATAACCGACAAGTACCTGGACTTTGCTAAAAAGCTGCTTCAGGATCCAGCATATGCCGATAGCGTAACAAGATTATAGCCCGGAGTGCGGCAAGAGCCTATGGCCGAATCCGAAAAAATTAGTGGAGATGGAGTCACCAGAATAGTTGAAGAATTACTGCAGCGTAAAACCCTTCTTAAACTGATTCTACTAGATACCGATTTTCAGCACCTGACCAACGTAACCGCCCTTACCATTCAAAAAACTTGCCCCAGCTTTATTATTGACACACCTGAAGGATTTAGAGAAGCTGCCGCAGATATTGATCCCTGGCACATCCGTTTTGAATTTACCGGGAAAGATAATATCAAATATATCTTTAAAACCATCGGCGGAGAAATTGCCGATCACCAGATTAAAATTAAACTGCCTGAAGTAGTAGAGCGCAAGCAACGCAGAAAACTTTTCAGGATCAAGGCGCCTGACGGTACAATACTTTGCTTCACGATAAACGTCACGCGACACGAACTTGAAGTTATTGACATTAGCCTCGGGGGTTCTCTTGCTGCCTTGGTCCAAGCCGACAGCCATGTCTACCAAGAGCCGCCTTTTTCTGATATCGGCGAATTAAAGGATGTCGAATTGGTTTTTCCAGCGGAAATCTGCCGAAAACCCATAAAAATCAAAACAGCAGAGATAAAGAGAACGAAAAAAAATCCGGAAGCACCGCGTTACGAAATGGCCCTTGAGTTTGCTGAAATTAGCAAACGCCATGAAAGGCTGCTAACCGACCTGATTTATCGATTACAAAGACAGTATTTGCGAAAAAGATTACCGTTAGATATCTGAATAGTGACTAAAGTTGGAAGTGAGCTAAAGTGCCTAAAGTTGCGGAATTCTGTCCATTTTATTAAAAGAGATGGAGCATAGCGACACCATAACTTTAGGCACTTTAGCGCATTTTAGCTCACTTCAAACTTCCTATAACTCCACCTGCATTCCCTCGCGTGCAAAAAAGACTTCGGTCGAATCACTTTCTTGAGAATCACAATGCATTTCCGCCAATGCGTCTAACTGGGCATCCGTGCGCATTGGATCGTGGTGAAAAAGGGCCAGGCGTTTGGCCTGTGACCGCATGGCTGATTTAATGGCGTGTTCTAAGGGCGAATGCCCCCAGCCTCTTTTGGAAGCTTCATATTCTTGCTGAGTAAACTGGGCATCATGAATTAATAAATCTGCGCCTGCAAAAAATTCCTCTAACCGAAGCTTTTCATCCCTGGCCGCTGCCTCCCCCTCATGGGCCATGATGGCATCAAAGGCGGGATCGTGAGGATCGGTAATAAAAAGGTTTTGAAAGGGTTCCGTGTCATAGGCGGTACAGCATATTTTCCCTTCATATTCGAAACGAAACCCTAAACATAATAGCGGATGGTTTAAATATTTTGTGGTCAGCTGAATACCATCGCCAAGATCAAAGCTGCCCTCTTTCAGGTTTATATAATCAATGTTCGCGGCCAGTTCAACCTGACGGATTGGAAAGTAACGGTAAGACAACTGCCCGCCGAGAACCGCTTCCAGGGAATCCTCCTCACAGGTGACCGGGCCGTAAATATTTAATCGGGTGCTGTGTTGAAATATGGGAGCAAAAAAGGGAAACCCGAGAATATGATCCAGATGGGTATGCGTTAAGAAAATATCGACTCTGAACGGTTTTTCTGAATCCTGTGTGCTCATCAATTGATTACCCAGCAACCGCAGACCGGAACCGGCGTCAATGATGATCAATCGGTCTAAACCCTCCAAACACACCTCCACACAAAGCGTGTTTCCTCCATATTTTACAAATTCGGGGCCCGGGCTTGGAATCGATCCTCTTACGCCCCAAAATTTTATTTTCATCGTGTTACCCCTTTTCGGCAATTTCTAAAAATATTTTGGCTTTGTTGATTTCACCTAAAACCGTGTCGCGTAAATCATAAAGAAATGACCAGTCCACCCCCACCCGTTCAAGTAAATACCCGCATAAGGAGTTGTTGGCCAATGTTTTATCTCCGGACCCCATACCCAGCAGCTGAGCAAAAATATCAGCCAGTGCGACGATAAAAACCAGTTGATGGTTATCTTCATGGGCTTCTTCTGGACGATGATGAAAGCAAAGGGCTTCAATCAGGGCTGGACTCAACTGCCACTTTTCAGCAATCATTCCCCCGATGACGCCATGATCGATGCCAAAGACCACTCCCTCGGCATGAAACAGCGCCCGTTGAGAACGTTTGGCCATGTCTAAAGCCTGAAAATACTTCTCAGGAAACTGGTGGTTCAACGGAATTTTGCCCAAATCGTGCAAGAGTCCGCACACAAAAAATTCCTCCTGTTCGGTGAGAGAAACACCCTTCGCCACCGCAAGGCATTTGGTTGTCACGCCGACACAAAGTGAATGCGCCCAGAAGTCCTCGACGGATAAGACCGGAAAAGATCGCTTATTGCGCATCTGCTCGAGGATGGCAAAACTTAGCACCAGATTTTTTACGGTGTTGATGCCGAGCATAATGATCGCGCGGGTTAGTGATGAGATGGGGTGGCGAAGTGAATAATACGCAGAATTAATCAGCCTCAAAACTTGACCCGTCAGGACCAGGTCCAAGGAAATCACGCGGTTCAGATCATTGGGAGATGCCTCAGGATTGTTGCAGGTCTGCAGGACCTTGGCAGCCGTGGTCGATAGGCTGGGTAACCGGGCAATATAGGTCTGAATTTGTTTGAGATACGGATTGTGATGGTTGCAGGATTCAAGCATCAGTCATGCCTGACACGACTTCAGGATGTGATGTAATCTCCCCTATTAAATTTAATGCTCTCCAACGATGCCGTAATCAAGGTTTGATTGAGTATATCTTTAAGCCTGTCCTCGTTCGGCATCGAATCCAGCACCGCTGACAACTGATCTTTTTCTTTGGCGATGGTATTCATCACCGGTTCGAGGGTTCTTAAGGTGACATTCGGATTCTCCAGTTGTTGACGATAATTTTCAAGTAAATTTAATAGATTCTCAACGCGTTCAACCGTGATGTTTTTATCCTGGGTTGATAACGGATTGAATCGAATCGCCGATACCGGATCCAATAAAGTAGTCGGCTGGATTTCCGGTGGATTTTTTGTCGAGTTTTCGACAGACTCCTTAAGGATATTTTTAAAATCGGCATCCGTTGTCCGTTCATTTTTTGGCGTTTTCTCGGGATAGCCGTTTTTTAAAATTTCATCGTTGCCATAAATTTTCATCGCTCACATCCTTGGTTTCGATTCTTTTCTTTTTAATCTAAAAGGTTTCAAGCGTCACAATGGCGCTTTACAAATAGTGCTGTACCATTTACCATGCAAAAATCATGCAAAATCCTCTTCAAGCCCATTTTTTCCATATCTGTCTGTAATTTATATTAATAATAAACTTAACACGCGCGGCCGTATTTGAAAGGCCCTGATGGTAGACGGTAAAATTTACCCTCTTTCGAAAGAGTGTCGCTTATCCGGCATTTATTTCATTTTCAGATGCGACCCGGCTTTTTCCGATGCGCTTGGCCACATAAAGCGCCTGGTCTGCTCGATCGGTAATGGTTCCGGGTGTATCGCCTTTGCGATAGGCACTAACGCCAATCGAGACCGTTATGGAAAGTGTATGATCGGTTTTGATATCGTCCAGGGAATACAGGGTGGTTGAAATGGCCTCACAAAGCTCCTGGGCTTTTTTGCTTGCATTTTGCAATGATGCATTTGGAAGCACCAGGATAAATTCATCACCGCCATATCGGGCCATAAAATCATCATTTCGAATGATATTGCTGCACTTATTTGCCAGGGCCAACAACACACGGTCGCCGGTTTGATGACCATAAGAGTCATTGACATCTTTAAAATTATCAATGTCCACCATGAGCAGTGCAAAAGAAGTATGCGCGATGGCATTTTGATGGATGAATTCCTTTATATAGCAATCAAATGCCTTACGATTATGAATCCCGGTTAATCCATCCGTAACGGAATCGACCCTTGCCTTTTTCAGCTCATGGTTAAGTGTGCTGACCTTTTTTGAAAGGTTTTTTAGCTTTTTAGAATCGCAATCTTGCTTTTCGCGAACCGTTTGTTTAATGTTTTCAATTTCTTGTATCAGCGCCTGCTTGATTTTTTTGATATCGTCCAAGCGCGTAATCTGCTCGATTTTTTCGCTTTGCTTGTAAATTTTCTGATTGTATTCCTGGTTATCGGTATCAAGGATCACCATGGCTTTGGCAAGCAGATCGATAATATCTTTGAGTTCTTTTTCACGTTCTTCTAAATATTTTTTTTGTTGATTAACAAATCTTCGAATTCGTTTCTTTTGCTTATGAAAGGACGATTGCGTTTTTCTTAGCTTTTCATCCGAGTTGAATTTATCTTCCAGAACATCAATATCATGTTTAAAAGCATCGCTTGCGAGTTCCTTCAAATCAAAGGCAAATTCTTTAATTAATTGCAGCAGCGTCCGAACGGATGTCAGCAGAAACTCTTGTTTCTTGTGGC
>JAUVTR010000103.1 GCA_030601425.1 Desulfobacterales bacterium
ATTATTGTGTGGCCAACATGCCGGGTGCTGTACCGAAAACATCCACCCTGGCGTTGACCAATGCCACACTGCCTTACGCGGTTGAAATTGCGAATAAAGGCTGGCAAAAATCCATGCAGGAGAATCCTGAAATTAAACCCGGGGCCAACGTGGTCCAAGGAAAGGTAACCTATCAAGGGGTGGCGGAAGCGTTTGGGCTGGAGTTTACTGCTATCGATAAACTTCTTTAAAACTGGTTTCGGATCCTCATCTAATGGCCGATGGCTGCGTTGCAAGCCGTTTCAAAATACTCACGTACTATCGTGTACGCTCCGTTTTCGAAACGCCTTGCGCCTTGCTGAACACAGTTTTTAATAATCAGACGTGAAGTCCCGCCAATTGGGCGGGGCCCTCGACCATAATCTGAGTCCCGATACCAGTTTTGGAATGTGTTTTTTATTCCTGAGAACTCACGCAGGCTTTTTGATAGCACCTGAACGCTGGCACTTGAAAATATAGATAATGAACCCAAACAAAATCAAAATAAATACTTTAGCTTACACTTATTAAGAATTATCGAAAGGAGTAAAGGATGAAAAAGGATCTAAAAGATTGGATCGTTCCCTGGCTTTATACGTCAAGAGAGTACAATGTAGGTATTTTGGATAAGGCAATGGCGAACCCTGGTCATGCCCGTTTGATGCTCAATGAAAACCCCATCCAACCATCGGAAAAGGTCATCGAGGCGGCGGTGGAAGCCCTTCGACACGGCAACTGGTATCCAGACAGTTTTTTGAGGTTGCGAACCAAAATCGGTAAGATGTACGATTTGGGCCCGGACAATGTCGCGCTGTGCAACGGATCTTCGGACACCATCGACGCCATGATGCGCGTATTTCTGCAACCGGGAGATGAGTTCATGCTGTCCTCACCGACCTTTGAGCTGTTTCCGCCTCGGGCAGAGCTTTGCAATGCAAAGGTCGTTCAAATTCCAGTGAGGGAAGGTGACTTGCAGTACGATGTGGAGGCGATGCTCAATGCCATTAATGAACGGACGAAGCTGATCCTGATCATCAACCCCAACAACCCCACCGGCGTCTATATCGAAGATGAGGATCTAATTCGATTTTGCGAAACGGGTGTTCCCCTTTGCGTGGATGAAGCTTACCTGGATTACAATCCGGACAAGCCTTCAAAAGCATCCCTGATCAAAAAATATCCTCAGGTGTTTCTGTCGGTTACCTTTTCCAAAGCTTATGGATTTGCCGGTATCCGATTCGGGTTTGTGTTGGGTACCGAAGAGATGATTGCGGCCTTCAACCGGATGTTTCTACCCTGGAACGTGAGCCGAATGTCTGCGGCGGCCGCCGAAGCCATCATCGACAACCCTGATGAGGTCAAAGCGAAGGTCGAACACAACAACAAGTGGATGGCCGTTTTTACGGAAGAGTTAAAGAAACTGGAGCTTAAACCTTATCCGGCCAATGGCAATTACATGCTTATCGACGGCACCATGACCGGCAAAACCACCGAAGAGATCCTCAAAGCCGCTTTTGAAGATAAAATCTATCTGAAAAAGATCGGAGACATCCACGGCAAGAGTGGCTATTTTCGCGTCACCCCGGGGGTCGATGAAGAAAATGAGCGCTTTATAAAATTTATCCGGGAATACTTCGGCTCCTGAAACAATTGCTGCGATACTCGCTAATTGACTTTATTTGAAATCATTCCACGATGATTTCAGCTGATAAGTAATCCATAACCATTAAAGCAGAAGGGGAAACCATGACCATTAAGTATCAATATGCGAATTTGCTGCATGCCGGTAGCTTCGGACTGAACGTTTTCAGCCCGGATGACCTGGAGCGAATCCATCTGGCCACACTTGATGTGCTCTGGAATGTCGGGCTGCAGGTAAAAAGCCCAAAGGCAAGAGAAATTTTCGGTGGCAGCGGTTGTGTGGTCGATAAGAAAACCGATGTCGTCAAAATTCCGCCTCATCTGGTGGAAGATGCCATTCAATCCACACCGGCGACTTACCGCGCGCATGCCATAGATCCTGAAAATGATTATGTGGCCGGGGGTACAAAAACAGGTTTTGTGAACTTCGGTGAAGCCCCGGCCCTGATGGATCCTGTTACCCGCAAAGTACGCGCGGCAACCAAAAAAGATGTTGACGACACCGTTCGGTTCATCGATGCGCTTGAAAATGTCGTCGGCTGGGAAAGGCCTTTGACCGCGCAGGATCTGGATGAGAATATGGCCAGCATTTATAATGCGTATTCTTTTTATACCCATTCTTCAAAACACGGGTTTTTGGGCATCTATAATGTCGAGCAGTTCGAAGCGGCCGTCAAAATGGGTGCTGTTCTGGCAGGTGGAGAAGATAATCTCAGACACAGCCCCTTGTTCACCTGTTCTGCAGACCCTGTCAGCCCGTTGGTGCTTACCGAGGAGCCAACCGATGTTTTAATCGAAGCCTGCAAGTTCGGAGCGCCTATAAAAATCAACCCGCTGGGAATGGCCGGCGGCACCACCTGCGTTAATATGGCAAGTACGCTGATAACTCACAATGCAGAGGTCCTGGGCTCGATTACATTGGGCCAGTTGGTCAACAAGGGGGCTCCGATGGTATACGGCAGTTCAACCAGTATAATGGATATGAAAACGACAATGTCCGCCATGGGTGCCCCGGAGATGGCAATGATCAGCGCTGCGGTTGCCAAGCTGGCCCAGTTTTACCAGATGCCTTCCTGGGTTGGCGGCGGGTAGGTGGATAGCAAAAACCTCGATGCCCAGTCGGGTCACGAGTTCACCCTGACCGCCATCATTCCCGCGTTGGCAGGTGCCAACATGATTTACGGTGTCGGGATGCTCGACAGTGCCTTGACCTGGGATTACGCCTCGGCCTTATTGCAAAACGAATTCATCGAGATGGTGTTGAAGGTCGTCAATGGCATTCAGGTTTCAGATGAAGCCTTTGCCATGGATGTGATTAGAGAAGTCGGGCCGGCCGGTGAGTTCATCACCCATCAGCACACCTACGACAATTTTAAAAAACTGACCCATCCAAAATTGATGGACCGGGACAACAGAGAAAATTGGGAAGCTGCCGGTTCACTGGATATTGCTGAATTGGCCTATGAAAAATCTCTCGACATTATTGAAAACTACAAACCGGAGCCGCGGCCTGATAAGGTTCAGAAAGAACTGGATGCAATCTACGCCGAATATGAAGCTGCCGTTGCGGAGCGCAAAGCCAAAACCAAAACCAAAGCTGGATAAAACAACTTTAATGAACAAGAGGCCAGAAAAGCGGCAGTACAAACACGATGATTACCAGAATTACCAATGTCAATAATCCGCCGACTTTGAAATAATCCAAAAAGCGATAACCACCCGGTCCCATCACAAGGATGTTGGCTGGATGCGATATCGGTGTCATGAAACTGGCGGATGCCGCCATTGCAATCGCCATCATGAAAGCATAGGGAGATAGCCCCATATTTATGGAAGTGTTCATGACGATGGGTGCCATCAGCACGACAAGTGCGGCCGTCGGCACAAAACATGTTGCCAAAAATGTAAGTGCCACCAGGCCGGACATCACCGCTTGTGGTCCAAACGGGCCCACAAAGGTGACCACGCCTTCGGCTATCAGCTTGGCGGTTCCGGTATGATCCAATGCAATGCCCAGGGGGAGCAGTCCGGCAATCAGGAACACAGCCTTCCATTCGATCTGTCGATAGGCCTCCTCCATGGTAAGACAGCCGAAAAGGACCATCAAAGCGGCACCAACGATTGCAGCAATGTATATGGGCACCCATCCCATTATTACGGGCAGCAGGATACCACCCATAATTAAGATTGAAAGTTTCATCTTCTCCAGGCGTAGTTCCTCCTGAGCCGTTTCTGTAAGGACGATAAAATCCGGCTCACGGCCCAGCATTTTTAATTTTTCCTTCGGCCCTAAAAGAAGTAAGGCATCACCAAACCGCAGGGACGTATCCCGCAGATTGGACCGGTAAGCCTGCCCCTGACGCCATATGGCAAGTACATTCAGACCGTATTTTTCACGGAAATTAAGCTGGCGCAGGGTCTTTCCAGCCAGGGTTGTATGGGGTGAAAGAATGGCTTCCTCCAACCCGATATTTCCCGAAACCAGGTTGTTAATGTCGGGTTGCGTCCTGCGTTCGATCTCAAGTTCTTGAAGCCCATGCAACATCTCAAAATCCGACATGCGTCCTTCAACCACAAGGCTGTCGTTGGCCTTTAAGGTTTCCCATGGCTCCGGCATGAGGATGGGTTCATTCCCGCGCTGGATTCCCAAAACCCTGCTGCCAAGAGCGTCCCCCAGACGGCTTTCTTTAAGAGATTTTCCGATCAGGGCAGATTCCGTCGGTACCCGCATGACCATCAAGCGTTCATGCAGATGATAGACGTCGATGAGGTCGGATCGGGGAACGTACTTGAATTGATCAAATCCGGAGATATTCTTAAATTCTTCCAGGTGTTCATGATGTCCGGCAATGAGAAGCAGATCTCCGCTTTCCAGCGGTTCATCCTGGAGGTTTGTGCGTTTAATATTGCCGTTGCGGCGAATGGCCAGTACATTGGCCCCGAAACGGCCGCGAAAACCGATTGAATTTAGAGTCTTGCCTACAAACTGGGAATTTACCGGCAAAAAGATTTCTGCGATTTTGATGTCGGTTGAATAAGGCGCTTCGATATCAATTCCACCTTCTTCAACAATAAGTTTCTGCCAATTTTTCAGCTCCTTTAAATTTTCAATCCGTCCCTCAATCGTTAAGCGGTCTTTTACCTGTAAGATATCGGAAGGTCCCGGTGCGAGTAGCGTTTGATTATTGCGGGTAATGGAAATTACGTTCCAGCCCAACGCTGATCCCATTCGAGTTTCCGCCAGTGTTTTATTTACCAGTATCGAATCTTCGGGTATGCGGATATTAAATAAGCGCTCCTGCAGGTCGTATTGAGTTTCCCAGTCAATGTCTTGGTCTCCCGATGATTCTTTTATAACATCCCGTTGAGGTAACAGATGACGACCGATGAATACCATAAATGCGATTCCGGAGAACATGATCGCCAGGCCGATCGGGGTAAAATCAAAAAATGTAAATGATTTGAATCCCTCATCACGCAGGGCCTCACTGACAAGAATATTCGGCGGAGTCCCGATCTGAGTGGTTAGACCTCCCAACAATGAACCGTAAGCCAACGGCATCAGAAGCCTCGAGGGCGGAGATCCCGTATGGCGGGCAATATCCATTACCACCGGAAGCATCAAAGCCGCTACCGCCACATTGTTCATGATGGCCGACAGCGTACCGGCGGTTACCATGATAACGAAGATCATCCTAATTTCACTGTTGCCAGCCAGTCTCAATACAAAGCGGCCGATGACATTCGCAACTCCTGTCCGGGTTAACCCCCCGCTGAGAATAAAGACGGCCCATATCGTGACTACTGCCGGGTTACTGAAACCCGATAGTGCTTCGACAGGACTAACCAGGCCGACCAATGCGACTGCCCCCAACGACAACAAAGCAGTGACTTCCATCGGAATCCATTCCGTTATCAGAAATACGACAGCGGCAGTTAGGATAAACAATACCATAGCAATATCCGGGGTCATGTTATTTATTCTCCATTAATGATATGAGTTGCTCAATGTCCTCAATGATGTAATCCGCCCCGGCGCGCAGGAGTTCTTTTTTTAGACTTTCTTTGTCGGGAGCGGATAGGAGAAAGCCGATGCCTTTGTATTTTGCCTGTGATTTTTTGGCGGCAACCATGTCGTCCGGCATATCGCCGACATAAAAATATTCTTCCACAGGATTTTCCCGGTTGTTGGCGATTGAATCGAGCATAAACGGGTGGGGTTTGCTCAGCGAGACTTTTCTTCCTTCCTTTTTAAATATTCTATCCTCTTCTTTAAAGCAGTCTTCTAAAGCCAGAACTTCCGAAAAATATTTCCGGATATCAAAATAATCCAGCGGGTAATCCGCTTCGGCTCTGGGTCTGCCGGTGGCGATCGCCAGAATATTATTTACGGCAAGTTCCTCAAGAATGTTTTTATCGATCAGAAGTTGCTCTCGATGATTATAGCCTTCACCAAGGTAAAGCTTCGGAACCAGACCATAGGTGGCTTCAAATAGCCCCTGTCCTAAATACACTTCCTGGAAAATTTGTTTGATAATGTTACCACTGCCGACATCACCCGAATATAAGCCATAGATAAATGAATTTTTGCTTGCTCCCGATTTCTGGAGTAAGGTTGACAGGGGCTTTGGGGTAGATCTTAGAAACTCGGTCAAAGCGGTCACATTGCACTGACTGATCGTTTCCTGGTATCGGTCCCAGGGGTCTTTTCTCTCATAGACCGGCGGTTTTTCAATCAAATTGAATAACAGGTTTATAACAAGACAGGATAAATCCCAGTCATTATTCAGGCCGCCGCTTTGTTTGACCGCCGCCAGATCAGTCAGAGGGAAAAGTGGTTCCGGCAATTTTTCAAAGGACGGGGCGTTTTTAAAAAAGAGTTTCGCTGTTTGTCGCACGGTAGCGCGATACGACTTTGAGACATCAATCAGAACCCCATCCATATCAAGAACAATCAGGTTTTTATTTTTCATTGATCTACTCGTTGTAATCTAATTTTCTGCATCCCCGACAACATTCATTATTTCCGGAATGGATGTTATAAAATAAAAATTATGGGAGGTAAATCGTTTTTTTTTCTTGCCGGTACGATCTATCATAACCGGAATCGAGGACCACTTAAAAAGCGGCAAATCGGTATAACCATCCCCCACGATGATGGTTCGTTCCGGGGATAATTTAAGCAACTTTACCCGTTTTAGTTTATCATCCGGATCTGGAAGTTGAAGCTGCATTCCCACAATTCGATCTTCAGCAAACTGAAAACGGTTTCCCTCTATTAAACTAAAGCAGTCGGAAAGCCCGGCAAATTTTAAAACACGCTCGCTTAAATCAGCGGTACCGCAGCTGAGCACCATCATGTCATACCCATCATTTTTTAATTGCCATAAAGAATTGCGGTCCGCAGTTGAAATTTTTTCAGCCAGATCCCGGCAGACTTCATCCAGGGCGGAAGCCGGCGTGCCTTTTAACAAGCGGATGTAAGATTTTTTAAAGCCTTTGCGCAACCACTCACGTTGATCAGCATAAATGATGGCTTTTGCATAGCCTTTCTTAAACCAGGCGAACGGGTGGTCCGGTCGGGTCATCCGGTGATTTAACAAGGACTGCTCGCTGTCAAAGGGTTCGATGGGAAGAAGGGTCCCATCAAAATCCCAAATTATCGTAAGCTTTTTCATATTTCCGAAGGCCCGCTTTCTATGCCCGTTTAAAAATGTCTGACCTCAAATCCGTTGATTAATATTTCTATATAAATAGAAGACCACCGATTTTGGTAAAAATTTTAAACATACCGATTGACTTTTTACCGAAAACTTGGTTTTTTGGGGCTGTATTTAACTCAGATAAATGTCCTTTCTAAATAGCCGACAAAGCCGATTAATACAACTTTTACATAATAAATAGAACTCATCTCAAGAATGTGGATCAGGGTTCATGGCTCCCGCTTTAGCGGGGCAACACCGCCATGGGCACTTAGACGTATTTTTGAGATGGGTTCTAATAAGAGCTGCAGGCTTATTCGAATATTCTCTTCAAACCATCATTGGATTGCTGTACTGAATCGGGGAGGTATCAGTAATTCGTTCTTCATCTGTTACAAATTTTTTAGTGTCTTTTCATTTCTGTTCGTGGGGAAGGTTCAATCATTATTAACCGGATTTCAACTTATTGAAAGGAAAGGAGCACAATTATCATGAAAAAGACAATATTTACGCTTTGCTTGGTTTCTGTTTTTCTGGTTGCTGTCATAGGCAGTGCATATGCAGCCGAAACGCTTTCTTTGCTGACCTGGAAAGGCTATGCGCCCAAAAATCTGGTTGAAAAGTTTCAAAAGGAAACCGGCATAACCGTTAAGGTGACTTATTCCAGCAATGAGGAAATGATTGCCAAGCTGCGGGCAACTCGCGGGGCCGGTTTTGATCTGGCGCAACCCAGCCAGGACCGCATCTCTTCGGTCCAGGAAAAGTATCAAATTTACCAGCCCATTGATCTGTCCAAAATAAAAACCGGGCAAATTATTTCTTCTATGTTGGAGGCCGTAAAGTTAAACACCATGGTAAACGTTAAGCCTCACGCTGTGCCGTTTTGCTGGGGAACATCCGGTTTAATTGTGAATCGTAAATTTGCCGCTGATGCGAAGGACTACTCGGATTTGCTCAACGAAAAGTACAAAGGCCGAGTCAGCTATCGCCTGAAACGGCCGACGTTGATTGCATTAGCATTCGCCATGGGAGATGATCCCTTTGCGAAATACGCTGATGTCAATGCTTACCAGGCGTTAATGGACAAAGTCGGTCAGGCCATGATTGACGGCAAAGGTATTGTTAAAAATTATTATACCAATGGGGATGCCTTATTGCAATCCATGCGATCTGACGAGGTGTATCTCGCAATGGCCTGGGATAATGGTGGCTGGAAATTGCACGTGGATAATGCTGATATTGACTTTTTAGCTCCGAAAAGCGGGGCGCTGGGGTGGATTGATACCTTTGCTATTCCTGCCAAAGCCAAAAATGTGGATGCGGCCTATAAATGGATTAACTTCATGTTGCGTCCGGAAAATGCTGCCGCATTTACGAATATGGAAAAATATGGGACGGCCTCCAAAGGCTCAATCCAGTTGACCAATGTCGACATTCGCGGAAATTTCCAGCGTAGCTTCCCACAGGCTGCCATCGACAATATCAAATGGTATCCGCCTGTACCGGCAAAGCTGGAAGCTATTGAAGGCAAGATTCTGGATAAGGTCAAAGCTGCCAAGTAAGATCTCGAAATTTTTGGAACAACTGTACCAATATTTCTCTTCTTGTGCATTTGGATAGGGTTTGCAACGTGGAATGATGGAATGTTGGAACAATGGAATAATGGGTTAATCAAGCGGAAAATATTCATTGTACCTATGAGTGTTCTTCCGCTTAACCCATTATTCCACTTTTATCCTAATAAAAAAGCTTCGCAAGAGGGTTTTTTATGCAGATTGATCTATCGGTTCGAAATGTCACCAAAAAGTTTAAAGACTTTATAGCGGTGGACAATGTATCGTTTGAGGTTCCGGATGGTCAGTTTTTTTCTATTCTGGGCCCGTCGGGTTGCGGGAAAACCACCTTGCTTCGCATGATTGCCGGCCTTACCGAGCCGACGGAAGGCAGCATTGAGATTCGGGGTCAAAGTATGCTCGGCATTCCCCCGAATAAACGACCCGTGAACCTGATATTCCAACATCTGGCCCTCTTCCCGATGATGAACGTCGCGGAGAATATTGCATTTGGTTTAAAGAGGCGCGGCGATAGTAAAGCGGTCATTAACGAAAAAGTAACCACCATTTTAGAACGGGTGGAGATGATCGGATTTGGGGATAAAAAAGTTGATCAACTCTCAGGCGGGCAGCAACAGCGCGTGGCAATCGCCAGGTGCCTGGTACTGGAGCCTACTGTTTTGCTGTTAGATGAGCCCTTGGGTGCCCTGGACCTGAAACTACGGGAACAGATGAAGGTCGAATTGAAAAAACTGCAGGCCAAAGTCGGCACGACATTCGTTTATATCACCCATGACCAATCCGAAGCCCTGGTGATGTCCGATCATGTGGCGGTGATGAATAAAGGGGTGTATGAACAAATCGACACCCCCCAGAATTTGTATAGCGACCCGCAAACACCTTTTGTCGCTCAATTTGTTGGAGATAACAATGAGTGGTCCGGGCGGATCCGCCAATCTGACGATACCCGCGCTGAAGTTCAAACCACGGAAGGGCCGGTATTTCGCACAAAGGTTCCAGAAAAAATGCCGGCAGGAGCTGAGGTCGATCTTTTTCTGCGACCGGAAGCCATGCTGATTCAACCGGATCCGAGCCTAACCGATCTGAATCGGTTTGAGGTAATCGTCAAGGATATTCTTTTTGACGGTGCCAACAGCCGGCTGCTGGCCCATCCGCTTGATGCGGAGACGGAATTGCTCATCGCCTTACCCCAAACCCGGCAATTCGACTACATCCAAAAGGCTGATAAAATTGAGATCGGATGGGACGAACAGTCCGGCATCTGCTTTCCCAGAAAGGAAAATCAGGACTGAGTGAACAGGTTCAGAGGTTCAAGGGTTCTGGGTTTAACCAATGGGCGTCAGACATCAGGCAAACTTTTTGCTCAGTCCTCAGCACTTTTTGCTTTTTTTCAACCTTTGAACCTCTGAACGCTGAACCTTTGAACCGGGTGACTGACACCTGACACCCGAAACCTTTAGCTATTAGCCAGCAACCCGTAACTGAGATTTATTGCCATGAAGAGTCAAAAGCGATGGGGGTTGTTTTTTTTCTTAGCTCCGGTTTTTCTATGGCTGCTTCTGATGATCGTTTTGCCCCAGATCGATTTGCTGATCATGTCTTTTCGTTTGGAAAATGACGAAGGCCGGATGGTCTGGAGCCTTACGAATTATTTAAATTTTTTTGAGGAACCCATTTACTGGCTGACATTTGTCCGTACGGCGATTTATTCTATTCTGGTAACCTTTCTTACCTTTGTCATCGCCCTTCCGGTTGCCTTTTACATTACCAAAGTGGTGGCTCCAAAATTTCAAGGGTTTCTGCTGGTCTTACTGCTGCTGCCGTTCTGGGTCAGTGAACTGGTTCGGGTCTATGGTTGGATGATTTTGCTGCGGGAAAGCGGCGTCATCAATCATTTTTTAACCAAAGTGGGGATCCTGGGGCAGCCCGTCGAAATGCTTTATAAAGATTCCACGATGATATTGGGGCTGGTATACACATCCATGCTCTTTATGGTGGTTCCCATTGTTTCGGTACTGGAAAGCCTGGATGACAGCCTGATAGAGGCAGCTTATGATCTGGGGGCTAACATGTGGACCATTTTGTTCAAAATTATCATCCCCCATGCCACCTCCGGTATCGTATCCGGATCGATCGTTGTTTTTATGCTGACGCTGGGGAACTATCTCACCCCCAATCTGATGGGCGGCAAGAACTCTCTGTGGTTTA
>JAUVTR010000135.1 GCA_030601425.1 Desulfobacterales bacterium
CAACCCCCCATGTGCTGTTATAAATCCCGCCGGCGTTACCGTCCTCATCAATGGGATTATTCGGATCCGATCCTGAAGTCAGAGTAGTGACATCTGATACGCTTTTAAGCTCCTCCATCTGGGCCCGGGCCAGTTGAGTGGCCTGGGTCGTGATGTTGCCCGTGGTATTGTTGCGCACACTCCATATCTGCATGGAGCCCACGGCAAGAATGCCAATGGCAAATATCGCCATGGCAATAAGTGTTTCGATCAGGGTAAAGCCCTTAGCACCGCCTAAGACAGGGTGTCTCTTTGGGTCGGTTCTCATGGAAATACTCCATATCAGTTGTGTGCCTATTGCACGTTCATGCGTCCCAGTCTGTTAAGTTCAATCTCACGTTGATCGCCGCTTGAGCTGACAACCACCACTTTCCCAAGGTTATCGGGTAACCCTCTTTCGATAAAGCGCGTGCGGTCGTTATTAAAATCGGTGCCGGCCAGATCGATCGAAACGCCTGCCGGCAGCTGCCGGTTTCTCAAGCGGCGTTCGTCGGCATCTAAGGTCCAATTTCCTGTATTCGCTCCGGCTCCATTGTCTACGAATATCTCGTAGTTGTCGGCATAAAAGTTAACGACCACAAAGGCGCTCTCTTTAACGGCCATTAATTTGGCCATGTTCAGGTCCCCTTTAAGATTGGCCATTGCGCCCCTGAACTTTGCATCGGCTCGCCAGGCAAACATATTGGGTATGGCAATAGCCGAAATGATGGCAATAATTGCTATGACCACCATTAACTCGTAAAATGAAAATCCTGAATTTTTTAACCGCTTGTTCATTTTGATTTCATCTCCGATCGCCAGCAGATTTTGCAAGGTTTGTGCCATATAGCTTATGCAGCTGTTATTTGGGAAAGCATCAGCTGCCATCTGATCTTCAAAAGGTTTAAAACCCAATAAATAGAGCCTGTCATCTGTGAGGGTTATCGGCATTTTGAAGAATAAACTTGATTCACATCTCAAAACAGTTAAAGGTGTTTTACGGATTCATGAGAACTCAACCCTAAAAATTATTTATGAAGTATTAAAAGATTTAACAGTTGGCAGATGGCACCGAATGCTGTTTTGCAAATGGCCGCCAATGCCATCGATCACGATTAGGGCGCACTAAAAAAGGGCAGCACCATGATATGGAGCTGCCCTCTAATGTTTCATGTCCCCTAACTTTTAATTCTCTTGACTCTTAAGTTATTGGTCATTATAGTTTATTTGACCAGTTTAGAGTCTTAATTGTGAATTCTTTGCATTTTGTGCAAAAACATTTTCGCCACCAAGACACCAAAACACAAAGTTTAATTTTTACAAACAGTTTTGCTTTGTGTCTTTGTGCCTTGGTGGCCATTTTTCCGGTTCATCCGGGTTAGGCATTTTAGATCACTTCCTTTGTTGTATTTTTTAGTTAGCTTCACCGATATCCAATTGACACCAGGACACCTTTTATCTATTATTTTCTGCCATCTAACCCGGACAAGCCGGAACCCAAAATGATTAATCACGAAAACGCGAAATTTGGAAAGCATGAAATTTTTCTTTTCTTTCGTGTTTTCTTCCTTTCGTGCTTTCGTGATAAAAAAGTTTTTTCATAAAATGCAAAGAATTCACAACTAAGACTCTAAAAGCGTAATGCATTTTTAACTTCAGCTAAAAGAGGATTTTAAGCAATGGGAAATTTACACAAAACTGCGTTA
The DNA here is from genome assembly GCA_030601425.1 of Desulfobacterales bacterium. GTDB lineage: Bacteria > Desulfobacterota > Desulfobacteria > Desulfobacterales > JAHEIW01 > JAHEIW01. Next base: position 1,725 of record JAUVTR010000135.1, read on the forward strand.
AACGATCGCCATGTCAAACTGGGCGCCAACATGGTTGAATTTGGCGGGTGGGAAATGCCGCTGCATTATCAAACCGGCATTGTTCAGGAACATCTAACCACGCGTAAAGAAGTGGGGCTTTTTGATATTTCACACATGGGCCGCTTTATCGTCCGCGGCAAGAATGCGCTTGAATTTTTACAGCATGCGCTGACCAACAATGGCGCTGCCCTGGAGGAAGAAGAAGGCCAGTACACAATGATTCCCAATAAAAACGGCGGGGTCATTGATGATGCCTATCTTTACCGCTTTGTTCCCGATGAATACCTGCTGGTCGTTAATGCGGCCAATCGAGAGAAGGATTTAGCACACCTGGAGAAATTGCGCAAAAAATTCGGCCAGGTGGAGTTAAGCGACCGCACAAAAGAGCTGGCCATGCTCAGCTTGCAGGGGCCGAAGGCCAAAGAATTGATGCTCGATCTGATTTCTGCGGGCCACCTGCCCGAACCGTTGCGTAACTATCTAAGCACTGCCCATATCAACGGCAGCCAGGTGTTAATTTCCCGAACCGGTTACACCGGCGAGCCGATTTGCTTTGAGCTTTTCATCGCGCGCAAAGATGTGGCCATGATCTGGGGTATGTTGCTGGACAAGGGTGTGCAGCCGATCGGCCTGGGCGCCCGGGACACCCTGCGGATGGAGGCCGTGCTGCCGCTGTACGGGCATGAACTGGGGCTCGATCCGGAGGGCAAGGAAATACCGGCTTATGCCAACATTCTGGCACGGTTTAGTGTCAGTCTTTCTCCTTTAAAAGGTGAGTTCATCGGCCGCAAGGCGCTGACCAAGCAATATGAAGCCTTTAAGCGGATCGTCGACAGAGACTATTCGTTGATTGCGGACCTGCCTCGCATCATTCAGCCCATTGCGCTGATCGATAAGGGAGTTGCCCGGGCCGAAGCTAAAGTGTTTCGCGGCGATCATCACGTGGGGTATGTGACCAGCGGGACCATGGTTCCGTTCTGGCAAAGCGAAGGGGTCGGGCTATCATCCCGGCAAAGCGAAGACAAAAACCGGCGTGCTATTGGATTGGCCCTGTTGGATAGTGATCTGGTGGTGGGCGATGAAGTTGAAATCGAGATCCGCGGAAAACGGGTCAAAGCCGTAATTGTTCCTTATCATATGAGGGGTGAAGCCCCGCCCCATTCCTGGCCGGTTTCCCATGACCGGCTGCGGGAAGACCGAGAATCCGTCTGTGCGGCCGAACAAATGGCCCTGAACGTTAAAACCCTGGTCAGCAAAGCCATTGACAACAACGCCTGGCGGCAGCAGCAATGTGTGAATTTGATCCCTTCGGAGCAGACCGCCTCGCCCATGGTACGCATGCTGTCGATCACGGACCCGGCCGCTCGCTACGCCGAACACAAGCAGGTCAAGGCCTTTAAGGAAGCCAATGTCTTTTACTACCAGGGAACGGGTTTTATTGCCGAGGTTGAATATCTTCTGACCTGTGAGTTTCAAAGATTCCTGGGATGCAGTGAAGTTGAAACCCGGGTAATTTCAGGTCAGATGGCAAACATGGCCGTGTTTAGCGCCCTGGTGGATTATTTGAACCGGGCCGACCGTAAAAGTGAACAGCGCCGCATCCGCAAAGTGATGAATAACCACATTATCAAGGGCGGGCATCTGAGCGCTCAACCTATGGGGGCCCTGCGGGATTTTGTGATGCGTGATCCCAAATGGGAAAAGGCGGCGGTGGTGAACTTTCCGGTTCTGGAAGATAACCCGTATAAAATTGATGTTGATGTCGCCCGGGAACTGATGATCGAACATCGCCCGGAGCTGATTATCTTAGGCAAAAGCATGATCATCCATAAAGAGCCGGTAAAAGAATTGCGAGCTATTATTGACGAACTTTCGCTGGAATGCATGTTGATGTATGACATGGCCCATGTGCTGGGACTGGTGGGCCCTTATTTCCAGCAGCCATTTCAGGAAGGGGCCGATATTGTGACCGGCTCGACCCACAAAACATTTTACGGCACGCAGCGGGGTATTGTCGCGGTAAACTACAGCGAAGACGATTTGGAGTATGAATTCTGGGAGGCCATTCAGCGGCGGGCCTTTCCCGGCAGCACCAGCAACCACCACCTTGGCACCTTGCTGGGTCTGCTCCTGGCGGCCTATGAAATGAACGCATTTAAAGACGACTATCCCAAAAAAGTGGTGGCCAATGCCAAAGCATTTGCCCGGGCGTTGAAAGACTGCGGCCTGGGTGTGGCCGGTGATCCGGAGATTTCATTTACCGAAACCCATCAGGTGATCATTAACGTGGGATATGCGAATGCGCCGGAGATCGCCCGGCGCCTGGAGGACAACCATATCATTCTCAATTACCAGGCCGCCCCGGATGAAGAAAGCTTTTCGGCAGCCGGTTCGCTGCGAACCGGGGTGCAGGAAATGACGCGATTTGGAATGGAAGCTGCGGATTTTGAAGTTCTCGCCCAGCTGATGGCAGATGTGATCCTCAAAAACAAAAATGTTAAAAAAGAGGTTATGGATTTTCGTAAACGTTTTCTGGAGATGAAGTACTGTTTTGCAGGAGACGAATTTGAGGAGCTAGAGCAGAAGTTACACCAAGCCATCTAGAACCCATCTCAAAAAAGCGTCTAAGTGCTCATGGCTGTGTTGCCCCGCTAAAGCGGGATTTCACATCTGTTTTTATGAATATTAAGGAGTTCATCGGATCGGCTCAAAATGCTCACATACTAACGTGTATGCTCCGCTTTTTCGCCGAACCGCGCCTTTTGAGCACCAATATATTAAGATCTGATGCGAAATCCCGTATTATGCGGGGGCCATGAACCCTGATCCACATTTTTGATATGGGTTCTTGTGTGGTGTCCCTTATGTAATTTGCAAAACTCGGTTTGGCTTTATAAATTTTCTTTTTCAAAAATAAATTCGTTTAAATCCAAAATTTCAAGCACCAAATTCCAAATAAATCTCAAATTCCAATGAATCAAGTTGCAAACATGTTTGAATCATCGAAAATTCGAATTTGGATATTGTTTGTTATTTGTGAATTGGTGCTTGGAATTTCCTCAATTCAAGTGGGTCGGGCGGGCCACCGTGCGCGCCAATTCGCTTTTACAAGGATACCATGCAGCTGAAAGCGGTTTTAGCCGAGCTCAAATCCATGGGGGACCCAGAAGCGGCCGCCGGGATGGCCCGATACGGTATAAATGCCGACCGGGCCCTGGGGATCTCTATTCCCGGGCTTCAGGGGTTGGCTAAAAATATTGGCAAAAACCACAAATTGGCTGGCGAACTGTGGTCGTGCGGCATCCATGAAGCGCGCATCCTGGCTTGCATGATTGATGACTCGCAGCAAGTCACCGAAGCCCAGCTGGAACGCTGGGTAAAAGAATTTGATTCCTGGGATCTCTGTGACCAGTGCTGCAATCGCCTGATTCGAAAAACAGAATTTGCCCATCAAAAAGCACTGGATTGGGCGCGCCGACCCGAAGAATTTGTCAAGCGGGCCGGCTTTGTCTTGATGGTGGTGCTGGCCGTGCACGACAAAAAAGCTGCCGACAGGCAATTTGATGCATTCTTTAGGCTGATCAAAAAGGAGGCGGTCGATGCGCGTAATTTTGTCAAAAAAGCGGTCAACTGGGCCTTGCGGCAAATCGGCAAACGCAACATGTCCCTGAATAGAAAAGCGATTGCCGTGGCTGAAGAAATCCAGCAGTTTGAATCCAAGACGGCGCGGTGGGTGGCCAGTGATGCGCTCAGAGAATTGAGAAGCGAGAAAATCCAGAAAAGATTATCCGGTCGGCCGATACCTTAGATAGCGGCTGACGCTGCCATTTTTGCGCTTTCAGAGTCAGTTTTTGCAAATGACTATCCCACAAAAACACATTCCACCAGACCAAGAGCGGAAGATATCACATTTACGGCATCATCAACATTTAGCGTGGCTGTATTGATGACCATATCATAATTGGTGGGATCGGCAATATCCGCGTTAAAATACTTCCGAATAAACGCGCGACGGTCCGATTCGGTCCGCATGACTCTTCTTTTGGCCTCTTCAACGGAAATATCGAATTCTTTTGAAACATTTTGTATGCGCCATGACTGTGGCGCCACAATGCGCACACTGAATCTTTTTTCAAGAGGCAAAACAAAGTTGGCGCCTCTTCCGACAACCACCGCCCGCCCGTGTTTACCGATGGTACCGATAACTTTCATCAGATGCTGCAGGTACTCATCCGGCCACAGATGCCGATCATAGACCAGAGAAGATATCCAGTCTTCCAGGATTGAAAGGCCGCGTTCATCCAGGGTTTCAAGTAGTTTTTCACTGACATCAGCGCTTCTGGCGATTTCATTGATGACTTCCTGATGGAAAATATCGATGCCGAGTTTATCAGCCAATTTACCTGCTAGGATGCGGCCGCCGCTGCCCGGCTCTCTGGATAGGGTGACGATGGAAATACCTTCTTTTTCTTCCTTTCCTTCTTTTTGCATGATTTGCCAGCGTTGCACCTGTTCTTCAATAATCCGTGGTATGGTTTTCATAAGCCCTCCTTTTTTCTGACCTTGAAGTGAAAGCTTTTGGTTTGCAAGACCCAGTCAAACACCAACGATATCCCAACACCGGCAAATTAACGGACCAAGTCCTTTCCCAAATTAAGAATAGGCTTAATCCCTGTCAATTTTTTGTTGACTTCTAGTTGACAAAAAATAACTATCTGAAATCTGAAATATGTTTGAGACGATTTTTTTCTCACATGATTAATGCGCCTTACGAGGTCCAACGATCATTTAACCTATAACACATATCATCGAGGGCAGGACGATGACCGCTGATCTAAAAGGCAAAGCAGCTCTGGTGACCGGTTCAGGGAAAAAGGCCGGTATCGGCTATGGGATTGTTCGGAAACTGGCAGAATGCGGCGTAAATGTAATCATAGCCGATCTGGTGGGAAAAGAAACCCGACAGAATGAACCGCTTGCCAATAACATGGCTGAAATGACTCACCTTGCAAAAGATCTGGAAAAGGCATTTAAGATCAAGGCGATTCCCGTTGAATTGGATGTGACCCTTCAGGGGTCGATTACTAAGATGGTAGATGAAGTGCAAAAGCAGTTTGGTCGCATCCATATATTATGCAACAATGCCGGCACCGTTTTTGGGGTGCCCAATGCTATTCATACTTACGATCAAGACGCCTGGATGAAAACCATCGACGTGAACCTGCATGGCGTATTTCGGGTCTCCAAAGCAATTGTGCCCTTGATGACGGATAGCGGTGGTTGCATTATTAATGTAGCCTCCAGAGCAGCAAAGGTGCCGCCGTTGTTTAACGGTGCCTATGCCGTGGCCAAGGCAGGGGTTGTCATGCTGACAAAAGTCATGGCCAAAGAACTGGCCGGTGCGGGAATACGGGTCAATGCCATCTGCCCGGGGGTCATTCAGACCGATTTTACCGACTGGCGTTTCAAACTGGAGGCCGATATTTTGGATTCGACCGTTGAAGAGCGCGAAGCGGAAATGCTTAAAAGCATTCCCATGGGCCGCCTGGGGACCACCGCTGAAGCCGCAGATCTGGTGGCCTTTCTGGCCTCGGATCAATCTTCATACATCACCGGCCAGGCAATCAATATTAGCGGCGGGCAGCTCATGGAAATTTGATCTGCGATCAAATTTCGTTAATTCGTATATTCGTTAAATGTTCAGAACGATTTGACTATTCGACCATTTGACGAATGAACAAATCTAACTGAGGAGGCTATCTATGGCTGAGATCACCGGTGGCGAACTGCTGGTTCGATGTCTGCATGCAGAGGGTGTCCGTTATGTCCATGCGATTACAGATGGTACCTATATGATGGTTTTAGAAGCACTTGAACGCCTTGGGAAGGAATTCGGTATTCAGCTGATCGTTCCGCGCCATGAAGCCGCCGCAGCGCATGCCTGTGATGCATACACACGGTGTGCGGGAGAGCCCGCTGTGGTTATGGCCTGTGCCGGACCGGGTGCGGCAAATCTAATTGCCGGTTTGATGTGTGCCGAGGCAGAGGGCAGTCCGGTTGTCGCCATAACGACGACCCGGCGCAGCATTATTTCCGATTCTTATGTTCATCAGGGGGGCATGCAGGTGAGCCGTCACCTGGATATCTTTAAGCCGGCGGTAAAATGGAATGGAAAAGTGGATCACTGGAATCGTATCCCGGATATGGTGCGCCATGCTTTTCGCGTAGCCACTTCCGGCCGACCGGGGCCGGTGCATATCTTAATCCCGGAAGATATTTTGAATGCACGCGACGAGGAAGCCGGTGTTCAAATATGGGCGCCTGAAAAATATCGCCTCACCGAAAGCATATCAGGGGATCCAACTGCCTTAGAGCAAGCGGCAGAACTATTGGCAACAGCCGACCTTGTCAATATTCATTGCGGCAATGGTGCGGAACGATCGGGAGCCGGAAAAGAGGTCCAAAAAATAGCGGAATATCTGGGTTGTGCGGTTACAAACACTATCCGGGCACGAGGCATCGTATCAGATGAGCATGCGCTTGTTTTTCATCCAACGTGCTTATCTCGAATTATGGCCAACAGCCAGGCGGATGTGGTGTTGGCTGTCGGCACCCGTCTTGGCGAGCTTAACATGTGGGGCCAGCCGCCCATGTTTGGCGAACCGGAAAAACAGCGGCTCATTCAAATAGACACCGAACCCACTCATATTGGTTTGAATCGACCCGTCGATGTGGCCCTGGTCGGCGATGCAAAGAAGATTTTATCGCAATTGTTTGAAGCAGTTAAAAAACGGACCCAAAAGCGTAAAACCCATCCGAAAATCGCCGAGTTTCGGATTGTGCAGGATGAATGGCAGAAGGAACTCGATGAAGCTGTGGCCGATTTGGAGCGGGCACCCATGCTGACGGGTCAAATTTTAAAGGTGTGTAATGAATTCTTCTCAGACGACGCCATAATGGTCATGGATGGGGGCAATACGACGCTGTGGAGTATTCATTATCATGTGCCCAAAACACAACGCTCGGTCATCTATTCGATGAACTACGGACATCTCGGCACCGGCCTGCCTTATGCAATCGGGGCCAAACTGGCCCAGCCCGATAAATCCGTATATTGCGTGACCGGTGACAGTGCCTTTGGATTTAACATTCAAGAGCTGGAAACAGCTGTACGGCACAACTTGCCCGTCATTATTATTGTGGCGGTCGATGGGGCTTACGGCATGGAAAAATCCGCACAAAGAAGGGCTTTCGGACGTGAAGCGGATTGGTTCGGTCATGACCACGCACCGGTAAGATATGATCAGGTCGCCATGGCGATGGGCTGTCATGGTGAATACATTCAGAAGGCCTCGGAAATTCAATCGGCTCTTGAACGATCGGTGAATTCAGGCAAACCGGCTGTGATCCATGCGGATGTGGATCCAGTGGCCAA